>NZ_OY763932.1:0-300000 GCF_963667685.1 Maridesulfovibrio sp. | reverse complement strand
GGTATGCTGCCGCTGGCAATCGCTCCCGGACCCGGTTCTGAACTTTATCGCGGCCTTGGTGCGGTAGTGCTCGGCGGTCTGGCCCTGTCCACGGTATTCACCGTGTTCATGATTCCGGCCCTGCTGATGTTCTTCATCAAAATGGAGAAGGTCGGCCATGGCGAGGCGGAAGCTTAGGGGATGGTACAAACCTGAAAATCATTGTATTCATTAAAATAAAAAAGCCCTGCGAACACAAAGTCCGCAGGGCTTTTCTTCTGTATAGAAGAAAAAACTAGCTGTTTTCTTTTACGTACTTTTCAAGCCTATTCATTCCCTCAGCCAGATTTTCCATTGAGTTGGCATATGACAGGCGGATAAATCCTTCTGCTCCTTCACCGAAATCAATGCCCGGTGTGACTCCGATTCCGGCTTTCTCTAAGATGTCGAAGGCCAGTTTCAGGGAGCTGCCGTCGAATTTGGCTGCCAGATGTTTCATATTAACCAGTACGTAAAAGGCTCCGGTTGGTTCGACCTTAATATCAAATCCTATTTCACGCAGTCGCTGGAGCAGGAATTTGCGACGATCGTCGTAGATTCCCTTGATGCGATTGACCTCATCCCATGATTCGGTAAGTGCGGAAACACCGGCATACTGGGCCATGGAGTTGGCGGAGATGAAAAAGTTCTGACAGAGTTTCTGCATCGGCCGCACGTATTTTTCCGGCGCGATGATGTATCCCAGACGCCATCCGGTCATGGCGAAAAGTTTAGAAAATCCGTTCAATACAAAGGCATGGTCAGTGTATTCTAATATGGTATGTTCCTTTTCTCCGTACACAAGGCCGTGGTATATTTCATCGGCAATGATCCACGGGCCCATCTGAGCTATCTTCTCCATGCGTTCCGGGGAAAGCAGGATTCCGGTTGGGTTGGATGGGGAGTTGATTAGAATCGCCTTGGTGCGATCGTTTATAGCCTTTTCGATGGCTTCCGGGCGGTACTGGAATCCGTCTTCCTCAAAAGTGCGGATGGAGTTAGCTTCAGCACCGGCAAAGGAAATAAAGTTGCTGTAACATGCATAGGCTGGGTCGGAAACAATGATGTTGTCGCCCTGATCCAGAATAAAAGTGAATAGCAGCAGCATTGCCGGGGAAGTCCCCTGAGTTATGATAACCCGGCCCGGATCGACATCCACACCGTAGGTGTCATTATAATATTTACTGATAGCCTCACGAAGTTCCGGGATGCCGAGGCTGTGTGTGTAGTGTGTTTCTCCGGATTCCATCGCCTTGATACAGGCCTGTTTGACACATTCCGGGGTATCGAAGTCCGGTTCGCCGATTTCCATGTGGATGATGCTGCGGCCCTGACGTTCCATTTCCTGTGCTTTTTCCAGAACATCCATGACCAGAAAGGGGGTGATCTCACAGGCTCTTTTCGAAATACATTCCATACTGCTCTCCGTGGGAATATTATGACGCACTGCGCGCATTTGATGATTTGATTTCGCCTTCAGCGGGACAAAAGGGAAGAACCCCCTTTTGAATCCCTAATAGTTGGAAGGGGGTAAGACTTTATAACCTATACATTTTGATCCTCCTGAACGCAATAAGTCAGTTCTAAATCAGTTTATCATGCTTGTGCCCCGGCCTTTCATGAAGTAAACACCCGGTTCGAACTATGAATATACTTCTCATCGATAACAACGACAGTTTCACTAACAACCTTGACCATCTGCTGAGCCGTGAGATCTCGCACGGGCATATTCACGTGCGTCCTTATGCAGAGGTACTGGGAAGCGGCAGCTGTTTTGATTTCAGCAGCTATGCGCTGATAATTATTTCACCCGGTCCCGGTTGTCCGGCAGATTATTCCGGCTATGCGGCGGTTTTTGAATCCGGCCTGCCTGTGCTCGGCGTCTGTCTCGGCATGCAGATAATGAATGAATATTTCGGGGGGCGTACATCCCGACTTGATGGCTGCTTTCATGGCCGTACTGAGAAGGTCTTTTTTTCAGGGAAGTATCTGGCCGTAGCCCGTTACCACTCGCTTTATTGCTCCGAACTGGGTCAGGAGCTTAAACTCTTGAGAGCTAACAGTGCACATATCCCTATGGTTGTTGCGCATACGAATCTGCCGCTGTTGGGATATCAATTTCACCCGGAATCTTTCTTAACTGAGCAACCCGGAGTCTTCATTGAATTCGCCCTTAATTATTTCGGACTGTTGTAGCTTCGAACGCTTCAGGGAAATTGGGGCGTATTTTGTATGCAACCATGCAGCGGATATTCTGCTCGGTTCCCCGGAATGTACTGATTCATGCCAGAGTTATCTGGGCGTTGACCCAGTGGATGAGCTTGAGCTTCATCCCGGCCTGAAAGCTGATGTTATTTCTGCAAAGATGAAGGCATTCTGCTTCACGGACTGTGGTCCGGTGATGGGATATCTTTCCTACGAGCTGGGGTATGAATTGCGCGGGGTGGAGAGCCATAAGTCTGCTTCTTTTCCGCTGCTTCATTTAAAGAAGTACCGCGCCGTGCTGATTCATGACGGTGGGGATTCTTCCCTGAAACTTGTTTGCAATGATGAAAGTTATCGGCCAGCTGTTTGTAAAGATATCGCTAAAGCAGGTGCAATTCCAGATACCGTATTACCCTCGTTTGCAGAATGTAATGTGCATATGTCCTTAGATAAAAAGGGATATGAAGAAGGCGTGGGCCGTACTATTGAGTTCATCCGTGACGGGCTTACTTACCAGCTTAATCTCACAACCATGTTTAGTATGCCGGGTGGGGATTTAGATCCTGTTCGCTGGTTCTTTGCGCTGCACAAGCATTATCCTGCTCCTTATTATGCTTTATTAAAAAGCGGTGGGAATGTTATCGTTTCCACTTCCCCGGAACTGTTTTTACGGGTGAAAAAGGGGCAGGTGCTATCGGAGCCGATCAAAGGGACACTTCGCTTTGAAGAGTACTCGGAAGAATTGGTTTGTGAGCTGCAAAATTCGGTAAAAGAAGACTCGGAACTTTCCATGATCGTTGATTTGGTCCGTAATGATATCTCAGCAGACTGCCGCTACGGTTCAGTTGTTGTAGAGGATCACAAATCTGTATTTGCAGTGGACAATCTCTTGCAGATGTTCAGTCGGGTGCGTGGGGAATTGCGGGAAGGACGCGACTGTATAGATTTGCTCTTAAGTGCCTTCCCCGGTGGTTCCATAACCGGGTGCCCAAAGAAAAGTTCCATGAAACTTATTGATAAGTTGGAACCACATTCGCGCGGACCGTATTGCGGCAGCATTGTGCTCATCAATGGTCCGCAGGATATGGTTTCTTCTATTTCCATCAGGACCGGTGTGTATAACGAGGCCGAAAATAAGCTGTGTTGCTGGGCCGGAAGCGGCATAGTTATTGATTCCGATCCTGAAGCGGAGTATCTGGAGACAATTGCTAAAGTCGGCAAGATTCTCGATCCGGAGTCAGTATGATTTACTTTAGGGATGGTGGGTTTATTGAAGACGCAGTCAGCCTTGATCTGGCTCAGCCGGCTTTTAGAACCGGTTTCGGTTTTTTTGAGACCATCTGCTGGAATGGTAATAAGTTATGCCATCTGGACCTGCACCTTGACCGGGCACGTATGAGCCTTGAGCAGTTTGGTATTTCTGAACAAGTTTTGGATTACGAAACTGTTATCAACGATGTGCTGTCGGCAAATGATCTGGAAAATGAATTTGCGCGAGTTAATATCTTCTTTCCAGTGGAAGAAGGCCGCACTGTGCCTCTCGTTTGCGCTGTTCCTTTTGAATATATTCCAAAGCGTACTTGGACTCTTAAGCCCTGTCCGCATGTATTTCTTTCACCTCTTATGGCTCATAAGTCCACTAACCGCATGGATTACCAGAATGCATGGCAGGATGCACTTGCAGACGGTTTCAATGACGCTTTGTTGCTGGATTTTGACGGAAATGTGCTTGAGTCATCATTCGCATCCCTTATGTTTCGGAAAGGCGATTCTTTTTACGAGACTCAAACTGCCTACAAGCTTCCCGGCACGGCCAGGACAATAGCTGCCCGGAATATTGAGATCAATAAGCTCAATATTAATCTGGCGCAGATTGGTTGTTTTGATTATGTCTACGCACTCAATTCACTTGGTGGGATGATCCCGGTTACTGCTGTCGGCGGCATCGAATTTGAGGCTGATTTTTATTTCGCGGAGAAAGTCAGTGCTGCTGTATTGGAGCTGGAATTTATTTCTTAATTAATATATAAAGACTTTACTAGGATTTATAGAGTTTTTCTATAGAACTGAAATTACTGTCAATAAGGAGAATTCATTACATGGATAATGGTTTGTCCATCAAACTTATCGCTGTACTGCTTGGCCTTTTTTTAATTTGGATGCTGGTTTCCGTTCAAAACGCAAAGGCTGTATCTGTTTGCACCGCTGGGGTAGAAACTATCAATAAGGTCTCATCGAAAAGTTACTTAGAATTTAACCTTAAGAATTCTGAGTGATAGTTATGCCGTTGGCCTTATATTCTTCGGCAGTAATGGTCCGCAGGATTTAAGCGACCAGCAGGTAATCCCGGCCCATGACGTATCCACGCCCATCAAGGAATTCTGCGATCTCATCCCGCGCTCCCCAACTGGCCACATATGAAAGCAGAAAAGTTTCCCCGGCCGCAGGAATTTCGGTGCGGTGGATAACTTTTTTACCGTGAATCAGCATTCCTACCTTGCGCGGGTCAACATCAACATAAAAAGCTGTGTCCACACCCATGTTTTCCAGTATCTGGTATCTTTTGCGGGAAGTGCGTCCTGAGCCGATTATTCCGACTTTTGGTTCAGGACCGATGTGCTTTTGCAGCCAGCGGAAAAGATACTCGCTTTTAATACGGTAGAAAGCATCCACGTTGTATTTGGGGTGATTGCGTGACAGTCGGTCAGGAGGATCATTCCAAATAAGCAGCTCCTCATCAACCTTACGCATCTTTACTCCGGATTCCAGCCAGCGCAGAATCAGTTCGTAGTCTTCAGGAAAATCGCCGTCCCGAAACGGACCGTGTTCCGCTATTAAATCTTTGCGCATCATGATGGAGGGATTTGCGAAGGGAAATTCCACGAAACGGTTCAGGGAAATTTCCTCTGCCTCTATCAGAGTGTTGATCCAATCCACATAATGGGCATAGCCCCCGTTTTGTTCCCTGTTCCCGCCGAAGCCTACCCGGCAGGCGGTCAGCCCGGTTTCGGGGTCAACATCCAACAACTCTACCTGTTTTTCAATGCGCTCGGGCAGAGCAATGTCGTCAGCATCCATCCGCGCTATATATTTACCTTCTGCGGCGTCGATAGCGGCGTTGGCCGCACCCACAACACCCTGATGTTCCAGAAACAGCGGCTTCAAGCGGGGATCGTTGGCGGCGTACTCCCGTAACACCTCAGCGGTTCCGTCTGCGGAACCGTCATCCACGGCCACCAGCTCCAGATTGGAGCAGGTCTGGCCGAGGATGCTTTCAATTGCCTCTCCTACAGTTGATTCGCAATTGTAGCAGGGCATGGTCACTGAAACTTTAGGGGTGCACACGGCTATTTATCTCCGGATGCTTCCTGTTCGATTGATTCCTGCAGCTGCCGTTTCAGTCTGCATATGTTGCATACTCCGGCAGAAGTGGGGTAGCCGCATTCGGTACAGGGGGCAATCTCAAAGTCCTTCACTTCTTTTTCATATGCGGCGAAAGCTGGCTGCCCGCGATCGAGAAAACCTTTGTAGAAAGCACGTTTTGTTCCGGGGCTGCGCAGTTCCATGTCACGCCAAAGCATCTTGTGCCCGGTAAAGCTTGCTCCGGCACTATATGGACATGGCAGATGATGGTAAGGGATTCCGGCCAGAAAGGAAAAGATGGCACTTTCATATTCAGTGACCCGGAAAAGGGGTTTTACTTTCTTGGCGAATCCGTGTTCCGCAGGCAGAACCGGTCCCTGATCGGAAAGGTAGCCTTGATCCCAGCGCAGGGTGTTGGCGAAAAGCCTGGCTATTTCGTCGTCAAGGTTGTGACCGGTGGCAAGAGCCGTGTAGCCTTCTTCAATGGCGATCTTGTTGAAGTAATGGCGTTTGAATTTTCCGCAGATAGCGCAGATTGGACGGCGAATGTGCTTTTTGATTAGCGGCATAGGCACACCTTCTTTCTCAAGCTCAACCACCCGCAGGGGGTAGCCTTTGTCTTTGCAGAAATTTTCTACAACCGTACGCGCTTTAATGGATGACTCAAAGATTCCCAGATCAATGTGAAGCCCGGTGACATCATAGCCAAGCTCGGCCAATGCGTACATAAGGCCGAGGGAATCCTTACCGCCGGAAAGGGCGACAAGTACTTTGTCATCGCGTTCAAGGAGTTTTCGGTGTTTGATGCCCTGCGCAACCTGTTTCATGAAAAAATTATTAAAATGCTCTTTACAGAACGCGGCATTATGACTGGGTAGTGAAACGACTGCCTTTGCTTTGCATACCTTGCATTTCATATGTTTAACCTACGGAAATTACTTTTCTTAGTTCAATTTCATCGCCTTGGAAGATACGCTCATCCTGAGTGAGCAGCTCGCCATTGCGGATGACCAGTGTGTCGGTATGATGCAGTCCCTGTTTATTCAGTAATTGCAGGACTGTATTCAATTTTGTGTATTCAACTGTCTGGCCTTCCGGTTCGATGGTGACAATTACCATGGTCAGACTCCTTTTATTTATTATTATATGATATGATGTTGCCGAGGGTTATGGATTTAGCGTTTAAGTCCGTTTTCATCAAGCTTTTCCTACTGCCGGGAGGGAGAATTTTTATCGGTACAGGTTACAATAAAGAAAAATCGTAAAAAAAGGCATCCAGATCGGGAAAACATTGATAATATATGGTAGTCTCCGGATATTGGGTATACAATATGATCTGTATGGTGGGCTGAAACAAAAAATCGCCTATAAATGTTGACCCCAACTTGAAGAATGAACTAAAGTGGTAATAATAAAAAAACGACTTTTAAGGAGTTGCATATGGCTCAGAAGACAATTTTAGTCGTTGACGACGAAAAGCATATACGGATGCTCTACAGGGAAGAGCTGGAGGCCGTAGGCTATAAAGTGGCCACTTCAGATGGTACTGAGGATATTCTGGAAGTCATCGGGAGGGAGCATCCTGATCTCGTTGTTTTGGATATCAAACTCGGTATAAACCGCTCCGGTCTCGACCTGCTGCAGGAGATCAGGCAAGAGGATCAGGAATTGCCGGTTATTTTAAGCACCGCCTATGATGGTTTCAAGCATGATATGAAGTCTATTGCGGCAGATCATTATGTTGTGAAATCCGTTGATTTAAGCGAGTTGAAGATGAAAGTTTCGCAGGCCTTGGGGTGATTTCCGGGTTGTTCTGGTGCTCTCTGATGGCTAAAATAATTAATTTTTTTTAGGAGTCTGTGAAAATAGACTCCTTTTTTACTTGCCAAAGCCAATCGAGGGTGCTAGAACCCGCTTGGCTTTGACGGCAGAGATGTCTCAAGCCATAAATGCAGGCCAGTAGTTCCAACGGCTAGAACGTCGGTCTCCAAAACCGAATGCTGGGGGTTCGAATCCCTCCTGGCCTGCCATTTATCACTTCTAAAAAGCGAACAAGCTTACAATCCATGTTCGACATTGCCAACACAATCAAAGAAATAAGCATCCTAGCTTTACCTTTTCTTCTTGCAATTACTTGTCATGAAGCCTCGCATGGCTTCGCAGCCTATCTTTTAGGTGACCCCTCGGCTAAACAGGCCGGACGTCTTACTTTGAATCCTTTAAAGCATCTTGATCCGATGGGAACCCTTGCCCTCGTGCTTACCCGCATGATCGGCTGGGCTAAACCGGTTCCGGTTAATCCCATGTATTTCAAGAATCCGCAGCGGGATATGATGATTGTCGCTTTGGCTGGTCCGGCGGCAAACATGGTACTTGCGGTATTGTTCTCAATTGTCGTAAAGGTCATTGGTTCACTCGACGCGAACGGTTTTTCACCGCTGATGCTCAAGATTCTTGTGCCTGCGATGATGATCGCCAATGCGGGAGTCATCATAAATCTGGCCCTGTGCTTTTTTAATCTGCTGCCCATACCGCCTTTGGATGGAAGTAAGATTCTAGCCGGATTCATGCCCCGTGAGGCTGCATTCAAATTTATGTCGTTCCGGTACGGATTTATTATTGTAATCGTACTGGCAATGCTCGGGCTGCTTGGCAAGATAATCAGTCCGGCCTTAGGTTTTTTCTATAATTTTCTGGTTCATTAGAGCCACCAAGCATAAAAGATTTTTAAAATGAGTAAGACAAACAATCGTATTGTATCAGGTATGAGGCCCACCGGAAGGTTGCATTTGGGGCACTATTTCGGTGTTCTGGTCAACTGGGTCAGGATTCAGGAAGATCACGAATGTTATTTTTTTGTTGCCGACTGGCATGCCATGACCAGTGAGTATTCTGATCCCCGCAAGATTGGTGGATTTGTTCCCGAATTGGTCAAAGACTGGATTGCAGCCGGTCTTGATCCTGAGAAATGTGTTATTTTTCATCAGTCACAGGTTAAGGAGCATATTGAACTGCATCTGATCCTGTCCATGCTGACTCCTCTGGGTTGGCTCGAGCGTAACCCGACCTATAAGGAACTCAAGCAGGAGCTGGTTCAGAAAGAACTCAACACCTACGGTTTTCTTGGTTATCCCGTGCTCATGGCGTCTGATATCCTCATGTACAAGCCAGCGTTTGTTCCCGTTGGTCAGGATCAGCTTCCGCACCTGGAGCTGACCCGTGAGATCGCACGTCGCTTCAACCACCTGAACGGTGAATATTTCCCAGAGCCTGCTGCCATGCTTACCGAGGACGCCAAGCTTCCCGGTCTTGATGGTCGCAAGATGTCAAAGAGCTATAATAACGGCATCTTCCTTGGTGAGCATATGGATGATGTCAGGCCCAAGGTTATGTCCATGCTGACAGACAAAAACAGACTCAGAAAGTCCGATCCGGGTGATCCTGAAGTTTGTAACCTTTATCCTTATCACAAGCTGCTCACCGATGCTGAGACATGCGCTGAGATAGAGGAAGGATGTCGCAATGCAAGCCGTGGTTGTGTTGAATGTAAGAAGCTTCTGGCTGAGAATATGGCTAAGTTTCTTGAGCCCATGCAGGAGCGCCGTCGCCATCTGGATGAAAATCCGCAGCTAGTCTGGGATATTCTTCACGAAGGCACAGTAAAGGCTCGGGCCAAAGCCAAAGAGAACATAGATGAGATTCGTGAAAGAATCGGATTCAAGTATTAATATTAATTACCACAAAATTTAAATCCCCTGTTGCAGATGCAGCAGGGGATTTTTGTTTAGAATTTGCTGATAATAAAATCTGTAATGGCTTGAATCGCAGATTTTTTCTGCTCATTAACTTCTTTTTCTGTTTCCCACCATTGCAGGTCGCTGAATTCGAGCGGTAACCGCAGGGTAAGGAAGGGGAGAAAGAAGTTATAGACGTTTTCCCGTGAAGATCCATTAATGGAATCGAAGTGGAAAAAGACTTCCCCTATGAACCATGATTTATCTTTCTGATTCGTCGGTTCCGGCGGTTTGATATACATGAAATCAGGGTCGGTCTCGGATTTAAGCTCATTGTCGTGGAAACGTGAGAATAGTTCCAGCACTTGTTTGCGGAGGAGTTTGTCTCCGTAGACATCCACAATGAATGTGAACTTGAGGAATCCTGTTTCCGGGGTTATGTTGTGGCGTGAGATTTTGAGCACGCCATCTTTACGTTTGGATTCGTCATTATCAAGAAAAAGGTCAAAGGCGCAAAAGCCGATGAAGTTTTCAGCGCCGCGCAATTCATCGAGTTGCGCTTCTATTTCGGCGGTATCTTTATTCATCGCTATCTGTCTCTTTTTTCTCAGATTCATTCCGAGCAAAGGTTTGACCCAGCCCACTTCCGGTTCTTTTGACCATCTTGAAAATGGCAAGAATAATAACCAGCATAACAATTATTGCTTCTACGCCTTCACCTGTCATCTGCAACCCCCCGGAAGTCTATCTCATTTGTGTTTATGCTTCTTAAAAGACTTGATATCGCATGACTTAATCTGACCAGTTACAGTCTTTGGACATGCATCTGGTACTCACTATGCAACCTTCTGTTTTTAGTGTGAACAATCGTGCAATGATTTACCTTTCACTAGCGTTGTTACCTTGGGAATAGCAATTAAGGCAAGAAGAATGAATGCGCTTAAGGTGTAAAGAAGACTATGACCATGTTCTGAACCAGACTGTACCCAATCTGTTACGCTGAGGCCGAGAGAGTAATAGACCGAGTTAGTAAGCATCCCAAGCGCAAGTGAACATGCTATGATTGAACCAAGGTAGATCAGTGCGGAACGTTTGCCTAGCAGCTTGGCAACCACAGTGAAAGATGCGGCATTGGTGGCCGGTCCTGCCAGCAGAAAGACCAGTGCAGCTCCGGGGGATAATCCCTTTAGAGCCAGCGCAGCCGCAATGGGAGTAGATGCCGTGGCGCATACGTAGAGTGGGACAGCCGCAGCAAGCATTATCAGTAGGGGCATAAAGCCGTCTCCCAGATTACGCTCAATGAATCCGTCTGGGATCAAGGCTCCGAATATTCCTGCCAGCAGCACCCCGGCGAGGAACCAGAGTCCAATATCCTGAAGAAGATTACCGAAGGAATATTGCATTCCGTAATATAATTTGCCTGTAAAAGAATCCGGACGTTCCTCGGAATGGTTGTGCCCGCATCCGCAACCGGAATCAGAGCATTCAGCGTGATCATGGGCTTTTTCGGGAGAGTCTCCGCATCCTGAGTCGCAGCAGCCCCGTTCGGTAAGTGGTGCGTGCAGTTTGGATGAACATCCGCATTCAGATTTATGGAAGTTGTTAGCCGCAGTATGAGTATGTTTTGGCGAAGAGCATCCACAGCCTTCAACAACCATATTAGACCTAATTTCAGGGCTGAGTATTGCAGTTGGTATTAAATTGTGTGCTTCGATTTTGTGCTTTTTATCATCCCTGTCAACTAGGATGCCTGCGACCATTGCAGTTAAAAAAGCAGCGAATGGTCTAATGAAGGCCATAACCGGGTCAAGTAAGGCATATGTCACAGCAATTGAATCCACACCGGTTTCAGGGGTGGAGATCAGAAATGAGGTAGTCGCCCCTTTGCTCGCTCCCTGCTGTCGCAACTGCGCGGCTGCGGGGATTACGCCGCAACTGCAGAGCGGTATCGGAACACCGAGAATGGAAGCTTTGATCACGTCCGATGTTTTTCCAGAACCAAGGTTTTTTGAAATAAACTCAGGGCCTACGTAGGCCTTTAGCAGTCCCGCAATGAAAAAACCCAGTAGCATGAACGGTGCTGATTCTAGCAGGACATTCCATGATTCATGCATTATTAATGATAACGTTTCGAACATCTATTTATCTCCTTGCAGAGCTTCACAGCCATTGCCTAGCATATGGGCCAAAGCCGTCTGCATAATTAATTCAACGTGCTTGTCGTCGAGCCTGTAAATGGCTCTGCGACCGTCCTTTTCAAACCGCACCATGCGTGCGGTTCTTAGAATACGCAATTGGTGGGATACAGCAGAATGACTCATCTCCAGCAGTTCGGATAAGTCACAGACACATAGGTTGGTGATGGAAAGGGCATGTAGTATCTTAATCCGTACCGGCTCTCCAAGAATCTTGAAGATCGCGGCCAGATCAGTCATGGTATTTTCAGGGCAGCTTTTACTTTTTACTAGTTCCACAGCACCGGGGGTCGGGCTGTGTGTGGAACAGCAGTCTGTTTTATTCGACATGATTAGACTCGATATGTTTATATATGAACAACTGTTCATATATTAAGTTTGTCCAATGAGAAGTCAAGCAGAAATTAATATTGATTTTCAGCTGGAAAAGTTTTCCCGGATTACTAAAATATAATGTATTTTTGAATTTATTTTTTTATATATATAAGGGTGGATCAAGTATGAACTAAGTGTCTGATACTTTTTTAAGGAGTTTCATTTGCCCGTTTTTTCCCGCATCAAAGTTACCGTGGAACCGGAAATCTATGAATTGGTTCCTGTGTTCATGGAGTCTCTTTCTTCGGAATTGGCAATAATGGCCAATTGCGCTGAAGATCGCGACTACGAGCTTATGCGGGAAATGCTGCATTCCTCAAAAGGTGCAGCTTTGACTTTCGGATTCACTGTGTACGCGGCTGAGCTGGAAGTTCTTCACCAGCATACTTTGGACCGTGCAGAGGATGAAATACGTATTGTCCTCATAAAATTAAGGAAGTTATTGGATAACTGCGTATTTATTCCTGCAAGCTGAGTCAGAGGCTGGCAAGCAATTCCCTTGTTTTTTTTTCAATTCCCGGCATGCCGCTTTCCCGTGGGCCGGCCACATTCATTTCCCTGATATTATTTGCAGCAATCCATGCCCGAACAGTTTCAGCTGCATCCGGGCTATCCAGCGCTATAACTGCAACTGGCTTGTGATATTTTTTTGCAAGGCGAAGGGTCAGGGCTGTTCCTTTAGATTTGTGTCTGCCGCTAAAGATAAGAGTACCGTCCGACTCCAGCACGTTTTTTTCCGTTCTAATCCAGTACTGCCAGCCAACGGTTTCCTGCATATTATATTTGCCGGGAATGACGCCGTCTTCTGCTTTGCGTCCTTTGGGACACCATCCCCGGTGGGGGATGTTCCGCGCTATTGCTGCATCAAGCGCCCCACGGTCTACCCCGGTCTGACCGCCGGAGATAAAGGTCATGCCTTCAGGCAGCGAATCGGGACCTTTGTTAAATGCGCAGTCTTTATGCTTAGACACCGTACCGCATTGAGGGCAGATTATTTTTGTTTCATCAGGAAGCAGGGCCGCCTGCTTCCCGAAAGAAGCAAGCGATCCTGTGTATGAGCACTCTTTACAGCTGGCATATTTTGTTATTTCGTATTCTGTCGCTATTTCCATAGACAGAAGGATATCAGTTTTCCGGTAAAATAACAATCTGTACGTCTGGTGTTTGTGAAAGACGGTCCAGGTCAAGGCTGGTACTCAGCTCAGCGGTAATGAAAATAGTCCCCTTAAACCCTGAAGATACACGGTTCCAGATATCAGATGGCGGGCAGTAATTGATTTTACCGGGACAAATAACGAGTAGATTGTCGGCCGGAGGATCGGTTTCATTGCCCAGAACCATGCAGGGGTCTGTCATAATTAAATCTTCCTGCAGCAGGCCGTGGATGGTTTCGACCAGCCTTTTTTCATCAATAGGTTTAATGAGGGCGGCATCTCCGCCAGCCAGCTGCCCCTCAGCAAGAGCACTGATCACGATTACCGGGATATGTCTGGTGGACGGGTCCTGACGAAGCGCGGTAATCGCTTGAGCTCCGTCCATAACAGGCATTTTCAGATCCATGGTGATCAGTTGCGGCATCCTTGTTTTAGCTGTTTCTACAGCTTCCTGCCCGTCAGTGACAGTTATAATCCGGTAGCCTTCTTCTTCCAGAACCTGGGAAAGAAATTCGTTCAGTGCCGGGTCATCGTCAGCGACCATGATCAATGGGCTGGCTTCATTACCGGGCCGAGTTTCCCTGCTGGGCGCTTTGGTTATCGGTCCGGGGAGAGGGATGACCTCATCTGGTGTGTCAATCGCCATGGTAAAATGGAAAGAGCTGCCTTCTCCCAGTTTACTGTCTACCCAGATACGGCCTTTGTGGTGCTCAACAATCTGCTTGCAAATGGGCAGTCCCAGTCCGGTTCCTTTCGGTTTACCGGTCAGGGTATCACCAGCCTGTTTGAACCTTTCAAAGATTTTTTTCTGGTCCTCGGGAGAAATACCACTTCCGGTGTCACTCACGCTGACCATTATTTCATCATCATGCGCACGGGCTGTGCAGGTGATGGAACCGGAACTTGTAAATTTGACAGCGTTGGAGATGAGATTGACAAAAACCTGCATTACCCTGTCCCGGTCGCCGTACATGGTAGGGATGTTGTCCTCCACGTCGACGACCATATCCAGTTTTCTGCTCTGCCAGAGTGGGCTTGTTGTCTGGATTGAACTGTCAATCACATCGGCAATCTCAATTGGAACCTTTTTCCAGACGATTTTGCCCGATTCCATCTTTGCAATGTCAAGTACGTCGTTGATGAGGTCAGTAAGACGCTGCCCTTCGGAAATAATAATACCTATGTTGTCCTGCACCTGTCTGATCGCTTTTTGAGTCTTTTGATCTGGATTACCGCAGGATGGAAATACCGATTTCTCAAGTTTTTTCTTAATGATCTTTGCGAACCCGAGAATAGAGGTCATGGGAGTTCGAAGTTCATGCGAAACAGTGGATATAAAGTCTGTTTTCAGGTTATCCACTTCTTTTTCGTAAGTAATGTCCCGAACAAGTATAACCACACCGAGGCAGCCATTGAACGTATCTTCCTCATTTCTTTTATGAATGGGGGTAGCCACAGCTTTTCCTGTCCGGCGCCCTTTAAGATGGATCTCGGCCGAAAAGATCTCGTGATTACTGCCCTTAACCAGTTGGAAAAGAGTATTCATCTCCTCAGGAAAATAAGCATTTATTTCTCTACCTTTGATCTCTTCCTCGGTTATGCCGAACAACTCACCCAGAGCTGGATTGGTCACGGATATCTTACCGGTAATATCAACAACAAGAAGTCCGTCCGCAAGGTTGTCCATAATGACTTCCATGTATGTCAGGGTGTCTTGCAGCTCACTGGTGGCGTTTGTCACTGCCCGTTCCAGTCCTGAAATCAGCGTGGTCAGTTCGTCAGCCATATTTTTCATGGTTCGGGCGAGCAGACCGATTTCATCTTTGGATGTGATTTTAATATCTCCGGTAAAGTCGTGGTTTGATAATTTTTCTGCATATTCTGTTAGTTGGTTAAGCGGCTCAGATATACGCTTAACCATCATGTAAAGTATGAAAACACTGCCCCAGAAGATAAAAAACATGACCACTTGCAGTTTTGCGATGGCGGCCCATACGTATTTATTGATTATGCCTTTGTCCATGCCTACATGGACGTAACCGGCCATCCCTGCAAGGATAGGTTTGGTTATGTCGATGATATTACCCGAGCCGGGTACTTCAAGTTCGCGGATGGATATGGTTTTGGGATGAATGCTCGTTCCGCTGAGAATTTCAGGTACTTCAGGCACAAACGTATGCGAAATGATATCTCCGTTTGAATCCTGAACATAGACATAGGCTGCGCCGTCACTAATCTTGAACTGGTCAATCATGGATTGGATAGTTGAAGCATCGCGGTTGAGCAGAATCTCTACACTAGAACTGGCGATGCTGCTGGCAATTGCCTTTCCTTTGCTGATGTATTCGTTGACCATGTGGTCTTGCAGAGTCAGCGCCGAAATCAGCGACATGGATGTGGAGATTACCCCGAACAGAATGAAGTTCAGGAGCATCGTTTTCTGGAGTATTTTGGATATTCTCATTTTAAATTTCATTTACTCCACCTTTTCCAGTCGGTTAGCGGAACGAATTTCCCGTCGGAGACCTTTGTATAATATACTTCATCAAGTCCCTGATGTTTACCGCGTCCGAAGCTGATGTCGTTTCCAATACCTATGTCAAGATTGCGGATGGACAGTGTTGCCGCATAAATGTTGTTTTGGTACTGCGGCAAGGTCATTCGTTCAAGTATGTGGGCCATAACCTTGGCATTCAGGAACCCCTCAAAGCTGATAAAGCTGTATTCTTGGGTCTGGTAGCCCTTGCTGAATCCTTCAGGCGGTGGAGGATTCTGAGCCATTGCATTCCTGTATTCACGTACAGCTTCAAGTCTTGTATCTTCATAACTGGGAACTGTCTGGGAGTTGATAAGTTCCGAAGTGTAATCCTTACCATTTTCATTCTCTAGTCCATACAGCAGGTCGAGCATATTTTCACTGCCCACAAAAGAAAGGTTGCAAATAGGAATTTCAACTCCAGCATCGCGCGCATCTCGTATGAATGCCGCGCATGCCTCGTAAGCACCAACAGCAATGATTGCGTCCGGTTTGCCTCTTTTGAGAATTTCGACCTGTTCTTTCATGGAGTCAGTGAAAGACGCCCCCCTACGGTAGGTAGCTTCAGAGACGATGCTTAGGTCCATTTCTGCCAGAGCCTTGCGAACCCCGTCCCATCCGCTTCGGCCATAAGCATCGGCCTGATAGAATACAGCTATACGGGTGCGTCCGACCATATAAAGATTATGAACTAAGCCCCAGGTTTCCTGACGGTAGGAAGCGCGCAGATTGAAGACATAATCTTCGTATGGAAATTCACGCTGGGGCTGTGCACCTGTGAATGGGAAAAAAAGGAATTCAGGTTTTTTAGAGTTGAAATGCTTAATCACCGGGAGAACGCGGGTAACAGTCGGTGTTCCTACATAATTGAAAAGACAATCAACCTTTTCGTTCTCAACCAGTTTGATGGTATTGCGGATAGCTGGTTCCGGGTTGTAGCCGTCATCCATGACTTTAATAACCACTCGGCGCCCGTTGATACCGCCCCGAGCATTGATTTGATCAAAATAAGCTTTCGAACCGCGATAAAGCTCAATGCCCAGACCTTTGCTTGGCCCAGTGAAGGCTGCGGACATGCCGAGCAGGAAAGGCTTCGGATTATCGGCTGTTGCGGTCGCACAAAACAGCGTTAATGTGAGCAGGGAGATAATTAAAGAGGACAAGGCTTTGTTCATACCGGGCATCCCAAAAGTTGCAGCCTACTGACCCACGCATACCGTCTGGTCCGTTGGGTCTCGGGCTGGTTGCAGACAAAAAAACACCCGGAGCAGTTGTTCCGGGATAAAAATTAATTCAAACTGCCACGAGGAATTTTGCAGAACCTGGAGGAAACCGGTCGGTCAAGGTCAATAGATTCCGCTCCTGTTTCAATGGCAGAAATATTGTTTATGAAAAATTTTACCAAAGACATATCAAGCTTGCCTTCCCCGGCTTCGAGAGAAAGAATTTTCAACGCCCGTTCTTTGGGAGTTGCAGGCTTGTAATGTCTTTCTTGAGTTACTGCATCATAGATGTCTACGATGGCCAGTATCCTGCTTTGGATGAGAATGGCATCACCGGAAAGGCCTTCAGGATAACCTGAACCGTCCAGTCTTTCGTGGTGCTGGCCGATAATGGCTAATAACTGTGCCAGATCATCCTGAAATGGGATATGTTCGAGAATTCGTTTACTCTCGGCAGGGTGGCGCTCAATTTCCATTCGTTCTTCGGCGGTCAGGTTTCCACGCCGCACTGTCAGGCTTTCCCTTTCGTCAGGTTGAAGCATATGAATTGTTGAACCGTTGACCTTGAATCTCATGTTGCTCATGGCGTTGACGAAATCCAGATCTTCTTGCGCCGGATTTAAGGAGTTGTTTATATGCTTGATACGTTTGTAATCTTCTTCCCACTTGTGCATGTGGTGGATACCGAAGAGCTTTAAGCGCATGCCGATAATATCAACCATGGACTTGGGAAGCCTTGTTTTCTTGGTCAAGACCTCTTCTTTAATTCCGATTTTTCCGATGTCGTGTAGAATTCCGGAGTAGAAAATTTCACGCAGCTGTTCATCTGTAAAAGTGATATGCTCAAAATGTTGATTGTCCTGCGAAATATGTCTGGCGAATGAAACAGCGAGATGCGCTACCCGTTCTGAATGACCTGCGGTGAAGGGGTCCCGGGCATCAATAGCCTCGGCCAGAGCTTTCAGCAGTGCGTCCATCAGAATTCTGATAGATTCAAAGTTGTATGCATTGCTGATTGAGATGCCGGCCACCGAGGAAAGCGTGCTGACATGTTTCAGGTGGGCTGCATTAAAGGCGTTCTTTGCAGGAGAGGTCAGAATGAGGACTCCCTCGCATACATTGGGAGAGGGAATAGGCATGATCAGCATGGAGCGTATGTTTGATGAAAGCTTACCGTGACAGCGTTTATCTTTAACTACATCGTTTATTATTTCTCCACGCAGACTGGCAATGATATCTTTGAAAAGTGTGCATTCAACGATGTTTTCGAGTTCTTCGTTGGAAAATCCGCCGAAGCTGTCGAAAATGGTGAATCCCGCTTCTTCAGGAAGATACACAGCACCCATCTCGGCAGGAAGCGCGGAAGTTTTGCATTCAGTAGTCAGAGCAGTGATAACGTCTTTGAGCCGCAGGGAATTGTTTAATTCAACGATTGAACGATGCAGGAGAGCCAGTTCCCGGTACTTAGCGAGGGTTTCTTCTCCGATCTGGCGTCTGGCTGTTTCGGACGCAATGTAATTGGAGATCGAAAAGGCGGCAAATTCAAGAACTGATTTGATGTGGTTCAGCTCCGGTTCAAGAAGCTGGTCACGGTTGGAAATAAAAACACCTAGACTCAGGTTGTCACCGGACGGAGTCTTGAGGGGGCTGGAAATTGTTTCTTCAAATGAGGGCTGCACTGGTTCGGCGCAGAAGATAGGTTTCCCATCGATATAGACACATAAAACTGATTCATCAGGGAGTAAAGGCAACGCCTTCTGGAAGAAGGATTTAAGCTTCTTGGGCTTCAAGATTCTTTTAAGACGTATTTCCGGATTCAGTCCTGCATTCATAGGATTATCATCAGTCCTTAATGTTCAGAATTGCTTTGGCTACCTCAAGAATTTCATCTGGGTCGAAAGGTTTGGTCATATACCGTTCAGCGCCCAGTTCAAGGCCATGCTTACGGTCTGCTTCTTGACCTTTGGCTGTTAACAGGATTATTTTTATACCGGAGAGACTGACATCTTCCCGGACAGCCTGACAAACTTCATATCCATTCATGTATGGCATCATGATGTCGAGAAAAACCAATTCAGGACGTTCCTCCCGGATGCAATCCAGTCCTTCTTCCCCGTTTTCGGCCGTAAGCAGCTCTACACCGTAATCATCTTCCAGCTCTTCCAGCGTCTGTTCTAGAAGCATCCTGATGTGAACTTCATCGTCCACAACTAGAATTTTTCCGGCCATATTACCTCCTTGTCAGTTGCCAAATTGTGATCATATTTACATATTGTATTCAAACTCGGCAAGGGTTAGGTTCATGAAAATAAAAATTAATTGGCATTGATGAATTGTAGTGTATACTGCACTTTTGATATATCACAGTAATAATATATTTAAATGAAAGTGACACCCTAGAGAGCTTTGCTTTTATAAAATTACCGTAATAAAATCAAAATATGATACAGTCTAAAGTCGATACCAGATTCCTTGGAACAATTCAGGACACATTTCACGGTCTGCCCCCAATGCCGGGAGAAGTGAAAGTATTTTTCCTGGTCCTTTCAGTTGTTCTTCTGGTTCTCCTGTTGATTCATTGGCTACGAAAATTTGGGGTTAAAAAGTTTCTACAGAGCTTGTTGAGCAACACTCCTTTGGGAGTCCATTTTGCTGATGGTGAGGTAGAAGTTGATACGGATAAAAGTCGCAGCAGCATTGCGCGTAATGTGTCAGCTGCTAACAGCCTGTGGAAGGTTTCCAGTGATGCAGATATTCTGAATAAGCTTGTGATGAGCCGGATTCCGGTTGATGTCCTGGCGGAGCGTTCCGGGCAACGTTCTTTGGCTGCAGTAGTGACTGCTTCCGGAATAGAAGGGCATAACATTGTTTTTACCTTTGAAGACCTTGTCAGCGAGGATTTGCTTGCGCCCGGTATGCAGGTTAAATGCATTTTTGCTGAAATGCAGAGAGGGGATAAGAGGGTAAATGCTTTTGTTGGACAGCTCTCCAGTAGGTCTGATGAAAAAGGGATGGTAATTACCAGAAGGTCTTCTTTCGGTTTTATAAAGCGCAGGGTGTTTGCACGCCGTAAGGTGGCTGATCAGCGGTATATCAAGATTAAAATCTGGCGTCTTGAATCGGAAGATTACGATATTGAGCAGATTTTGGATAAGGTTGAACCGGAAGTGATGATCGATAACCGTAAGTTTAAAACCCCAAACCCTTCAGCGGAACAGGTGCTAGATATTTCCAAGGGGGGGATTGCTCTTACGGCAAGGGTTCGAAAAGGTGGAAGTGTCATATCTCGAAATGACAAAGTTCTTCTGTGTATGCTTATCTACCAGCCGAAAAGCAGGATATTCCAGCCTCATCTTATTCATGCGGAGGTCAGGGCTGCCAAAGGGGTCGGGGCAGGAATGACCCGGATGAGTTTTCAGTTTTTACGTAGCTTGAGCATTCCGCCGCGCAAGCGCAGTTCTTTGTTCAAAGGGCAGGCGGTTATGGCCATGAGTCTGGCACATCCTGAACATGGAATTTAGCATATGAAAAAGATATTACTGCTGGTTTTATTTCTGTTACTCGTTGCGTGTGAGCGGTCGGTTTCCGTTGAGGTGGAAGAAAGTGACAATGCCGGAATTTACCCTGATAAAGTTGTTTTCGGGGCTTCTCTGGCTCTTGAAGGGCATGCCAGCTATCTGGGAGTCCAGACTTTACACGGCGCACTCGCCTATCTTAAGCATGTTAATGACAACGGCGGCATCCATGGCCGCACAGTGGAAGTTGTTGCCTATGATGATTCTTATGATCCTCCCAAATGTTTAATTAATACCCAGAAGCTTCTCATCAAGGATAAAATTTTTGCGCTGTTTTGCTACGTGGGGACTCCTACAACAGTTGAGGTCCTTCCTCTGGTGGAAGATGCACACATCCCCCTGCTTGGAATGTTTACAGGGGCCGATGCCTTGCGCAAACCTTTCAATCGCTACGTCATAAACATCAGGCCTTCATACTATCAGGAAACCAGGGAAGCAGTGCGTCATATGGTAGAAGATCTGAAAATTACAAAGATCGCAGTTTTTTACCAATATGATGCTTTCGGGTTTGACGGACTGACCGGAACTGAGCTGGCCCTTAAGGATTACGACCTTGAGCCGGTTGCAAGGGGGTCGTATACCCGCGGTTCATTAGATGTAAGCGAGGGAGTAGAGCGGATCAAGGACTCCGGAGCAGAAGCGGTTTTTATGATCGGTACAAGCGGGCCATGCATCAAATTTATGGAGTTGCTTCGCAAGGAAGGCGCTAATCCGGTTTACTACACTGTATCTTTTATGGGAGCGCGAGAGTTTGCCCGCAATCTCCATTCGGATCGTGAACTGGTGATAATGTCACAGGTTGTTCCGCCATTTGCCGATGACCGCGATCTTTCAAGTTCCGAAGCTGCCAGTTATATAAGCCTGCTCAAACGGTACTACCCGCAGGACACTCCGAATCTGGTCGGTCTTGAAGGTTTTTTTAATGCCCGCATCCTTGCGGAAGGGCTGCGGCGCAGTGGGCGGGAACTTAGCCGGGAAGGTTTTATCAAGGCTATTGAAAGTATGAATAAATTTGAAATAGCACCGGGAATCACCGTTTCTTACGGCCAAATGGACCATCAAGGTATGGATAAAGTCTATTTCACCCGTTTTAAAAAGGGCAGGTTCGAGTTGATCCGGGATTGGTCGGAATTGATTAAGGGTGCTTCATGATAAGTATTTTTTCAAAGCAGGAACTTATAAAACGTTTTTCCGGGCTTACCCTTAAAAATAAAATCTTTTTCTCCACACTCGGAGTAATTTTAATAATCAGTGCAATAATTGCATTGCTGGCACGCTGGATTCTGGTTTCCTCTCTGACTAAGGAACTGGAGCTGCGCGGCGTCGCAATCGCATATTCAATTGCCGAACGCGGGGCCGGATTTATTCTGGACAAAGATTACCCCCGGCTGTTGAGTCTTGCTTTCGAGGAAGCAAAATTGCGTGAAAGGCAGCACCTGATCACTTACATTTATATTCTTGGCAAGGACGGGGAGGTCTTATGCCATACCTTCACCAAGCCGTTTCCCAAGGGCCTTGATCTTGCTAATCCCATTCCTGAAGGTGAAGATAAATCTCTCCGGCGCATCGACCTTGGGCGGACTTCCGCATATGACATTGCGGTCCCGATCAAAGAAGGTCTGTACCGCATAGGAACTGTTCATGTCGGACTGAACAAAATTCATATCGACCAGCTGGTTTCGACATTACGGTTCACATTTCTTGGTTTTATCTCTTTTGTCGTTATCATCATTTTTGTAATAAGCCACCGTTTAGCGAAGTACATCACACAACCGGTGAGTACTCTCACCCGTGTTTCGGATGAGCTTTCACGGGGGAATTTTGATTTCAGTCTGGACTTGTTGACTGGAGAGACTGATTGGGATGCATCCAGCTGCCCTGCGTACCACAATACTGATTTTCCCTGCTGGCACTTTGATCTGCTGACTTATGGGGACAACAGAGGCATTGATGGGCAAGCTAATGCTCAGCAGTGCCGCGACTGCAGTTTTTATTACAAGCGCGAGGGAGATGAGGTTGTTCAACTGGCTGACAGTTTTAGAAATATGGTCTGGTCTATCAAGCTTTACCGCCGTAAGTTGCGCGAGTCTGAAGAGAAATATAAATCACTGTTTGACAGCGGACCTGATCCTGTTCTCGTAGTATCCTGTAATGATTTTACAATCATTGATGCCAATCCACGTGTTACCGAGCTTTATGGATATTCCCGCGAAGAGTTGATTGGGGAGCAGTTCCTGCGTCTCGGTCCGGAGTCCAATGAGGAATGTATTCAGGCTTTTGAGGAATATGGCGGGCCTGCCGGGTGTGTATATTATCCGAAGATTATTCATTACCGGAAGAACGGAAGTCCTGTTTACGTGAATATGCACGTCTGTCCTATTACCTACAAAAGTAAGCCTTCAATGATTGTGGCTGTAAACGACGTAACTGAGATTATTGAAAAAGACGCTCAGCTGGTGCAGGCAGCCAAAATGAAATCACTTGGTGAAATGTCGGCCGGTGTGGCCCATGAGGTCAATCAGCCGCTTAATGCGATCAAGATGGGTAGTGAATACCTTGCCCTAATGGCTGAGCAGGGACGTGATGTGCCTGCTACCCAGCTTGAAGAGGTTGCCAGAGAAGTCAGCAGTCAGGTGGACCGTGCCGCTGAGATTATCAGTGCTCTGCGCGCTTTTGGCCGTAAGTCGGGTTTCAAGACAGACAGGGTGGATATCAATGTCCCGGTCAAAGGAGTGCTCAGACTGGTTACAAAGCAGTTCGAGTTGCAGAATATTTCCATTCATCTTGATCTTGGAGAAGGTCTGCCAAAGGTTGTCGCCGAAGATAACCGTTTACAGCAGGTCTTCTTTAATCTGGTGAACAATGCCCGCGATGCTATTGCCGAGAAACGTGACAATCTTGGTGTGGAAAGCAAAGATTCCATAACCATATCGACCTACAAGGCCGGTGGTCTGGTTCGGGTCCGTGTCTCTGATACGGGGGCCGGCATCACAGAAGAAGTGCGCGACAAGATTTTTGAGCCATTTTTCAGTACCAAAGAGGTAGGATATGGAATGGGGTTGGGCCTTGCCATAACCTATGGCATAGTAAGAGACTATAATGGCAGCATTGATATAGAGAGTGAACCTGGCAGGGGAACTTCATTCATAATTTCTTTTCCGGCTGCTGCGGAAGATAATTAATTATAAATTATTAGTATATCGGGGTTTGGCGTGAGCAAAATTCTTGTAATTGACGATGAGAAAGCTACCTTGAACATGTTCAAGATGTTGCTGACGGCATATGGTCATGAGGTGCTTACTGCAGAAAATGGCGAAGCAGGGGTCAGGATATTTGATACTGAACAACCTGATTTGGTAATGACTGACATAAAAATGCCCGGCATGGACGGTTTACAGGTGCTGGGAAGAATTAAATCCATCTCTCCTGATTCCGAGGTGATTGTGATCACCGGGCATGGTGACATGGAACTTGCCATCAAAGCCCTTAATCTTGATGCCACAGATTTTCTCAATAAACCCGTGAAGCGTGAGGATCTTGAGAAAGCCTTGAAGCTTTCACAGGACAGGATTGAATTTGCCCGTAGCCGACAGAAAGATATCCGCCTGACTCTTGAAGATGATCTGGCGGTGATCAATGTAACAGGCAACCTTACTTCAAAGTCCGAAGGGTTATTGCTCGATGTCTTTGATGAGGCTCTTTCCACAGCTAAGGGGACCTTTCTCCTTATTTTTCAGGAGAAATCCTCAATCAACGGCGCAGCCATGGATTCTCTGTTGAAACTGGTGGAAAAGGCACGAACCCGTGGTTGCGGCGTACACATAGCCGGGCTTTCAGAAAATTTTCGGTCCGTACTGCATTCCATGGGAATAACCCAGATGGCTTCTGTTTATGAAACGGAAGCTGATGCGCGGGCGAGTTTGTAGCTTCTTGTCCCCTAAAGTCCAAAGGGGCTTTTATTACGCCATAGACGCCGGCATGGATTTGACTGCTAAAAGCAGAAAGGGCGGACCTGAGTCCTGTGACTCTGGTCCGCCCTTTCTTTCGTGATATTCTTTGTTCCTAATTGTAAGACCTGTATGTCTTTCGGTTACGGCGTAGTTGATACTTTTTTACAGCCTCATTGTGTTCTTTCAGTGACTTGCTGAAGTAGTGCGATCCGTCACCTTTGGCTACAAAGTAAAGGTATAAATGCTTTTCCGGATTAATGGCCGCTTTTAGTGAGTCGAGGCCCGGCGAACAAATCGGTCCCGGAGGCAATCCCCTGTGCTTATATGTATTGTAGGGGTTTGAGTCATCGTTTAAATGCTTCTTGCGCAGGTTGCCGTCAAATGTTTCACCCAGACCGTAAATTATCGTCGGGTCACATTGCAGCAGGTAGCCCTTATTCAAGCGGTTGGCAAAGACTCCGGCAATGGTGCGCCGTTCACTTATGTCACCGGTTTCCTTCTCAATTAGGGAAGCAAGGATCACGGCTTTGTGTATTTCCGCCGGGGAAGGGAGTGTTCCGTTCCAAGCCTCATTTGCCGCTTTGCGGAATTCTTTGAGCATGGTTTCCACCATGATTTTACCCGTTTCGTTCTTTGGCCGGGTCATCAGGTAGGTTTCCGGAAAAAGGTAGCCTTCAGCATTTTTGGCCGGAATTTTATACTCAGCCAGCAGGGCGGGGTCAGCGACCGCTTTTTTGAATTCTGCATAATTGGTCAGCCCGGATTTTTCCGCTTCCTTGGCTGTTGCCCACCATGTCAGTCCTTCTCGCACTGAAAATTTGTGAAGTATGCCGGAAGAAGTAGTCAACGTATCAAGCACCTGAGGTGCGGTCATGTTGGACCAAAGGCTGAATTCTCCGGCGCGTATTTTTGAAGACTTGCCTTGAGCCTGTGCGTATTCACGGAACTGTTTGGCATCCGTGATCAGCCCTGCTTTTGCAAGATTTCCGGAAACAGTCCACAAGGGCTGTCCCGGATCAACGCTGAAAAGTATCTCGCGTCCTTCCATATCCGGTGGAACATTCAGGAAAGTCCAGTTTCGGTACAGAAACCAACCTGCAACCAACATCAATGCCATACACCCGAAAGCGATTGTAGGCATCACATAGCGCAGAATTATGCTCGGGCGAGCCATGTTTCCAGAATTATTTTTGCTGCCTGGCTGTCCAGATTTTTCTTTCGTTTCCGGTCCCAAAGTCCGGCCTCCTTGAGTTCATCTTCAGCTGCGATTGAGCTGAGTCTTTCATCAACAAGATGAATCGGTAAGTCAACCCTTCTTTCCAGCGACGCCGCAAAATTGCGAACCTGCCGCGTAGTCAAAGTGTCCTCTCCGTCCAGAGATAAGGGAAGACCTATGACAATTTCATCGATCTTTTCATTTTCTATAATTTCAAGCAATTCAGAGAACATTGCATCGCGGGTTGTACGTTGCATGACCTTATACGGAAAAGTAAAAACTTTGTCTGGGTCAGTTATCGCCAAACCAACACGCTTTGTTCCAAAATCAATACCTAATGCTTTCATGTAAAGATGCCTCCGGGGTCTGTGGAAGGGGAGAGAGTACTCTCTCCCCTTCCACAGACCCCATCCCCTCACTTTCAAAGAGTTCTATTTATGCTTCGCCGGAAGTGTATAAAGAGGTTCCTGAAAATAGAACGGCGAAGCCAGATCAAAAGTTTTGGGATTCCTAACCCATTTCTCAAAAAAATGGTTAAGCTCCCGAGGGGAAAGTATATTCATAAGCGCCATAGCGCATTAAAATGCCCCCGGCAAGGTCCACGAAGGGCAGCCGGGGGCACGTTTTATGAGTCGTATGTCTTTTTAAATCAATACCAATTCATCCTGACGAGTGGCTCGTTCAAGTTCTTTCTTGAAATCCTTGCGCCACTTGGGTCCGCCGATGAGTTCAGCCATATACTCAACTGTGTGAAGTACACGGTTCTGCTTTTTAAGGTTCTGCATGTTGCGTTTGATACCGACCTTGCAGGAAGGGCAGCCAACCAGAATAGGAGTTTCTTTATCGTGGCCCTGAAGATCTTTTTTGAGCTGGCCGCCTTTGCGGTCCCTCAACTTGTTATAGATTTCGGGGCTGGTGATGGAGCCTAGACCGGATTCTCCGCAACAACCGGGGGAGAGGGTAACTTCGGTGTTGAGTATATCAGCAATAGCTCTGCGGTACATTTCAGGTGCCTTGTTTTTCTGCACTTCTGTCCATTCTGTGTGGCAGGATGCGTGGTATATCACTTCCTGCGCCGGACTGACGTTGGCGAAGTTCAGGTTGCCC
Organism: Maridesulfovibrio sp.; assembly: GCF_963667685.1. NCBI lineage: Bacteria > Pseudomonadati > Thermodesulfobacteriota > Desulfovibrionia > Desulfovibrionales > Desulfovibrionaceae > Maridesulfovibrio > Maridesulfovibrio sp. Next base: position 273,349 of record NZ_OY763932.1, on the reverse strand, counting down.
GGATTGCTAAGCAGATACTGCATGGCATCACTGCGCTTGAGTTCGTAGCCAAGTTCCTTGAATTCATAGGATTCAAGGGATTCGCGACAGGTTCCACATGCTGTGATCAGGGTGGAAACATTCATCCCTACTATGGATGCCTTGGCGATACGGTACTGGATATCGCTGATATTGCGGTGACGGTTGGTGTTGTATGCCTCCACGCAACCGCTTGCCAGCAGCGGATAACCGCAGCAAAGGTGCTTGGCAGGCATGACAACGTTAACACCTGATTTCAGCAACAGATACAGGGTTGCCATACCGATGTCTTTGGAAAACAATGACGCGCCGCAGCCAGGGAAATAGTAAACACTGTCCGGTGCCGGGGTGTTCTGCATGAACATGGAACCCTTATCGAGATTGATTGACTCGGAAAGGTTACGGAAATCCATTGCCGGAGTTTTGCTGTGCAGCATGGGGGATTCCATACGCCTGCGCCAGTGGCCGGGAACTAGTCCCACAGCTTTAGCCTGCAATCCTGCGGATAGGGACAGAAATTTAGCGGTCTTAGGCAACCTGCTCTGCGGGTCTTTGGCTACGAAGCCAAGCACGGCATTCTTAATTGGATGCCCTCCGGTTCCCTTGTATTCGAGGAAAGAGCGGATTTGAAGTGCTGCTCCGGCGGAATCGATCTTGATGGGGCAGACAGAGGTGCAGCGTCCGCAGGCAGTGCAGTGCTCCATGATTTTCCTCAGTCTGGTCATGAGTTCAGGAGAAGGTTCCCCGCGCTGTACCTGCGAATAGTAGATAGCCTCAATAAGTGCACCAAGCGCAATGTTTTTGTTGCGGGGATGGTACATAAGTCCCTTTTGCGGATAAAACATGGGGCATACCTGCTTGCACTTTCCGCAGCGGGTACATGTCTGAATGTTCTGAAGCAGCTCCATCAGGTGTTCTTTATCCTTGATGGCAGTCTTGTTCAGGTCATTGATGAGTCTGTTGAACGAGAATGTGTATGCCGGAGAAGGAAGTTTTCTGCGGGTAAGCTTTCCGGGGTTGAGAATGTTGAGCGGGTCCACCTTAAGTTTGTATGCTTTGATGGCCTCGATCTTCTCTTCGGAAAGATAATCAATTTTGGTGATGCCGATACCGTGTTCGCCGGAGACTTCACCTTTGAGTTCAAGGACTTTTTTGAAAACATCGTCAACCGCTTCGTGAGCACTGTGCAGCATTTCAGGATCGTTGGAGTTGACCGGGATGTTTACATGGCAGTTACCATCACCTGCGTGCATGTGGTTGGCGATGATAATGCGTTGTTCCTTGAGTTTGTTGAGGATGGCGTTGATCTTGGAATCCAGTTTTGGGAATTCATCACGCAGTTCCTGAAAGAGGTAGTAAACCTGACTTTCAAGTTCCTGATCACTCATATCCTTGCCGGAGATCTTGCCTTTAAGAATATTGGTGGTCCGCTCAAGTGCCATCTCAATTTTAGGCTCTTCAATGGGGAAGCCTTGCAGATCCTTAACGTTGAGTAAGGATTTGCGGTAAATCTTGGCAAGATAAATCAGGTTGAGGTCTTCGAGGAAATCAGAGAAATCCGGGATGACTTCAAGAGGGATAACGATATCTTCGTTAACTTTGAAACCTGAGGTGCGTTTCGCGATAGCAGAGAGTTTGTGGCGGTCTTCCCAGAAAAGTTCAGCTTCCTTTTCATTCTGTGCGGCGAAGATATCAACTCCATCATACGGTTGCGCAATGGACAGGATGGTGTCTACCGCACTTTGCAGTGCGGCTTCATCGTCAGAATCGAGCTGCAGGATAAGAACGGAAATGGGTTCACCTTCGTACTTATCTGATTTTTTAATGTATTTGATAGCCTGCACATATTTGGGGCCGAACTCTTCCAAAGCGGAGATTTTTACCAGATCGCCTTCTTCGCGGATAGTATCGCGCAGGGAAACAACATCCTTAATGACCATCATGGCGTTACGCATGGAACGTCCGAAGAATTCAAGACACAGCACACGTGTTTTGCTCGGCTTGGGGTAGAGGGCGAAGCAGCATTCTGTAATGATGCCGTCAACACCTTCCTTCTGTACGCCGGGAAGTCCTCCGAGGTACTTGTTGGTTACGTCTTTGCCGAGTCCGGTGCTGCGGATTTCTTCCGCAGTGAGATTGATGGTATCAATCAGTCTGTCTTTTGCATCGAAGATCTCAAAAGTGGCATTCTCGTTGGCGAAAATCTTGTGTCCGGGATGTCCCTTGCGACGTACTTCAATAAGTTCACCCTTGGGCATAACCATCTTATAGCTGATGATGTTGTCAATGGTACAGCCGTATTCAAAAGCGAAAGGACCGCCGGAGTTTTCCGAAATGTTACCACCAAGGGATGAACCGGCTTTGGACGCAGGGTCTACAGTGAAAAGGACGCCCTCCTTGCCGGCAGCGTTGATCGCATCAAGGGTGATTACACCCGATTGTGCACAGAGGGTCATGGTTCCGGTATCAACGCTCAGTATTTTTTTGAAACGGGCTAGGGATAGCACCGCCGTACGGTCAAGGGCAGGGATTGCGCCACCTGTAGCCCCGGTTCCTCCACCACGTGGAATCAGGCCGAATTGCATTTCGTTGGCAAGGCGGACAATAGCCTGCACTTGTTCGGTGTCTTCCGGGAAAAGGACTGCGATAGGCAGTTCAATGCGCAAGTCGGTGGCGTCAGTTGCGGATTGGACAACAGTATGTGGATCAAGACCGATGCAGTGCTTGGGCAGGATTTCTTTCATCTTTTCGACGAAACGGTCTTTGAATTCTCTGTCCGCATCCTGTTTGAGCCAAAAATTTTCGACAGCGCGAGTCAAGCGCTGCGGGTATTCCCCGGAAAGAGTGGGGCGTGCAAGGGTCAGGGTGCGGGATACGGATTTACGAACAAGCTCAGGATCTATGAACGGGTTGTAGCGTACCAGGAAAAGCTCTGCCGCGATGCTTTCTGCAAGGGTGCGCACATCTTCAGGCCAGCCTTTAAATTCGTAAGGATCAAGGCCTAACACTCTTTCCAGAAGAGCTTCGGCGGGAATGGAAATATGGGGACCTAACTGAGGCATAATAACTTACCGTGAATTGTTTTTGTTTTACAGGCAGGCAGGACACCGTCCTGTGAAGGAAAAGGGGAATATAGTGACCACTGTGGTTAAAATCAAGCAACTATTTTACGGAATTGTATTTATTTTGTGCCTAAATTGTTTAGGTTTTTATTTCAATACTCTTAAATAATTGTATATATTTTTGCCTGAAGAGTATTAAGAAACGCAAAATAGAAATTGATTGTCCGGTAAAATTCGCAATCTGCTTCCGTAAGCGAGGATCTTAATAGAATGTGTTGGACTTCATCACATATAATGGCGGCTGGCCCGATTGTAAAGAGCTGCATGCTGTTAATGCTTGACATAAACTGGAAATCTGAATGATTATTTCTGCCTCAATATTTATTTCATTTCAGGGTTTCTTGAACTTCATTTCGATATTCGTAATATAAATCTCAAAAATTAATAATTGTGAAACAAAGAGGGTTTAATAATGATCGGTGACGATTTTGCAGAACTCCAACTTTTTATAACCGGCCCCATTCTCCTGCGCGAAGAAGTCCGTAAAGCCGGGCTTCTTCCCGAATTCGGGCATCGCGATGCGGAGAACCCCAAGCGTTTTGAACCCATCATGAGCAATCTCATGACTATTGCCGGGAATCCCGAAGGATATCTCCCGGTAATCTTTAACGGTTCCGGAACAAATGTGCTTGAAGCCTCGATCCGTTCGTTGGTTTCGGATTCCGATAAGGTTCTCAATGTTTCAGTGGGCGCTTTTGGGGATCTTTATCATAGTATTGCTGCTTTGAACGGTAAAAACGCAGTGCAGCTGAAGTTTCCCTACGGCAGTGCTATAGATCTGGAAATCCTGGATGAAGCGCTCAAAGAGCATAAGCCTGATCTGGTCACATTTACCCACAATGAAACTTCCACCGGGGTAATCAACGACATTGTTGCGGTTTGCGAAGTGATCCGCGCGAATGGAGCCGGGGCGATCATTGATGGCGTGTCCATTTTCGGAGGTGCGCCAGCATACATTGATGAGTGCAAGCCGCTTATGTATTGTACCTCGACCCAGAAGTCCCTGGGATTGCCAGCAGGTTTCGGGATCGGTTTCGTAGGGAAAGAAGCTTTGCTGAAAGCAGAGGCTGTCGCAAACCGTGGTTATACAACAGATATTATTGCACAGGTCGGTAAGGCAAAGATTAACCAGACATTGACTACACCCAACGGAACTCTCGCGAACCAGATGTGTGTACAGCTCGACTATATAGTAAATGATGAAACAGTAGCGGGTCGTTTTAAACGTCATGAAGAGATGCGTTCCATTGCGCATAAATGGGCAGAAAGCATGGATGGATACGAGCTTTTTGCGCAGGATGGGTATCGTTCACCCAGCTTGACCACATTTAAGACCCCTTCACACATGAATATTGAGAAGCTCAAGGAAGTGAAGGAGCTAATGCGTGGGCATGGCTATCTGTTTGATCCCGGTTATGGCAAGATAAATAAAGAATTGGCTGAACAGGGTGAGTCTCCTATTTTCCGCGTGGGCCACATGGCTGACATAATGCCGGATATGCTTTCGGAGTATCTCGGAGTACTTGCCGGAGTGTTGAAAGGCTTTAATTAAGTTTACATAACCCGGACGTTTTAGAGTGCCCTGATTTGCGTAGCAGATCAGGGCTTTTTTTGTTTTGTGTACAGAGTTGAAGAATTTTCTGTGGTGACCACTCAGTTTTGGTTGAAAAAAGCGAAAATTTTTGCCAATAAAAACCGAGTGATAACTCAGTTTTTGTTTAAAATTTAACTATGTGAAAAAAATATCATAAAATGTTTAGGTCTAATTTTATAAATATATTTCATTAAATAGGTATGTTATCTATCGCTTAGCATCTTGTTTGTGAAATAATGGACGGGTTGACATTGAACCTGGATTCAGAGTATTTTTATTTCAACTGAGTGCTCAGTCGGTTTTTTTAAGAGGAGAACAAATGACCAAGATGTCCAAAAAGAAGGCGGCAATACTGGAGGCTGCCACCATCCTTTTCGCTAACAAAGGTTTTGCGGATACGTCCATGCAGGAATTGTCCAAAATGACCGGAGCGGCGGAAGGGACTATTTTTTATCACTTCAAGAACAAGGAACAACTTCTGCTGACCATCCTTGAGGCTACAAAGGATCGTATTCTGGTAGAGTTTGAAGCCCACATGGAAAACCATGCACAGGCAACAGGTATTGAAGAGATGGAAGAGGTGGTTGCGTTTTATCTTCTTCTGGCCGGACGTATGGAATACCAGTTTCTTCTTCTGCACCGACTTTTCCTGTATCAGTTCGCCGAAAGCCGACCTGAATTCCGGGAAAACCTCGTGGCCATATATAACTGTCTGGTCATTCTTTTTGAGCAGACAATCCAAAAGGGGTTGGAAGATGGTTCCATTGGCGAGGTTAATCCCCGGAAGAGTGCACTCATCATTTTCACGATGGTTGATGGTTTAGTGAGATTCAAAAATTTTAATCTCTACGATGCGGGGGCCTTGTTCAATGATTTGATTGATGCCATCCGCAGGATGTTGAAACCTAACTAGGGGTGTTTATCTCATGCTTACTAGAATTTTTCCTTTTCTGGGCTGGTTCAAAAAGTATAGCGGGGCGGCTTTCAGGGCGGATATTATTTCCGGTCTGACTGTTGCGCTGGTACTTATTCCCCAGTCCATGGCGTATGCTCAGCTGGCAGGGATGCCCGCATACTACGGTCTTTACGCCTCCCTGCTTCCGCCTATGGTCGCGGCCCTGTTCGGCTCCAGCCGTCAGTTGGCTACCGGTCCCGTTGCTGTTGTATCCCTGATGACAGCAGCTTCGCTTGAACCGCTAGCTACAGCGGGCAGCGAGGGCTACATTGCCTATGCACTTCTGCTGGCCCTGCTGGTAGGTATCTTCCAGTTTCTGCTCGGTGTACTTCGCCTCGGTTTGGTTGTTAACTTCCTGTCCCACCCGGTTGTTAACGGTTTTACCAACGCAGCAGCAATTATCATTGCATCATCCCAGCTTTCAAAAATGTTCGGTGTTTACGTGGATAAAGCTGATCTACATTTTGAAACCATCATGAGGGTTATCCACGGCGCCATGCATTATACCCATTTGCCTACACTAGGTATGGGGGTTCTGGCCTTTGCCATTATGGTGGGGATAAAAAAGTTTAACCCGAAGATTCCTAATGTGCTGTGTGCGGTTGTAATAACCACACTCCTTTCGTGGGCTACAGGCTTCAATCATGATACTAAAGTAGAGATTTCAGCTATTCAGGATAGTGAAGTTCAGGCCTTGATTGCCGATTTCAATAAATCCATTGCCGAGATTGAAAACTTGGCGCTGAAACGTACTGAGATTGCCGCATTGGAAGACAAAGCCAAGTCTGAAAATAATCAGATCGGTTTTTATGATGCCGAGCATGATATTGCGGTTGTCAATTATCAGGTTAAGCTGCTTAAGCATAAATCCCATGAGTTGCGGACTGCACTGCGGCAAAGTCTTCTCGACGGAGTGGAGCAGTCAGATGGCTCCATGGTTTTTTATGCACAGGGCAAGACTCCTGACGGGTTAACTACAGACGGACGCACCTGGCGTCTTAAAGTCGGAAACAAGATTCTGGACACTGCATCCCTTAATATGATGGGCGGCGGTGCGGTTGTTGGAACTGTTCCCTCCGGTTTCCCTGCTCTTGCTATCCCTGAGTTGAACGTCAAGGTAATACTCAAACTCTTTCCTTTTGCCATTATCATTTCCCTGCTTGGTTTTATGGAAGCGATCTCCATTGCGAAAGCTATGGCTGCCAAGACAGGACAAAGACTGGACCCCAACCAGGAACTTATAGGTCAGGGCCTTGGAAACATCCTTGGTGCATGCGCTTCCGCATATCCTGCATCAGGTTCTTTCTCCCGTTCCGCAGTAAACCTGCAATCCGGTGCAGTCAGCGGACTTTCAAGTGTTTTTACTTCGGTCATTGTGGCAATTACATTGCTCTTTTTCACCCCGCTGCTTTACCATCTGCCACAGGCTGTACTCGCTGCTGTTATCATGATGGCTGTCATAGGGTTGATTAACGCTTCCGGTTTTATCCATGCATGGAAGGCTCAGAAATATGACGGAGCAATCTCAATTATTTCGTTTATTGCAACTCTTGCCTTTGCACCGCACCTTGATAAAGGTATTATGATTGGCGTGGCTCTTTCGCTTGGCGTGTTTCTTTATAAGAGCATGCGCCCACGTGTTGTGGCTCTCTCCAAAGGTGAGAACCAAGTGCTTTGTGATGCCAGTATTCATGGCCTTCGCCAGTGTGATCATATAGCGGTTGTCCGTTTCGGCGGTCCTTTGTTCTTCGCAAACGCAAGTTTCCTTGAGGATCAGATTACCGACCGCATCATGGATATGCCTAATCTGAAGCATATCATTCTGGTATGTAGCGGTATCAACGACATTGACGCATCCGGGGAGGAAGCTCTCTCCCTGATCGTGGATACTATTAGAAGCGGTGGACGTGACATCTCCCTTTCCGGTGTGAATGAGGCTGTACTCGCAGTGCTTGAACGCACACACCTGCTTGAAAAAATCGGGAAAGATCATGTTTATGCCAATACTGATGACGCCCTTTGCAGGACTCACGCTCAAGCCCATCAGGATGGCTCCGAGTCTGATTGCCCGCTCACAACTTACTGCCGTATCAGCGGTAACGCTTAGTGGAGGTTGTTAATGTCTGATATATTTATTTTCAGCGGTCTGTTCTGTCAGGCTGATGCAATTGTAAAACGTTTGATCGATGATATTAATTTCAAGCTGGTTACTGATAAAGATCTTGTAGCCGATGCTGCTGCTTTAAGTGGAATGAGTGAGAAGGCTATTGAAAAGGCTTTTTCTCCCAAGACGTCCATTTTCAATAAGTTCAGTCACGAAAAAGAACGGTCCGTTTCATGGTTGCGCCTAGCGTTGGCTAAAAAACTGACCGAAGGTAAAGCTTTGCTGGTCTCCGGCATGGTAACACAACTCCTCTCCCATGAAATCAGCCATATTCTCAAGGTTTGCATCATTGATGATCTAAGCAAGAGGATTGAAATCGCCGGTCATGAAACCGGTATTTCCAAAGAAGAAGCTGAAAAGGAGATTCGTAAGAGTGATGAAGAACGCGCCATATGGGTGCGCGAGGTCAAGGGGAGTAATGATCCTTGGACCGCATCTCTTTATGATATGGTTATCCCTGCTGATAAGACCGGTGCAGATGAATCAGTTGCCCTTATCAGGGAACAGCTGAACAATGCCGCAGTTGAAGTTACCGAGGCTTCCAAACAGGCTGTTCAGGATTTTCTGTTAGCGTCAAATGTTGAGACCGAGCTTGTAACCAAAGGGCATAATGTTTCGGTTAAAGCGGATAAAGGCAAGGTAACTCTTTCCATCAACAAGAAAGTGCTCCTGGTTGATCGGCTTGAAAAGGACCTGCGTGAAATAGCGGAACCTTTTGAAGGTGTGAAAAGTGTTGAAGTTACTTTCGGTAAGGATTTCTACGAGGCCGATATTTATCGTCGCATGGATTTCGAGCTTCCTTCCCGCGTACTGCTTGTTGATGATGAGCGGGAATTTGTAAAGACACTTTCAGAACGGCTTCTGCTGCGCGATCTAGGTTCGGCAGTAGTTTACGATGGTGAATCTGCCCTTAACGTGGTTCATGATGACGCACCGGAAGTAATGATTCTCGACCTTAAGATGCCCGGCATCGATGGGATTGAGGTCCTGCGCCGGGTTAAGTGCGATCGTCCGGGCATAGAAGTCATTATTCTTACCGGCCATGGTTCAGATGCAGACCGCAAGACATGTATGGATCTTGGAGCGTTTGCTTATCTGAACAAGCCTGTGGATATTGATGTCCTCAGCAAGACTCTTAAGGATGCTTACGCCAAGGTGCGTAATTCTTAACCGATTAATAATCCGGGGCTGGCCATGAATATAAAGGGAATATTCAAACCTGAATTCTGGGACGCGGATACCAAAACCGCAGGACCATACAAGCAGCTGTTTGACTACAAGCGAATATGGCAGTTTTGTATGGGGCTTCTGGTAGCGGTCTCTCTTATTCCCATCCTTATTATGGCTTCCATTGATTTCAGTGTCACCCGGAGTGCGATCAAATCTGAGAATACCCTCGGAGCGGCGAGGACTACATCCAATACACGCCGCTCGGTATCCTTCTTTCTGGAGGAACGGAAATCCGCCTTGCAACTGCTGGTTGAAATGCATGATTTCCGTTCCTTCGATGATCGCGAAAAGCTGGCCCGGATGCTGAAGTCATTAAAAAACAGCTTCGGCGGTTTTGTGGATCTCGGCGTAATTAATAGAGAAGGTAAACAGGTCTCTTATGTAGGTCCTTACAATCTGGAAGGACGTGAATATGCCGGGCAGGACTGGTTCAGGCAGACAGTTGAGCAGGGTGTCTACGTAAGTGAAGTCTTTTTGGGGTTTCGGGATAGTCCGCATCTGGTTATAGCGGTCAAACATATGCTGGATGCAGAGGAAAACCGTTTCAAGATTTTGAGAGCTACACTTGACACCACGCAGTTTAATGGAATTATTGCTTCGCTTGATCTTTCCGAAGGCGAAGATGTTTTTTTGGTTAATCGGGAAGGAGTGCTCCAGACTCCTTCAAAATGGAATGGCAAGATTTTTTCAAAGATTGGATTTGAACTTCCAGCGCAGTCGTTCCGCACAAAAGTTAAAGAAATTTTATATCATAAAGGCGATCCGGCCATGCTTGGCTATGCCTATCTTAAGAACACGCCTTTTGTTCTGCTTTATGTTAAGACCGAGGCCGAGTTTATGGGCGGCTGGCAGAGTTCCCGCAATACCGTAATCTGGTTTACAATTATCAGCGTTGCGCTGGTTATACTGGTCATGTGGGCGGTAGCGTCTTACCTTGTGGAACGTATATATATCGCTGACATGACCCGCTCCAAGGCTTTGCAACAGATGGAGCATCATAACCGCATGGCTTCTATTGGTCGTCTGGCCGCAGGAGTCGCTCATGAGATCAACAACCCTCTGGCCATTATTAATGAGAAAGCGGGATTGCTTAAGGATCTATTTACCTTTAGCAAGTCTTATGAAGCAGATGAACGATTGCTGGGGTTGGTGGATTCTGTGTTGAGTTCTGTTGAACGTTGCGGGCGGATAACCAAGAGGCTGCTCGGATTCTCGCGCCAGTCCGATATGGAATTCAGACCTGTCTATCCGCGCAAGGTGATTGAAACCGTACTGAGTTTCCTTAATAAGGAAGCCGAGTACCGCTGCATTGATGTAAGTGTCGATGTTGATGACAATATTTACGAAGTTATAACTGATCGTGGTAAGTTGGAACAGGTTCTGCTTAATCTAATCAATAACGCTTTTCAGGCCATGAAGGATGGCGGTTCCCTGCAAATAAAGGTTAGCCTTAGTGAAAAAGGGCAGATAATTTTTTCGGTAAAGGATAACGGCTGCGGTATTCCCGCTTCGGATCTCAAAAGAATCTTTGAGCCATTTTATTCAACCAAAAAACAGTCTGGCGGAACAGGACTTGGATTGTCCATTACTTATGGACTGGTCCAGGATCTTGGAGGTGAAATGCACGTGCAGAGTGAATTGGGGAAAGGAACAGAGTTCAGTTTCTCGTTGCCCAAGGTTCCCGGCAGGAATGGGGAGAGTCAGTAGTATGAAGATTTTATTGGTAGATGATGAATCAGAGCTGGTATCAGCTCTTGCGGAAAGACTTTCTTTTCGTGGCTTAGATGCCGAATGGGTCTGTTCCGGTGCGGAAGCCATAGACAAGGTTAAAGATAATGAGTACGACCTCGCGGTCCTTGATGTTAAAATGCCCCGCATGAGCGGATTGGAATTAAGGACCGCGTTGGATAGGATCAGGCCTGGAATGAAATATATTTTCCTTTCCGGCCACGGCTCGGAAGAAGATTACAATGCTGGTGCGGCCAAAGCAGAATGCTATCTGGTCAAGCCTGTAAAGATTGAAGAGCTGGTGGATAAAATTAATCAGGCTCTGAAATCCGACTAACCATCCACAAGGAGGGGAGCATGGGATCAACATCACTGCAAAAGGACCGTGGCGGGCTTTGTTTTTTCGGGCAGATCAGCGCGGCCATTTCCCATGACCTCAAAAATGTTCTGGCAATCATCAATGAAGATGCCGGATTGCTGCAGGATTATTCTCTAATGGCAGCTCAAGGTATGGAACTGGATCCTGAACGAATGGCAAAGCTTGCCGCAAAAGTTCAGGGACAGGTCAAAAGAGGTGATGAAATAATCAAAAACATGAATCGGTTTGCGCATAGTGTAGATCTGTCTGAATGCGAAGTTGATTACCGGGAGCTGATCGCCCTTGTTGTCTCTCTATTGACTAGAATGGCTTCACGCAAATGCGTGACGGTAAGTATTCAGGAAGGCGAACCGGTTAAAGGTAAGGGTGACCCGTTTACAATCCAGATGCTTATAGCCAAGGTACTTGAGTCTGCTATGGACAGTGCCGAAAAAGATGGAGAGCTGGTCATCAAGGTTAGCACTTCTGAAGAGGGAAGTGTTATTACGGTTTCAGGTTTGAGAGAAGCTTTAGATGAAGACCGTCTTGCCGAATTGGGATTGATTGCCGATAATGCGGGTGCCGATGTTTCCGGGGACCCGCAGAAAAAAACATTAAATATTAAATTTTAATTACTTTAAAACTGCACCATGCAGGCGGAGAAAGATCATGGCAGAAAAAGTACTTCTGGTTGATGACGAAAAAGAATTTGTTGAAGGTCTTGCAGAGCGCATGGAACTGCGCGGCATGAACGTAACAGCATGCACCAACCCCCAAGAAGCACTAAATAAAGTCGATTCAGAAAGTTTCGATGCAATCGTTCTTGATCTTCAGATGCCCGGGATTGACGGTATTGAAGCACTGAAGCATATCAAAAAAACCAGACCGGAAATGCAGGTTATCCTGCTTAGCGGACACGCAACTGTTGAAAAAGGTATTGAAGCTATGAAGCTCGGCGCTATGGATTTCGTTGAAAAGCCCGCCGATATCAATGTGCTAACCGACAAGATCAAAAAAGCACAGGCCAAGAAAATGATCCTCGTAGAAGAGAAAACCGAGGAAAAGGTCAAAGATATTCTCAGCCATAAGGGTTGGTAATTTTGTCTCTGAAATTCGGGGAAGGGGAACTTTAGTCTCCCTTCCCTAGGTATTCTTTCGTTAATAATCAGTCCGGCTGCTCTGCCTGTTACCGGACAGGTGAACTCGATAAGGTAATAAGCAGGGCGAGGCTGATCAGATTTTAATTATGCTTCGCTCGTAATTCTTATGAGGGTCCGGTGATGGACACCAAATATTTCAGGGATATTTTTTTCTAAAAAGCCTGCTGCAACCAAGCCCGAAATATTGGATCGACAATCCGCCAAAGTTTGTTGGCGTTCTGCTCTATCAAGTCCTGATCGCTGAGAAGTTTGCGGGCGGACTGCACCCCTCCAAGAGTCAGGCGATGCGCTTGCAGGAAGTTGTTTGCGGTCAGAGCCACTTCGCCTTCTACTGCTATGGCGCGCAGAAGTTTCAGTTGCCCTGTGCTCAGTCCCTGAATGATTCCTTGATAGCCATACCGTTCGCTTTCCAGCAGTGTTTCATACGCAGCCGTAACGTTTTCATCAGTGCATTCGTCATTGCAGATTTCAAACGCGCGGTAAGCAAGAGCCTGAAGGTAGTATGGATATTGTTCAACCTTCAAGGTCAGTGCTCGGGCAACATCGCCGCTACATTTTTTGCCCGCTTGTCTGAATTGTTCAACGATGAATTCCACACACTCATTTTCCGGCAGGGCATTAAGTTCCATCATTATTGCGCTTTGATAGAAAGGTCTGCCACGGTTATTGAAAATATCCAGCAGTACTCGGCGGCGACTGCCCAGAAAAATATACGAAGCTTTATGGCGCTGGATGTGTTCGCGCAGTAGAGCCTCGACGCGCGGTTCTTTTATATCAACGATGTCTTGAAATTCATCGAGCGCAATACAGACTTGAAAATTTTCTTTTTCAAGAAACTTTCCCACTTCTTCCAGAACATTTTCCAACGCAACTATTGGATCAAGCTGGCGTATTGCCATCTGCACATCAATAGAGGGCAATCCGGTAGCTGGATCAATAGTGAACGAGGCCCGGATTGACGGAAAGTGCTTAAGCCACCTCTGACCTTTTTCAAGCAGTGATTCATATTCATGAAGACCGCTGACGATTGCCTTTGCCAGACGGTGCACAAGGTCTTCCACTGAAACAAGGCGCATGAATTGTGCGTAAATCACGCATACGTTTTCTTCGTGTAATTTGTATTGCACCCGTTTGACCAGTGATGTTTTCCCGTAACGCCTTGGGGCGAATAAAACTACATTCATGCCGTTGCGGCCGTGGCTGGTCAGTTCGCGCAGTTCATTAACACGGTTGCAGAAGGGCTGCTCCGGTTCCAGAATATCAGTATGAAATGGGTTTCTCATGACTATTGTTTTTAAATTATTGTTAAGCAATAGTCAAAGATATTGTAATTCAATTATTCAAAGGCAATATTATTATGATTGCCGTTTACCAAGCAGCAGTTGCCCGTAAACTGCCTGCCCGAGTGAGATGCAGCCGTCGTTGGGCGGAAGGTTGCGGTGGACCAGCGGTGTCAGGTCGCGTTTTTGGAGTTCCACCGGAAGTTCCACGGCTATGGTCAGATTCTGCATGACACCGCCGCTTAGACCGACTTCCTTAATTCCTGTTTGGATTGAAATAGCTTCAGCGCAATCAGCCATCCCGAGGATTAATCCCCGATGGAAACGACGGCTGATTATTGCTGGGGAAATGCCATTCTGAAAATCAGTGAATGCTTGTTTGAAAAGTTCATCCGTGTTGATGACGTACGGTTCTTCGGATTGTGTTAGCGGACAGGTATATGCATCCTGCTCAGACATATCCTGAATTTTCTCAAGGATGATCGCGGCCTGTCCTTCGTATGAGATATTCGAGCAAAGTCCGAGCATGGCCGAGACCGCGTCGAAAAGGCGTCCGCAACTGCTGGTCAGCGGGCAATTAATATTTTTATCAAGGACCTGATCAAACATTTTAAGGCCGGACTTGAATTTTTCCGGCACAGGGATTTGCCCTGCATCCAGGCCGAGGTCCTTGGCTGCCGCGTATGCAATGCGCCATGGTTCGCGAACAGCTGCTTCGCCACCGGGCAGGCGCAGGTGGCTGAATCTGGCTAAACGTTTATGCTCCAGCTTTTCATTATCCACCAGAAGACATTCGCCGCCCCAGATGGTGCGTTCCTCACCTAGTCCGGTTCCATCGAGGGCGAGGCCTAGTGCCGGGCCGCTGAATTTGTTTTCAGCCAGAACGGAATAAATATGGGCGTAGTGATGCTGTACTGCCGTTGTTTCGATGTTTTCCGTCAGTGAAATTTCTTCAGCCAGTCCTGTGGTCAGATAATCAGGGTGCAAATCATGGACAATGAGTTGCGGCTTGACCTTGAGGATGGATTGCAGATGCAGACGGATTTCTTTCCAGAAATTTGCAGTATCAAGATTCTGCATATCACCGATATGCTGACTGCTGAAAGCCTGGTCCCCTTTGGTCAGGCAGAGGGTGTTTTTCAGCTCCGGTCCGGTTCCCAGAACACATGGTCCGTCCTGCGCGAGGAATACAGGGGAGGGCGTGTATCCACGTGCTCGGCGCATGAATACTGTACGCGATTCTTCCTCTTGTGATTCATCAAACTCTGGCACGGAGCGGGTCACTGAGTCATCAACCCTGATGAGGATATCCCGGTTATGGAAAAGAAAAATGTCGACAATCTCCGGCAGACGTTTCAGGGCTTCCCGGTTGCCGATGCAGATAGGCGCGGAACTCATGTTCCCGGAAGTCATGACCAGAGCGGAAGGTTCGTCGGATTCATTTGAAGCGGAAAAGTATTTAAGCAGTACTTGATGCAGCGGTGTGTATGGAACCATCAGGCCGATGAAATCCGTATCCGGTGCTATCTCGGGGGAGAGGGAATAGCTTTCGGATTTAGGGACCAGTACAATGGGCCGTTGCAGACCTTCCAGCAGTTCAATGTCATTTGCGGTCAGCTCTGCAAGCTTTGCCGCTTCATCAACATCTCGGACCATAACCGCCAGCGGCTTATCAGGGCGGTTTTTGCGCTGGCGCAAGGTGCGCACAGCTTCGGAATTTGTTGCATCGCAAACCAGATGAAAACCTCCCAGTCCCTTTACCCCGGCAATTTTACCGGCAGCAAGTTCTTTTGCAAGTTCGCTCAGCGCGGTATCCGGTCCGGCCAGTTTATTTCCGTTGTTATCGGTCAGCCATACTTTGGGGCCGCAATCTGCACAGGCATTGGGCTGGGCATGGAAGCGGCGGTCAAGGGGATCTTCATACTCAGTGCGGCAGTCTTCACACAGAGGAAAACAGGCCATGGATGTTACAGGTCGGTCATAAGGAATTGATTTGGTAATTGTGTAGCGCGGTCCGCAGTTTGTGCAGTTCGTAAACGGGTATTCATAGCGCCGGTTTTTCGGATCATTCATGTCCTCGAAACAGTCTGGACAGGTTGCTACATCAGGGCTGATCAGCACGCAATGTCCTTCCCCGGCGGTGGAGGCCAGAATGCAGAAATTTTCCTCACCCTCGACAATTTCAAGTTCTCGTTTTTCGAGCGATACTATCCGGGCAAGTCTCGGAAGGTCGTCTTTAAAGCTCTGATCAAATCCGTCCAACTCGTCAGCCTTGCCCTGTAGTTCAATGAGCACTCCTTCAGGACTGTTCAGAACTGTTCCAGAAAGATGGTGTTTGAGGGCGGTTTTGTAAACAAATGGTCTGAAGCCGACACCTTGAACCTGTCCGGTTACGGTGAGTAGTCTACGGAAAATTCTGTTCTCGGTCATCTGTGGGGAATCTCTTTTTTTGAGGATCTACGTGAAATGGAAAATTACATAAATCTGCTGAGCAAGCTTTTGATGCGTCCTCTCACAAAGCGGACCGGCTCAAATTCCATGGGGCTCAATTTTTCAGGTATTTTGAAATCGGTGGTATCAAAATCATCCGGCGGTTCGATTACATATTCAATATGGTCCGGGTGGTAGCCGAAAATTTTCTGCCGTACGCTTTCCTGCCAGATCAGAATTTTTTTGGGACTCAATCCCAGCAGCATATAAAGGGCAGTGTCAAGGGCATAGGGGTTTGGCGAACCGGCCAGCAGGTTCATGGAATATGGCTTGCCATTAATGGGACCTGTTTCATGCATGGGGTAGACTGCGTCCATGAGGTTGAAGGCCAGCGGCATTGATTTAGCAACTTCAATGATCATTTTTTCCATCAAGCCGGGAGTCTCGCCAAAACGTGTGTGGGCGTACGCTTTGCGAAATCCCACGACCGTGCCGAAAAGATTTTTCACTGCCCCGGTGACCACGAATTGTCCATGAGCCTTCAGCTTGGGCACGTTGATAATCATATCGGATTCAAGCGCATCGCGCGAAATTCCGATGGTTTCGCCAAACGATAGCTTGAGCTGAACCGGACGGCCAAGGCTTTTAGGTTTAAGTCCCAGTTCTTTTAGCCCGGACGTCATGCCGATGGCTTTGGAGACCTGAGCAGCTGTTCCGTATCCGGGAGAGTCGGCTACAGTGACCTGTGCGCCGCAATCTTTGAGGTAGCGGCACAGGGACAGGGTTACGTTGGGATGGGTGCAGGCCAGCGCATTTTTAGAAGAAACCAGATTCGGCTTGACCAGAACCTTTGCCCCAATAGGGATTTTTAAGCCGCACTCTTCAAGAATCATAGCCACTGCTGTATCCATAAAGGTGGATTCGTACTCAAGGATACGAAAAAAAGCGACAGGCACTCTGGGGCTTTTATTGCTCATCTGGTTTTATCCCTTTTTGAGCGGCCTGTTTTGGCTTAACCGGCTTCTTTTTAACTGCCGGTGGAGAAGTCCTGTCAGGCTTATTGCCTGATTCCGGTTTTGGCTTGGCCGCAGCTTTTTTTCTCCCCTGCTGCGTAGTTACTTTTTTGTTTTGGGTTTGTGAAGTGGACTTTTCCGATTTTTTGTCGGTAACTTTTTTCACAGGTTTACCGGCAGTTTTATTCTGCTCATCTGATTTATGTCTCGGAGTCGGTGAATTTCCAGTTTTCCGGACCTTGGCTTTGGGAGTCGTGTCTACAGATTCTTTTTGTAATAGTTTTTGTTTTATTGGAGGTTTCTTTTTTATGTTTTTTTCCTGTTGTTGTGCATCGGGTTTCACCGGATCAGTTCGTGTTTCGTGTTCTCCTGCCGATCCTTCTGAATAAACATTTTTCTTTTTGATAATTTTTTTCTTGGTCGTGGCAGCATTTTCGGATTTGATTTTTGGTTCTGGCAGTTTTCTCAATGCCTCTCTATTGGTTTTTGTGCCTTCGACTTTTTTCTGTTGTTCAGCTTTCCGTTTTCGGTCCTGCATGGCTTTGGCCATCTTCTTTTTACGGATGGCCAGTTTCTTAAGATCAGCATCGGATAACTGTCTGCCCAGCATAATACGCAAGGATTTCATGAAATTTTCTGATGCCAGAGTTCCGAAGAAGAGAAAGTTTGAAAGATCCCATAGAATAGCGAAAATAAGGATGCCAAATGTGCCCAATGTAATGGACAAAAAACCGGAAGTCTCACTTACCGGCAAGGCTTCGCGTAAATTATATGCTGGGACAAGCAGTTTTTCACGGATTTTCACGATTAGTTTTTCCTGTTCATCCATATTTTGCTTAGCCATTGCTATGGCCATTTTTTGCAGGATACGGTTCAGGAAATACATGGATGATATTGGGGATATGGAATATCTGGCTTCCAGCTCTTTAAATCTATTCATATAAAGAAGGTAAATATCGTTCATGAAAAATTTCAGCGTGTAGCCTAGATCTCCCTGAATATTAATTGTGCGACCCTTTGGGGTTACGGTCAGCTTGTTGCGCAAAAACATCATGGTTACTATTCTTGCCTCGGTGTTGTCGCGGAAACCAAGGGTTATATTGATATTCTTGCCGAGATTGACTTTGTTTTCGTCTTCTATTTTTTTAAATGGTGGTTTCACTCCTTTTCGCAGTGAATTGAATGAACTTTCCATAATTTCGAAGCCGTCTGCACCGTTGAAAATATGTATGTGCATAAGTCCGACAATTAATAAACTGGACGCCAGAAGAACAGCAGAAAGAAGAAGTGTCTTTGAGGAGTAGATCATTTGTCCGCTCCTTTTTCTTTAACTGGTTGCAGCGAGTTATATACCCCGCTAAGAAATGCAAAAATAATCCAGCCCCCGAAAATCAGCGCGCCGATCAAAAGGATATAAGAACCGCCGGAGTCAAGGGTGGCGACCAGCCCCGGATAAATATCCGCTCCTGCCTTGCGCAGCAGAGCAGGTAAAGCCAGCAGGCGGTTAATGATCACCGAGATGACCAAGAGTGATACCAACCCTTTGACCCTGTACGGCAGAATATGTTTCAGCCCCTTGCTGCCTAAATGCAATCCGCTGATTGTACCGAAGACCAAACCGGTTATGCAGTAGATGTTGATGAAACCGTTCAGGCCATAGGCTCCCAGAGTTAACCCGCCAGACGATATAGCAAGGCGCGCCAAGTCTGTTCCTGCCACCAGAGCGGCCACGCAGGCAAACGCTTTTGTCATGAGCGTAAAAGTAAGTATCACACCGCCGGAACCGGTAATTGACATGAAAAAACCGCCAACTATGGTTATCAAAAAAATTGGGATGACCGGGATACGTTCCTGCTTGTCCTGTTCTACCTCACCGAGGGTAGGGGCTTCGGCATTACGTTTCAAATCAGCCGGTTCCAGTTCCTCTCCTTCCCCGTTTTTTAAAGTCGAGGGAAATTCCATATACGGAGGCAGTTTTATTCTGCGCAGACTGCGGGCTATCTCCCATGGCTCCTCATCAGGGTATAACTCGTCTTCAAATTGCGGTTCCTGACTGGTGTTCGGATTATGTTCTTTAGCTTCGGGATCATTCCCTTTTTCTTTGGCAGCTTCACTTTTGACTTCGCCTTCGGCTTGTCTGCTGTCTCCATTTTTATCCTTTTGCTGTTTTGCTGGAGGATTTGGCGCGGTACTTACGGCTTCAGATTTGCTTTGTTTTTCCTTTTCTTTGCGAAGTAATTCCAGCGCGTATTTATGTGCATCGGCCCGGAAATCTGGGATTATGATGAAAGCATAGATGATCAACCATAAGGCGATAATGGAAGAAATAAAAATGTCGTTTCCCGCAGGATCAGCAATAAAGATCATATTGTTGAGGGCATATCCGCCTAATCCGCCTAGGAGAGTTCCCATACTCATTATCAGAGCCAGTACATACTTGATTCGCCGGTTGATCCCCATGCGAACGCTCTCAATAGTGCTGAAAATAAACATGCGAAACATCTCTGAGCCTACGGCGTATATTCCGCTTACTCCGGCGGTCATTAATGCCGGGACAACCAGCAGGCCGCCGCCTGCCCCGATTGCGGCACTCAGCATTCCGGTTACCATACCGATTATGGCACATTTGAAAAAACCGGGCCCGTTTCCATCCGGTAAGATATATGGATTATTAATCCTGTCTATGTATTCAGGGATTTTGATATCAGCTGCCCAGATTAGATCCGTTGGTAGCAGCGCAGCGCAGACCATGAACAGTGCTGCGCAAAAAAAGAGGATAGTTCGGCCGGAAGGTTTATACATGGGGCCCTGCCTGATTATTAAATTATTTTATTTACACTAAAAACAAATGGGAAATATATCAACCAGCTATGCTTTAATTGCATTTTGACCGCTGCATTATTGCTTGCCGCACCCTGAAATCTTTATGGTCCGGACGACTTGCGCTTGGTGTTTTTAAATAGTAGAAGATTAGCCCTGATTACTAATATTGGTTTATATTTTAGAAGTTTAAGCTCTTCATAAAGCGGGGTTACAATGAACGCGAAGTTGGTTTCCATGAAGGATCTTTCTCTCACACTGGACAGGGGGCCTGTTCTTGAAGGAATAGACTGGGATATCCGCAAGGGTGAGCATTGGGCTGTTCTGGGACCTAACGGTGCAGGCAAAACAACTTTAATGATGATTCTTGCCGGGGAAGTTTGGCCGGATGATGACACCACCCGTGAATTCAGTGTGGAGAATGAAGTTACCTGCAGTCCGCTGGAACCTCTTGAGCGTTACCGTATGATTTCCCCGGAGCATCAGGATATATTTGAAAAGCTGGCATGGGATGTTACCGGTGAAGAGGTTGTACTTGCCGGGAAAGACAATACTCCTTTTCTCTATCGCCTTGCAGATGAAGGAGAATATGAGCCGGTTCGTGATTTTATGGAAAGTTTAGGCATGCTCGATCTTGCCAAGAGGAGTATGGTCAAGATGTCCCGTGGTGAAGGACGCAAGATTCTTATAGCCCGAGCACTTCTGGCTGAACCGGAAATTCTTATTCTTGATGAATTTCTTGAAGGGGTAGATCAGCAGTCCCGTGAACAAATTGTACGGGCAATCGATACTGCTGCTGCCAATGGAACTACGATTATTTGTTCTGCGCACCGTAAGGAGGAGCTTCCTTCCTGCATAAATAAAACTCTCTATATACGCGACGGTAAAATTGACCGCTGTCAGAACGGCCAAGGGCAGGATATCGCTTGCTCCAGCCCTAAAGAATTTAAGCGAACTCTGCCGGAAGTGAACAGTATAGAGCCGGGTCGCACCTTGTTCCGTCTTGCTGATGCCAGTGTTGTTTTTCTGGGTAAAACCGTGCTGCATAACATCGACTGGCATATGTCGGGTGGAGAAAACTGGGCCGTGATGGGACATAATGGTGCCGGGAAATCAACACTGCTTCGTCTACTCTATGGTGATGCCGCGGCTTATGCTGCTGAAGAAGAGATGGAACGTCTGCCGGAACGCGGTTCTAATCTCCGTTCCGTTCGGGGGCGTATGGGGATGGTTTCCGCATCAATGCAGGCATCATTCGGTGAAGCGGTCGGAAAGCCTATTCCGATTTTTGACGTAGTTATTTCCGGTTTTTTCGCCTCGGCAGGTATTTTGGCCGAGATTTCAGATGAAATGCGGGAAAAAACCTGGGAATGGCTGCGTTTTTTCGGGATTGAAGATCTGGCGGAAAGACCCATGGAGCAGGTATCTTACGGTCAGTTGCGCAAGGCATTTATTGCACGTGCGCTGATCTCCGGGCCGGACGTGCTTCTCCTTGATGAACCGCTGGCCGGGGTGGATGAGGAATCGCGTCATGAGATTTTTCAGCTGCTGGAGCTGCTGGCCAAAGCCGGAGTGGCTATGGTGTATGTTACCCACCACCGTGAAGAGCTTATCCCATCGATTTCCCATGTCCTTGAAATAGATGATGGCAGGGTGTCTTTCCGGGGACCAAAACAAGACTATTTCCAGCTTCGTGATTAAAAAAAAGTCCGTCTTTAAAAACAAAGACGGACTTTTTTTGGGGAAAACAATATATTTATTTTTTTATCCAACCCTTGGCGCTCATGCAACGCTGAAAGGCTTTACTCTCGTTGACATACAAATTCTGATTCTGGCTGTAGGTCCTTTTCGGTAGATCATTGTCCGGCGCTGCGTGGGTTTGATTTTGTGATCTTTTGCGGCACTGGTTTCGGTCCATTTTGAAGCGTTCACTTCTGTTTACAGAAAGATCAAGAGTGGGGTTCTGCCATGAAGTGCACCCGCCCAGAAGCAGTAATGCAATAAGTACAAAGTAACGCATATTTAAATCCTTAATCAGGCTTTGACAATAAAGCCGTCGTTTCTAAGATTCTTTTTATTGTACGGGAATTCTTCCCCGTCGAGTCCGCGCATGGTTCCGCCGGCAGCCTCCAATATGGCCTGTCCTGCAGCAGTGTCCCATTCCATGGTAGGATTGAAGCGCGGGTACAAGTGGGCTTTTCCTTCAGCGACAAGACAGAATTTTATGGCACTACCAGCCGGTTTCATTTGTGCAACATTGATATCACTCAGGTACTCTTCCAGTTTGGGGGATGGATGCGATCTGCTTCCGACAATAATTTGCCCTTCGCCTTCAACCGGGGGAACCGTAGAAATTGATACCGATTTTTTCCCATTTTTGCTAACTTTGGCCCCTGTTTCAATGCTTCCGCTATAAAGAGCGTCCTGCGTAGGTGCATAAACAACACCCAGCACCGGGCGGTTATTACGCATAAAGGCAATGCATACGCAGAATTCGCCATTGTCCTTGATGAATTCTTTAGTTCCGTCCAAAGGGTCCACAAGGAAAAATTCTTTCCAATATTTCCTTTCATCGTAAGGAATCTTAATGCCTTCCTCGGAAAGGACAGGAATCTCGGGGTAAAGTTTAGCCAGGTGCTCTGTTATAATTTTATTAGATGCAATATCCGCTGCTGTTACCGGAGATTTATCGTCTTTGTTATAGACATCAAACCCCTTGCGGCGGACTTCCATGATGGCGGCTCCGGCTTTGCGGGCGATATTTGATAGTTCCTTAATCATTTGCTTCATGCGCAAAGAAGTAGCAGACCTTTGATTCTGTGTCACCTTTTCCTGCACTTGTTTGTTACTGATTTTGACTTGAATTGCCTGTGAGTTTATTGTCGTACTTTATAAGGGGGCTGTGTATGAATGTTGACGTTAAAGTCATAGATATTCTTGATGGGCGGTGCGTTGTGAAAAGCTACGCTTCCGGTGAAGATGTGTTGATAGCTCCTCATTCAGTTACGAGGGAAATTTCACGTGAATTTGGATTGGATCTGCACCGCGTAGAACAGGAAGTTTTTTCTTATGGGGCTGTCCCTGAGCGTTATATACGTAATTTATCGACCTTTAGTGCAGAAGAACAGCGGCGTCTCTTTTTTTCAAAAATAGCCTTGATAGGTCTCGGAGGCCTAGGCGGACACCTACTTGAATCTCTTGTCCGAGCCGGAGTCGGTCATATTATTGCTTGTGATGGTGACAGTTTTGAACCTTCCAATTTAAACAGGCAGCGGCTTGCTTCAGAAAATTCTTTGTGCAGCAAAAAAAGCGAAGCCGCTTTTGAGATGGTTCGTGAAGTAAATCCAGCCGTGTTTCTTGATGTCCGTTCTCATTATATTAAAGAAGATTTTGAGTCTTTTCTCTCGGGCGTGGACCTTGTTGCCGACTGTCTAGGTGGGCTTACTTATCGAATTAAGTTGAAAAATGCTGCCGGGAAGAGGAAAATTCCTATGGTTACGGCGTCTGTTGCAGGCTGGGCGGGAGTCGTGTCGACTGTGTTTCCGGGCGGAAATTCACCCTTTGACTTTTTTGGATCAAGTGAAGGACTGGAAGAAGAGGTGGGGACTCAGGCTCCAGCGATATTGACCGCTGTAGGGATGCAATCCGGAGAGATTTTGAAGATACTCAGCGGGAAAGAGGCCGGTCTAAAAGATAAGGCCATGATGTTCGATTTGAATAAAATGTACTTTGATGTTGTGAGTATTTAAAGTGTAGATATCTGAAATAGGTAATTGTGCGGGTTACCACTCTCAAAATATATTATCGTGATTAAGCCGATGCATTTTAAAAATGCGTCGGCTTTTATTTTTATGGCTACTGAAAAACCATATGAGTGATGCCCATGGCTAGTATGGTATTTGTATTGTTCTTTAAGTTTTTGTTTTATCTGTATTCAATATCATTTTTGTTTTATTTTACTTCTATTTTTATGTGGTATGTTCATTAGTTGTTGTTATTTTTTTCATTCTGTATTGATTAATTGATTTTATTGTCAATTTTAATGGTTATTTTTGTTGGTGTGTAAGAATATTATAGATATAAATTATATATGTTTGAGCTTTGGTAAAACTTTTTAAAATATTAAAATGTAATTTGACATGCAAATAGGCTAATCTATTGAGAAAAATTCATAATTGTGTAGACAGAATAGATTTTAGAATATATTTATACGTGTATTACGAGTTTAAATTTATAAAAGTGCTTGCGAGGAATATATATGAGTGAATCTTTTGAATACGTTGTTGATGAAATGAATAATATTTCAGATGCACTGATTTTTATCAGTGATTCATTGGAATGCCATGCTTCCGAAGGAAAGAGCGTTAATTTATGTGGATTGGCATATTTAGCGAAACTACTTGGTGGAAAATCCTCTTTCGCAGCAGAAGTCTGCTGGGGGATAGGTGCAAACACCGGAGGAGGGGAAACAGGCTCTACAGAATAATAATTGTGGCTCTGATTATACTACATAATCGTCTTGAGTTGTGGTAGCATTCTACTGTAGTGTGTTTATTATAGATCTTGTTTTCAATTAATGGTTCGGAGGTGTTTGGTGAGTGAAAGTGTCCTTGTTCAGGCGGACGAAGAGATTCCTAAAATTCTTGTAGTTGATGATTCAGCTACTATGCGGAATTTTTTGACCCGTGTTCTGGAAGGCGAGTATGATGTAGAAACTGCCGCAGATGGTGTTGAATGTATTACGCAATACATGAAGATCAAACCTTGCGTGATTCTGCTTGACCTCCTTATGCCGGGCATGGACGGCTTTGCTGTTATCGATAAGGTTCGCAATGTAATAGGTGATCAGGAAGTCATCATTATTGTTCTTACCGGAGAGGATGAACAGGAAATAAAAGCACGTGCTTTAAACAGCGGAGCGAATGATTATCTGACCAAACCATTTCACGTGGTTGAACTTAAAGCCAGAGTTGGTGTTGCCATCAGGCAGGTTATGCTTACCAGACAGTTGCAGGCAGCCAATACCAGTTTGCAGAAAGCATATGATATTATAGATGATGAGGTTAAATTGGTTGCAAGGTTGCAGGATAAACTGCTGCCAACTGTAGTTCCCGTTATTGATGGTCTGGAAATCAAGAGTATGTACCGCCCTTCCGGACGGGCCAGTGGGGACTATTATGATGTTTTCGGCTTGGAGGACGGTGTAGTCAGGGTAATAATGGCTGATGTCTCGGGTCATGGACCGCAATCGGCATTTATTATGGCTATTGTGCGCACGCTGTTTAAGGCTGACGGGGCCAACCATAACGCTCTTTCCGCAAGTTTGAACCAGATTAACTCACATCTTTTGGATCTTATCGGTAAAGACAGCTATTTTGTAACTTTGTTTGCAGCTGATATTGATTTTAATAAAGGTGTTATGCAGTATATGAGTGCTGGACATTGCCCCGCTCTTGTTATGCTGGATGGGGAGTTGCGTGAACCTCTTTCTGCTGCAGTTCCGCCTTTTGGTTTTTTCCCGGTTGACTGCACTTTATCTGAATGCAGTTTCTCCTCTTCACTCCGGCTCTTCCTGTTTACCGATGGTTGTTACGAGTGGCGTATGAATGATGATTTTTTCAGTCTTGAGCCGTTTGTGGAGATT
This sequence comes from Maridesulfovibrio sp., assembly GCF_963667685.1. Classification (NCBI taxonomy): domain Bacteria; kingdom Pseudomonadati; phylum Thermodesulfobacteriota; class Desulfovibrionia; order Desulfovibrionales; family Desulfovibrionaceae; genus Maridesulfovibrio; species Maridesulfovibrio sp. The sequence continues at coordinate 247,833 of NZ_OY763932.1, read as the reverse complement.
GCGGAAGAGCTGATGCTAAATAATTCTCTGCATCTTGAAAACATCGAAGACATACTTGAGGAGAAGACGGGTGTACGGCCTGTCTTTGATGATGATGTAACAGCTCTCTCTATTAATTGGTCTGGTAAAACAGGTGGTTAGTTGCCGGGGATTAATCTCTTTTTTATGGTTTCCAGCACTATCTTTACCTGAGTGCGGTGCAGTAATAGCATAATCAGCAGGGTAAGCCCGGCAAATCCTATCGCATACCTGCCAAGACTATTACCTTCACTGTCAATATCCAGCCATCTGCTTAAAATAGCCTCTTTCTTTTTTGAGGGTATAGCCGCCATATTCTGATTTATTTTGTTGACTAAGTCCTTATTGCTTTTGCTTACAGTCGGATGAAGATTTCTGGTGTACAATATCTTGATGCACTTGAATCTGTCTGCAATTCCCAATTTGTTCATTTGATAGATCGCAACAGGGTAGTCGGCAGCGAACAGGCGAAGCCTTCCCTCAGCGGCAGCCTGGAACATGTCCCAGGCAGAATTGAAAAGTATCAGTGGTGTAAAGGGATGCTGTTCTGTCATGAAAGTTTTTGCATAGTCACCTTTTATGACACCACAGTTTTCCCTTCCGTCTAATGAATGCATTCCGACAAAATCGTCGGATGCAAACAGACCTCCCTGCATGTGGTATATATAGTCGCCGTATAACATCTTTTCTGAACGTGCAAAAGAATAGTACATCCCGGCATTTATATCCGCCTTACCAGTTATGACTGCGTTGACGGATTCTTTCCAAGGCTGAAGTTTGAAAACTATTTCTGTTCCGGAATTTTGAGCCCATTCTTTCCAGAAGTCTATAAGCAGCCCTGCCGGTTGTCCGTCATCGTTAGTAAATGCAAGAGGGGGCATACTTGAGGAGTGAGTAATTATTAGCGGAGATGATGCTACCAGATTTACGGGAAGCGAAATGAATATGACGGCAAGGGTAGTGAATATTTTTCTATATAATTTTGTCATTACACCGCTGGTTTTTGGATGGTTCTAATTAGCTTACTATAAGAATATATTATATCAGAAAGTTTTAGATTCATCCATAAATTTATAGCTCCCCATGGGTTAGAGGTATTTTTTTTATATTTCGGTGTGGGGTGGTGTGAGTTGGTTAGCTGGCAGCCGCCAGTTCCATAAGTTTGGCATAACTTTCATCAATGGTCTGCTTGTCTTCTACAAGCTGCTGCAGAAAGTCGTTGATTGCAGGAACCATCTTAATCGCCGTGTCAATTTCCGGGTTGGCCCCCTTTTGGTATGCACCAATATTGACCATGTCTTCTACCTTGCGGAAAGTTGCGAGTTGACCGAGGACCTTGCGTCCGGCGGCGACAATGTCTTTATGAACAATATCTCCGCGTACACGGCTTACGCTCTTGAGGACGTCTATGCACGGGTAATGGCCCTGGTCAGCAAGATCACGGGTCAGCACAATGTGGCCGTCAAGAATTGAACGCACGGCATCGGCAATAGGTTCGGTGAAGTCGTCACCGTCTACAAGTACGGTATAGATACCGGTGATGGAGCCGTGCTGGTTTTTTCCGGCCCTTTCCAGAAGCTTTGGTAACTGGGCAAAAACTGACGGTGTGTAACCGCCACGGGTCGGAGGTTCTCCTGCCGCAAGACCTACTTCACGACCGGCCATGGCAAAACGGGTTACCGAGTCCATCATCAGCAGGACATCTTTATTCAAATCACGGAAATATTCGGCAATAGCTGTAGCGGTGTAGGCTGCACGCATACGGATAAGCGGACTTTTGTCTGAAGTGGCTATGACCAGTACGGACCTGGCCAGTCCCTCAGGGCCGAGGTCGCGTTCAATAAATTCCACAACCTCACGGCCACGTTCTCCAATCAGGGCGATCACGTTAATATCGGCTACGGTATAGCGGGCCATCATGGATAGCAGTGTCGATTTACCGACACCGGAACCGGCCATGATACCCATACGCTGACCTTTGCCAATAGTAAGCACACCATTGATCGCTTTTACTCCGACATCGAGAGGCTCATTAATGCGCGGACGTTCAAGAGGGTTTGGCGGATCGCGGTGAAGGGCGTTGTAACTTTCAGGAATGATGGGTCCTTTACCGTCGATAGGTTCCCCGAAAGCGTCAACAGCACGTCCAAGCAAGGCCATCCCGACAGGAACCTTAGGGGGAGTGCTGGAGTTTTTGATCAGGCTGCCGGGGCTGATGCCGTGCATTTCCCCATAAGGCATAAACAGACAGGCTCCGTCTTTAAAGCCTACAACCTCAGCGGCGATTGGTTCTTCAGCTGCTTCAGGCATCAGATGACATACAGAACCAAGCGGAGCCTTGATACCTTTTCCTTCGGCAATAAGGCCGACAACCTTGCTGACCCGGCCATAGCTGCGGCAGGGATCTAACGCGGAAAGCAGCCGGGTGCAATCCTTCATATCGGCCATTTTATTCTCCAGTTCCGGGGGTAAGCTGTCCGATGATTTCCTGAACACCTTCCCAGCGGGAGGTGACGGTATTGTCGATCATGGCATCGGTTGCCTCGACAATTATTCCGCCGTTTTCTATGGATGGATCAGATTTAATACGCCATTTGGCGAGGTCAGGATGCTCTGATTGCGCCTGTACCAGCAGAGGGCCGATGATGTCGGCATCTGCCGGGGAGACTTTGATAATCAGCTGTGTCTGAGAATCAATGCGGTTCAGGGCTTCATCCAGCAAGGCTGCAAGAATTTCCTGTCTGCGGCTTTCCATTTCGACAGCCAGAGTTTTCTCAATGACCATAAAGACCAGAGATATCGCGTCAGCGGATTGGGACATCAGCACATTGTAAGAACTTTCCTGAATACCATGCAGTATCTGGTTTAAATTCTGACTGAAACCGATCATATTCTGTTCGGTTTCCTTTGCCGCCTTCTGCTGTCCGGAAGCATAACCCTCGGCCTGCGCATTTGCTTTAATGGTTTCGGCTTCAGACATGGCCTTGGCAATGATTTCCCTGGCCATGCTCTGAGCTTTTGCTTTGACCCGCTCATAATATTCGCGGTCAGTGTCTTCGTCCCAGGTCGGCTTTTTTTTGCCTTCCATTTCCTGTATTGTCATTTCCTGGGTCTTGTTATTGGAATCAAGACCCATAATGACTCTACCGGTGTAGAACTTTTTGTCTTCAGTATTAGACAAAGACATCTCCTGAACCTCTGCTGATCATAATCCGGCCTTCATCTTCAAGGCGGCGGATGCTCTTTACAATGTTCTGCTGCGCACCTTCCACGTCGGAAAGTTTTACAGGCCCCATGATTTCGAGGTCTTCGCGAATCATGTTGGAAGCGCGTTCTGACATGTTCTTGAAGAAGAGTTCCTGTAAATCGTCGGAGGCACCCTTGAGTGCTGTCGTGAGTTCTTCATTAGAAACTTCCTTAAGCAATTCACGGATAGCGCGGTCGTCCAGTCCCTTGATGTCTTCGAAGACGAACATGAGGTTCCTGATCTCTTCGGCCATCTGGTTGGACTCTTCCTCGATCTCTGAAAGAACTTCCTCTTCTGTTGAGCGGTCTACGGCGTTGAGGATTTCCGCTACTGCGGGTACGCCGCCCACTTTCTTACCTTCTTTACCACCCATGGCGATGAGCTGGCTTTGCAGCACTCTATCAACTTCCATGAGCATTTCTTCCGCAACAGCCTCCAGTTTGGCAAGCCTCATAAGCACTTCTGCTCTCACGCCGCCGGGCAGATTGGATATAAGATCCGCTGCCTGATCCGGGTGCAGGTGGCCGATGATGAGGGCCAGTGTCTGCGGGTGCTCGTTCCTGAGAATCTGTGCCAGAATCTTGGGACTGACGTTCTGGAGTTCCTGAAAAGGAGCGGGGCCGCTTTCCAGGTCGAGCTTGTCCAGAATGTATTTTGCGGTTTCTTCGTCAAGGGATTTGCTGAGCAGTCTCTTGACCTGATCAGCGCCGCCCATGAGGAGTTCAGCTCCGTATGCCAGAGTTTCGTTGAACTCTTTTAGTACTTCCAAAACCTGTTCTTTAGGTACTGAATCCATTTCCAGCATGGCTTTTGACACGTCGGCAATTTCTTGACGATTCATGCGTTTAAAGGCTTCAGCGGTAAACTTGTCCCCAAGGGCAAGAAGTATAATCGCTGTTTTTTGATTACCGGTGAACGGCGTAGACAATTTAAGCTGCCTCCTGCTTCAGCCAGCTCTTCAGCACCTGCACAGCCTGATCCATATTCTTTTCCGAAAGTTGCAGAGCCTGAGCCTTGGCGTTCTCCAGTCTACGTGCCGTATCAAGAGCCTCTTCGTCAAGATCACTTTCATCAATTGCGAGTCTATCTCCAGCTTCAGGCAGTCCGGCAACCTCGTCAATCTCTTCTTCAGATACACGGGGCTTGATCAGTGCCATTACTACCGGGCGTACTACCAGAATCAGGAAGAGGAAGATGAGCAGGCCGTTAAGGAAAGGCTTACCGAGGCGCTGTGCGTATTCAAGCATGGTTCGCATGAGGCCTTCGTCGCCGAACATATCCTGTATGCCGAAGGACATGTTGGAAACCTCTACGATGTCGCCGCGTACTTCGTCATAACCTACTGCGGAGCTTACCAGTTCCCGGATACGCTGCATTTCTTCTTCAGAGCGGGGAGTGTAAACCATTTCACCGGTTTCAGGATCTTTTACATAAGTACCGTCTACAATGACTGCTACGCTGAGACGTTTGAGTTCACCGACCGGAACGATAATCTGCTGTTCTTCTTTGTTGATTTCATAGTTGGTTGTACGGGTTTCACGCGAAGAGTCCTGAGTTGTGGCGGTTCCGGTAAATCCGTCACCCCTGAAGTTTGCTTCAGGTACGCCACCATCCACGTTTGCTGTTCCGCGTGTAGTTTCTTCGCTGGTCTGTTCGGAGCGTGCAACCTGACTGTCAGGGTCAAATGCTTCTTTTTTGATGGTGCGCTGTCTGAAATCGAGATCGGCGTTGACCTTGGCTATAACTTTGTCCGGGCCTACGATGGGCATGAGCAGGCGCTGGATGCGCTGTTCAATTTTTGACTCGAGTCCGGATTTATATTCGAGTTGACTATTGGTGATATTCAAACCCAGTCCACCATCATCTTCCGGCTGGTAGAGAACCTGGCCGCGCATGTCGGTAATGGTCACGTGTGCGGGTTTCAATCCTTCAACGGACATAACAACAAGGTTCAAAACACCTTTAATTTGTTTGTCGGAAAGTTTTTCGCCGTCACGGAGTTTAAGTACTACAGAAGCGGAAGGGTCAACCTGCTCTTCAATAAAAAGAGACTTGGCGGGGAGCACCAGGTGTACGCGGGCGCGTTCAACCTGCGGAAATTCGGTGATTGTCCGTGCCAGTTCTCCCTGCAGGGCTCGCTGGTAGTTGATTCGCTGGATGAAGTCTGTTTGACCGATCTGTACCTCATCGAAAATTTCATAACCGATCCCCTGACCGTGAAGAGCTCCTTCTCCGGCAATTTTCAGGCGCAGGTCATATACCTTGTCCGCGGGAACCAGAATGGTGGAACCGTTATCCTGAATCTTGTAGGGTTCTTTAGTGGACTGCAGAATGGATACAACGCGTGATGCGTCTTCTGCGTAAAGCTTGGTGTAGAGAACACGGTATTCAGTCTGGTTGAGCCAGAAAACCATAAGAATGAAGGCGATAACCACTGTGGCTGCCAGCCCCCCGATCATGATCCTCTGTGAAACAGTGCGATCAGACCAGAAATTCTGGAATTTACTCAGATATTCAGCGATGAAATTTGGCATACTTTAACTCCTGACGATTTTTTATTTATATAAGCATTTTACGTGCCTATTAATAAAAACACTTTAAATACAGAATCTTAGTTGGTATTTTGAGACGAGGAGTTAAGCTTGGAGAGTGTCTTTGACAAAAAAATGTCTATTGGGATGGAAAGATATAAAAGCTGTCACGGGAACTCCGCAAAAGGAGTCCCGTGACAAATGTAATCAGTATGACAGGTAAAGGAGCGTGGCTGTCAGACTTAGAAAGGCATTTTCATTACTTCTTGATATGCACTCATTACTTTGCTGCGAACTGTACTGGTCATGGTCATCGCGACGCTTGCTTTTTGTAAAGAGATCATCAATTCATGTACGTTTTGGCTTTTACCGGAGGCAAATTCTTCGATCATGGCCTTTTTCTGGCCTTGGAGTTCGTTAACATTTTTGATGGAGTCGGTTAGTGTGTTTGAAAAAGAGTTCGGCTCAGTTTTGTTGAGGTCCATTGTCTTGTCGAACTTTTTGTCAAACTTCTGCTGATTCTGGATGGCATTGGTGTATGCCTGCATTGCTACGTTTCTGATGGCCATGATTTTGCTCCTTTTACAATAGTCGAAAAATTGTCGATTCTAAACGCTAGGCGATTACGAACCATTTCCTATTCTGAGTGCGCGGTTGAACATTTTTTTGGCAGAGTCAACTGCTTGCGCGTTGGCTTCGTAGGACCTGCTGATAGTGATCATGTTAACCATTTCTTCAACCACGTTGATGTCCGGATATTTTACTATTCCTTTTTCATTTGCATCCGGGTGGTTGGGCTCGTACACTTCTTTGAATGGACGGGTGTCGGAGACAATACCTCTGACTGTTACGCCCCTCAGCTGCTGGTTGAGCTGTTGGTTCATTGCAGTTTCGAAAGGGGAGAGAACAGGGCTGGACTCCATGGAAACACTTTTGCGGCGGTAGGGTCCGCCTTCGGCTGTCCGTGTAGTCCTAGCGTTAGCCATGTTCATGGACACTACGTTCAGGTACTCACGTTGAGCCTTCAGTCCTGAAGCTCCGATATCAAGTGCTGTAAAGAAATCCATTATCTTGCTCCGCTCTGAATCACTTTATTCATACCCTGAAAATTTTTCCCAATAACCTGAGAAAGGGCATTGTAGTACATGGTGTTCTTAGCCATGGCGACCATTTCTTTATCCATATCAACACGATTTTCACCGTGGATGATTCTGGGTTCGAATTTGGATATAACGTCGCCTTCGAATTTGTCTGCGTCGAATGCTGTTGGGATGTGCATCTTGCTGGTTTTGGTCATCTTTCCCTTGGCATCGAGTCCCATGGCTTTCTGAAGGTCTTCTTCGAATTCCAGTCTCTTCTCTTTGTAGCCGGGGGTGTTAACGTTAGCCAGGTTGGAGGAGACAAGGTTTTGACGTTGGAGTCTCATGTCGAGCACTTTGCCTGTCAACTCTATGTTGTTTTCGAAAAGTCCTTTCATTTTTATATCCTCCTGCAAAAAATTCCCGGTGTCCTTCTGGACTGGGAAAACTTGGTAGTTGTTTTGTGACTTGGTTTAAGCAAGAGACGTTCCATTCTTGTAAGATGCTGATAACTATGTGTTTATTTATGGCTTATGTGCTTGCTGGCGATGAAGTGTCGGAAATCAGGCGGTTTAATTTACACCTACTTATATAATGTAGGAGTGGTGTTGTTTGTTTTGGCACAGGGTATGCATTAGTTCGTGCAGACTCTCAGGGGTCGCAAAAACTGCCGCTTTGGATCGTCCGGCGGTAAATAAAATTTCCGGAGGGGAATTATGAGCCATTTAGATTACGAAATTAACAAGGAACTCGGTGAGTGTTATCTGTTCATGGGTGAACTGGATAAGGCTGAAGATTACTACAAGAAGGCTGCCGGATCTAACGGTGTGCATCCTGACCCTTATATCGGTCTTGCCACTATCGCAATCCAGCGTGGTGAGTATGATACAGCCATGTCCCTTTACGAGAAAGCTCATTCAGTAGAAGCAACTGATAAAAGCTTTGCCGGAATGGGTCTCATCCAAATGGAAACTTCCCGTCAGGAAGAAGCCTTTGAAAACTTTTCTCGGGCTCTCGACAGCAATATCAGCAATATGGTTGCGCTGTTCGGTATCATCAGGATCGGTCACGAGGCAGAGAAGATGGCTGATGCTATCCCTTACCTCGAGAAGTATCTTGAAGTTGATCCCGATAAGCACGAAGTCCGTTATTCCCTCGCAGGCCTTTATGTCTGCATGGGAGAAAAGGACAGGGCTGTCGAACAGCTTGAAATGATCCTCGAAAAGGATCCCGCAAATGAAGCGGCTAAGGAACTGCTGGGCCAGATTTAGCTCATACAGATCCTTTAAATATAGCCGACTCCCCTCCCGGTTGGTCCCGTCCCTGTTCGTGTGGTTCGGGGACGGGGACCAGCTACCGGTAGGAAAAGATAGGCTCGGAACTTGCCTTTAGTGCATAAATCCGGCACAACTCCACAAAAACCAAAATCTGGAGATGTGTTATGGATATGTTGCCTATAAAGCGTGGAGTGCTCAGTGTTACTGATAAATCCGGGCTGGCTGAATTTGCGGCTGAATTAGCTGGCTTCGGTGTGGAATTGATCAGCACCGGCGGCACAAGAAAAATGCTTCTTGATGCCGGCCTTGAGGTCAAGTCTGTGAGTGATGTTACCGGCTTCCCTGAAATCATGGGCGGTCGCGTGAAGACCCTGCACCCCAGTGTGCATGGGGGAATCCTCGCGGATAAAGATAACCCGGAACACCTGTCGACTCTTGATGAACACAACATTGAGACGATCGATATGGTTTGCGTTAACCTGTACAATTTTGCCAAGGCAGTAAGCGAAGGGCAGGACCTTAAGAATGCTGTCGAGCAGATCGACATCGGCGGTCCGACCATGCTGCGCGCTTCGGCCAAGAATTTTCACTCTGTTCTGGTTGTCCCCAGTCCGGTGCATTATCCCCGTATTCTCGAAGACATGAAAAAGAATGACGGCAAAGTTTCTCTCGCACTCAGAAAAGATCTGGCTGCGGAAACTTTTGCGCTTGTCTCTGAATATGATTCCATGATTGCCAAATATTTGGCAGATCACGACGCTTAGTTTTCAAAGGGAATTCGTCATAGAAATGACGTTTTCCCTTTATTTAACTGCAATAATTGGAGAACTACCATAGCTCTTAAAGCCAAAGGAAACACTCAGGGCCTTAAACCCAGTGAGTTGAAACGCATCAACCGTCTTGCGGACCGCCGTTACAATGACCCGAACGGGTTCACTAATGAGCAGGCCCGCGAGCTTTCTCTTCTCAGTCATGAAATCGGGCGCCAGATAGGTCTGCTGATTGACAGGCAGGGCAAACCTGAAATGATTCTGGTTGGTGATCCGGGATCTATCTACATCCCCGAATTGCCAAGGGCCCGCCAGTCAGAAGGTCGTTTGCGCGGTTTACGGCTTCTTCACACTCATATTTCCGGTGAGAATCTGTCCGAGGAAGACCTCATGGATATGGTTTTCCTGCGTCTGGACAGTATTACCGTTGTGGCCTCTGATCCGCACGGAGAACCCGACTTCGTCCAGTATGCATATCTGCTTCCCCCCGGAGCGACAGAGAAACCATATGAACAATTGCCTCCGGTACGCTGGGATCGTGCGGACATGGACCTTCCGGCTCAAATCAAGGCCCTCGAAGAGGAATTCCGCCGCGCGGACCGTACTCGCGATACTACGGATAAACGTGAGCGAGCTATTGTCGTAAGTGTTTCGCAGGACCCCAAATCTGTGCAGGAACGTTCACTTGCTGAGCTAGAGGATCTTGCTGATACCGCTGGTCTGAAAGTGGAAGGACGGCTGGTGCAGCGTATCCGCAAACTAAACCCGAAATTTATTATGGGTAAGGGTAAGCTTGCGGAGCTGGAAGTCATCGCGCTGCAGGCTGATGCGGAAGTTATTCTTTTCGATCAGGAACTTTCTGCCGCCCAGATGCGTAACCTTGCCAAGCTCACAGAGCGTAAAATTCTTGATCGTACCCAGCTTATTCTCGATATTTTTGCTCAGCATGCTACAACCCGCGCTGGTAAATTGCAGGTTGAAATGGCGCAGCTGAAATATACCATGCCCCGTCTTGTCGGTAAAAACCGTGCAATGTCCAGGCTTATGGGTGGTATTGGTGGCCGTGGTCCGGGTGAAACCAAACTCGAGATTGACCGGCGACGCATTAAAGACAAGCTGACCAAGCTGGGGAATGAACTCAAGAAGGTCAGCCGTCAGCGCGGCTTTACTCGTGAGCGTCGGGCAAGGGCGGGAGTTCCGGTTGTTTCGCTGGTAGGTTATACCAACGCAGGCAAATCCACTTTGCTTAATACACTTACCAACAGTGGTGTTCTTGCCGAAGATAAACTTTTCGCTACTCTCGACCCGACCAGTAGGCGTATCCGTTTTCCCCGTGATCAGGAATTGATTTTGACCGATACTGTAGGATTTATCAGGCAGCTGCCGGTTGAACTCAAAGAGGCATTTCGGGCAACTCTGGAAGAGTTAGAGGCTGCTGATGTTCTTCTGCACGTCTGCGATTCTTCGCATCCTGAAGTTAGTGAGCAGATTGACGCGGTTAATAATATTGTCGCTGATATGAATCTGAAAGATGTTGTTACCATCCTTGTCCTCAATAAGTGGGATAAAGTTGATGATGAACAACGTGAAATCATGCGCAACACCTATCCGCAGGGTATTCCTTCCAGTGCGGTGAACCGAAGTTCGCTTAGTGATCTCGTGGAAGAGATTCTTAACGCGATTGATCGCTTGGGACATTCGTTGAAATATTAACCTTGTCAGCTCTCTTGTTTAGTGATTGCATTAATATCCGTAAATTAGTAAAAAAGTTATAGCGGGTTAACTGCTAATCCATTTCCCGTCAGCTGTTAGTGGCGATGGAGGAAACCGTGGCTAAAGAAGAAGGTATCGAAGTAGAAGGTGTAGTCCAGGAAGCATTGCCTAATGCCATGTTCAAAGTTGAGCTTGAGAATGGGCATGTTATTTTGGGGCATATTTCCGGAAAAATGCGGAAACATTATATCCGTATCTTGCCGGGGGATCGGGTCAAGGTGGAGTTGTCGCCATACGATCTGACCCGGGGTCGGATAACATTCCGCATGAAATGACCACTTGTAACTGCTTTCAGTCTTGATCCCACTGATGAGGATTTTTATGAGTTTAAAAGGAGTTGTCAGCTGGTTCAATGATATCAAAGGATTCGGCTTTATCGAAGATGAGGCGGGAAGGGATATCTATGTCCATTACTCCGAAGTGCTTCGCGACGGATTCAAAACTCTTAATGTAGGCGAAAAAGTTGTTTTCGAAATCGTAGATGAAGACTCCGCCCCGAAAGCAACTGAAGTCCGTATCATAAATTATTAGTTTTCAATAAGATCAAAATTTAAGCCCGCCTGTTGGATAATAGGCGGGCTTTTTTACAGGTTTTTAAATGAAGTGGTAGGTTGCAGATAAAATATCTGTGCGTGGATCAACGGAGATAATTGCGGGAGTTTCGCTAGAAATTATCTTTGACCTGCTTCGTTTTTGGTCGGCTCCAGAACCGCGTCTACATTGACTTCGCGTGAGGTCATTTTGTTGTTCTCGATTTCGTAGCGGGTAAGTTTCCAGTCTATGTGGTCAATGTAATCAACTTTCGCCCAACCTTCAGGAGGTAATCGTTTGACCATTTCATCAAGGAAATCATCAATATCGATATAATGACCTTCATAGTCAACATTCAGTACCATATCTTTATAGACTATTTTTTCAAATGGCAGCCCATGCTTAAGGTCTTCGAAATCCTCTTCGGACAGACCTTTAACGTCTCCATATACTCTTACATCTTCCATAGTTGTCTCCATGCATGGATTGTTTCCAATTCTTGTTTACAGATCAACGTTATTGTTGCTTTTGGATTGATGCAAGAAAAAACGGCCTACAGTTGCAGGCCGTTTTAGTTTTATTATGCGGGGTGAGATAATATGAGGCAGAGTTATTTTCTGCTCTCTATCAAACGAATGGCCTTTTCAGGGAGTAAATGCAGATCCGGTTTGGAAATCTGTTCATTGGCTCCTACAGACTCGCCTTTATGCCGGAGTTCATTGGTGATGATAGACGAATAGAGGATAATAGGCAGGTCCTTCAGATCAGGATCTTCACGTATCCATTTGGTAAGGCTGAATCCGTCCATCAGAGGCATTTCGATATCAGAAATGATTATCTCGACATAATCTTTGACCGGTCTTTTTTCTTGTTTAGCTACCAGTTTGATATTTTTTAGCGTGTTTTGCGCTTCTTGGCCGTTATGAACAATGGTGTGTCTGAAATTTGCCTGATCGAGACTTTTTTCGAGCATGGCCCTGATAGTGGGAGAGTCGTCGCAGACAAGAGCATTGTATGCTTCTGTTGCAACCGCGGAAGGTGCATCCAGATTACCACCGCGCCCAGGATCAAGATCCGCAAGAATCGATTCAAGGTCAAGCAGCTGGATAAATCTATCTTCACGCTCAACAATACCGACAATACAGCTGTCATCAAAACTGCTCATAAATTTGTCAGGGGAAAGAACCTGCTGCCACCCTACCCGGTGGATTTCAGTCACACCGCTGACCTGAAAACCGGAAACCGTCTGGCTGAATTCGGTGACAATAACAATATCATATTTCTGTTTCTTCCGTTCCAAACCGAGCCATACAGCCAGATCGAGCACAGGGAGAATATGGTGCCTCAATGGAATGGTTCCCATAAAACAGGGATGTTCGGCTGATTCAGGATGTTCCAGTTCCGGACTTTCGATCACCTGCATTACCTTGGCGACGTTCACTCCGAAATGACAGCGCTCTTCGGGGCCATCTTCGGATTCAGGCAGGTCAATATAAAATTCCAGTATTTCTAGCTCGTTTGTTCCGGTTTCGAGCAGGATGTTTGTATCATCCATGAGGAAGGCTCCTGATAAAAAATTAAGTGGTTTTATGTTTTTATATACGTAAATTACAATATTCAAAAAGACAGGTCCATAGATTTTGAAAAGAATATGCCCCCGTATCCTGTTAATAGCCCTTTACAAATGTTTCAGGTTTGGCTTAGTCAGAAATAAGTGCCAAAGAAAGATTTAAGAGGGAGTCATGTATAAAATACTGATAGCTGAAGATGATAAAATTTCTCAGAAGCTGGCCGCAAGGTTTGTAGAGGATTTGGGTCATATCCCTTTTGTAAGCCCTCATGGAAGGCATGCTTATGAAACCTTGAAGGCCGAAAACCATTTTGATGTTCTGGTAACAGATATCATGATGCCGGAAATGGATGGTCGCCAGCTGGTTCAGACATTGCGAGGGGATTCCCAGTTTATGGATATGCCTATAGTAATTATGTCCGCGGTGGTGGGAGTTTCAGATATATCGAATCTGCTGGCTCTCGGTGCGACATATTTTATGACTAAGCCCATAGACAAGGCTGAATTTAATGAGGTTATAGGACGTTGCCTTAAATAAGCACATCTGTAATTTTGAGGTTTATTGTTAAGGTTCTCCCGGAAAGGGGGAGCCTTTTTTTTCGCCATAAATTTTAGGGGCAGCGGGGTTGTTACTGAACAGGAATGGGTATAATGAGAACAAAAAGGTTTATGAATTATAAAGTTATATCTGTTACGTAGCGATATCCTTAAGTCCTGTGCCGATAGTAATTCCGGTAAAAGGTCCGATAACCGGAATTTTCAGATGGTAGTGTTCAGGCATGGATATGCTTTAGGAAAAGCTAACTTTGGGGGTGTTCCTTGTCGCTTGAGATTTTGGATAAATTTAATGATCCGAAAATATGTAAAGATCTTCTGGCGCGTTTGCGGGATGAGCTGGAAGGGGAGATCAGGTTCATGGAAGTCTGCGGAACGCATACTGTTTCAATTTTTCGCAGTGGGCTGCATTCTGTTTTACCTGATGAAGTCATCCACCTCAGCGGTCCTGGGTGCCCTGTTTGCGTTACTCATGAATCAGAGGTCAACGCATTTCTTGATCTGGCTGGAAAAGACGGTGTAATCGTTGCTACATTCGGTGATCTGATCAAGGTTCCGGGAGATAGGGGGCATTGTCTGAAGAATGCGCAGGCTGACGGTGCGCGTGTTGAAATAATATACTCACCTTTTGATGCGCTTGACCTGGCACGCAAGAATCCAGAAAGCACCGTTGTTTTTTTGGGAGTTGGTTTTGAAACCACTGCTCCGACCATTGCCGCGACGGTATTGATGGCCCAGCAGCAGGGGCTGGATAATTTTAAAGTCCTTTCTTTCCATAAACTGGTTCCGCCTGCGCTTGATATTCTTATTTCCGACCCGGAAACCCGTATTGACGGTTTCATCCTGCCCGGTCACGTTTCCACTGTAATCGGTATCCACCCCTATGATTTTATTGGGGAAAAATACGACAAGCCCGCTGTTGTCACCGGGTTCGATCCTGTGGACATCCTGCAGGCACTTCTGATGATGGTTCGCTCTTCTAAATTGGATCATCCTAAGGTGGAAAACCAGTACGTGCGCGGTGTTTCGGAGAACGGAAATCCTAAAGCGGTTGAAGTTATGTATCAGGTTTTTGAAGAATCGGATGCTCTTTGGCGGGGAATAGGGAAGATTCCGAACAGTGGTTTGGAGTTCCGCAAAGAGTTTGAACAATATGATGCCAAGAAAATTTTCAATCTCAATATTGGCGAATGCCCAGCGCTACCGGGGTGTAAGTGTGGCGAAGTCCTTAAAGGGAAGATGTCCCCAGAGGACTGTCCCTTATTTGGAAAGGCCTGTACTCCTGCCAAGCCGGTAGGGCCCTGTATGGTTTCAACTGAAGGCAGTTGCGCCGCTTACTTCAAATATAAAGTAGATTAATATGTCCTCAGATAAAGTTTTACTTGATTACGGTTCCGGCGGAAGAGCCTCCCAGAGGCTGATTTCCGAACTTTTTCTCAAGCATTTTGCAAACGATGAATTGGACAGGCTCAATGATGCCGCCACCTTGAATCTTAACGGCAGGATTTCCATGAGCACGGACAGCTTTACCGTTGATCCAATCTTTTTTCCCGGTGGGGATATCGGATCACTGGCAGTGCACGGTACGGTGAATGACGTTGCCATGCTCGGAGCTATTCCCCGGTACCTGACCTGTGCCTATATTATTGAAGAAGGTCTGCCCATGGATGATTTGGAAAGAATCGTTAAATCTATGGGGGAGGCTTGCAGACACGCTGGTGTCAATATTGTTACCGGCGATACAAAGGTTGTTCCCAAGGGGATGGTGGATAAAATTTTTATTAATACTACCGGAGTCGGTGAAATTATTGCTGACCCCGCTCCCAGCGGAGATCGAGCCGCTGTAGGGGATGCTGTGCTGGTTAGCGGAACTATGGGCGATCACGGATTGACCATTCTTGGAACCCGTGAAGGATTATCGCTTGAATCCAATGTGCAGAGCGACAGTGCGGCCTTGAATCATCTGCTGGTTAAGCTGGTACAGGAAATTCCCGACATTCATGTCCTGCGTGACCCCACTCGTGGGGGGCTGGCAACTACGCTCAATGAGATTACCGTTTCTTCAAATGTCTGTTGCGAGCTGGAAGAATCCACGATTCCGGTACTCCCTGAGGTAGCCGGAGGTTGTTCCTTTCTCGGTCTTGACCCGCTTTATCTGGCTAATGAAGGTAAGTTCCTGTGTATCCTGCCTCAGGAGTATGCAGAAAAGGCCCTCGAAATTATGCGTGCTGACGAGCTTGGCAGAAATGCCTGCCAGGTGGGAACCATCACAGAATCTAATCCCGGCAAAGTCATTCTTGTCACTCCGCTTGGAGGACGCAGGTTACTGAACATGCTAGAAGGGGAGCAACTTCCCAGAATCTGTTAAATAGAATTTTGCAGATGAAAGTGGTCAGCTTTGACAAGCTGTATGCTAATTAAAAGGACTGTGGTTTTCCACAGTCCTTTTTTTTGTAAATATGAATTTAATATAAAAGATGCTAGGCTTAATTAAAATAAATGGAGAGCAGCATGGATATCGATATAAAAAATTGTATCACAGCCATCAGCAGGGTTGTTATTGAAGATGGCATCACTATTTATTTCCAGCCGGTAGTTTCGCTGTTATCTAAGACTGTAATAGGCTTTGAGGCCCTTGCCCGTGGTGTAGATGAAAAAGGAGAACCTTCTGTCGGGCCGGCCTGCTTATTCAATTCCGCTTTACCTATTAAGGCTCAACTTAAAGTGGAGGAAGTCTGCCTCGGCAAAAGTCTGGAAGCATACAAACCTTTATACGACAAATATAGGGACATAATACTTTTTTTAAATATCAATTCAAATATATATAGCCGTGACGAGTCTCAAATAATCAGTCCCCACCAGCTTGTGGCATCATATGGATACTCTCCAAATATGATAACTTTGGAGTTGGATGTTGAGCAGCTCAGCAAGGAGATTCCTTTTAATCTGCTTCGAATTGCTCATGAACAAGGTTACAAAGTGTCCGTAGATAATGTTGATGGATCTACTGAATGTGCGAAGATTCTGACGCGCGTCAAACCTGATTTTGTGAAATTAGATTCAAAAATTTATGCAAATATTGGCGGTGTGGCTGAAGCTAAGGGGGAACTGGCAGCTTTTGCTGCTAGTCTTATTCGCAGGGGCATAATACCCGTGGCTAAGGGTGTTGAGAGTGAAGAAGAGGCTGTGGTTTTTGCTCAGGCCGGTTTCAGTTTGCAACAAGGTTTTTTTTATGCTGATAGCTCTACAGGTAGTGGTGAAAAGGATTCTTTCGGTGATAGGGTTAGCCGGGTAAGCGCTGCGCTTAAGGACCGTAGTAAAAAAAATATCCAGTTGTTGCAGGAAGTTTTTCGGGATATCCATCTACTTTTGAAAAGTACGATGACGAGATTGCAGCAGGAAGAAGATGGTGAGATGAACCGGATTCTCGAAGAATTAATTAAGAAAAATTCCAAAATTGTTTCGGCGTATATCCTTAGCGCTTCCGGAAAACAGCTCTCGAAGAGATTATCGGGAAGAGCGGCTGATCCGCTGGGGATAAAACTTGTTAATTCTGCTGTCGGAAGCGACCATAGTGACAGTGAAATCTTTGTTTATCTTAATTCAGGCTTTGAAAAAATAGCAGGAACTCATACTCCTGACCCACTTTGCCGCACAGGTTATAATTATATTGCAGGTTATTTCTACAAGGACGGTAGCCGCAGGGGGCGTATCCTCATTCTTGAATATGTTAGGTCGTAATTTTTTATATTATTAAATAGCGGCTGATAGAATTTTATTTTTATATCGTCTATCGCGGAATATTTTCATGGCTTCTTTGGATTTAATGATTCCTGCAACGCTGTTGTCTTTATTCATAAGCGGTAAGAATGAAACACCGGTCCTTTCAAATTTTAGAATAGCCTCTTTTAAATTGGAATCAGCAGGCAGAGACACGATCGTGCGAACCATCAGTGTGTCCACAATTTCAGTACCGCTTTTTAAGTCCAGCGTAGTTTTCAAAAAATCCCGCATGTCGTGCAAAGTCAGAATCCCGGCAAGTTTATTTTCATCATCCAACACCGGAAAATGGGGAAATTCAGAATTAAGGACCATCTCGGCAGCTTTTGTAAGGCTGTCTGTGGTGTGCAGATAGTCAAATTCAGTTTCCATTACCTCTTTTAGGGGAATATTGACCATGACAGATTCATCATGACCGCGAAGTATATTAATTCCTTGCCGTAACAACTTGGCTTCGTACACGGAATAGCCATTGAGTATGCGCACTACTAGTGCACTCGTTATGCAGCCGACCATCATGGGCAGAATTATTTTATATGAATAGGTGAGCTCGAAAACTGTTAAAACTGCGGTAATCGGTGCAAGGGTTGTCCCGGCGACGACTGTCCCCATTCCTACTAGTGCGTATTGTCCATGTGTGAGGGCCAGCTCGGGAAAAAACATATTGATCGTCGAGCTGACCGATATCCCCAGCGCGGCACCCAGAACCAGAGAAGGAGCAAAAATACCACCGCTCATGCCTGATCCTATACACAGGGAAGTGGCAACTAGCTTGGCTCCCAGAAGAAGTATAGCTATATCAAGCGGAAGAACTCCAGTCAGTCCCATGTTGACAGCTTCGTACCCCACGCCGAGAATGGCTGGAATTTTAAGTGCCATGGCTCCGAGGATCAGGCCGCCAAGACCGGGTTTGATCCATTCCGGGATAGGTATGCTGTCGAATGCTTTTTCGGAAAGGCGGATCATGTTTACAAAAGCGATTGAGACCAGTCCGGCAAGTATTCCAAGAAGAAAGAAAATTATTAGTTCGCTGAAATTATTGAAAATAAATTTTGGAGCTTCAAAAGTGGGAAAGTCTCCCCAAAATAATTTTGAGAGTGCAGATGCTGTTACGGAAGCCACGATGATGTGGCTGACGTAGGACATTTCCGTATCCAGAAGCAGGATTTCGATGGCGAAAAGAGTCCCGGTGAGCGGGGCATTGAAAGTTGCAGAAATTCCAGCCGCGGCACCGGAAGCAACGCAGACCGGGAGCATGGATGGATCAAGCCGGAAGAGTCGCGCAGCTGATGAGCCTAGAGATGCACCGATTTGAACGACAGGACCTTCTCGTCCCACTGAGGCTCCACAGCCGATCAGCAGACTGGTCACCAGCGCTTTGAGAAAGGTTATACGGTGCCGGATAACCCCGCCACGAACGGCAATTGCTTTGATTACTTCAGGAACTCCGGGGCCTTTGGCTTCAGGAGCCCAACGGGTAATAATAATACCGGCCACCAGCCCTCCCGCACATGGCAGTAAAAGTGTCAACCACCAAGGTGAGCTTACCGCCATATCGAGGAAAGAGGGACCGCCGGACCAGAACAGATGTTGAAAATTTTCAATCATCCAGCGGAAAAGGAAGGCTCCACCTGCTGCTGCCATGCCGATGGCTACGGAAAAAGACATAAGTAAAACGTACTGGACCCTCGGATTAAAAGAGTGTCCAGTACGTTTATCTGTTTTTGTCACGGAGTGGGAAACCATTATGATTTCCAGAATGTTTATTTTTCGATCAACGCAATTGCACGCTGTGCCAGTTGGGTTACTTCCGGCTTAGATATCTGGTCGTCAGCACCGACTGAAATGCCTTTATGGCGAAGTTTGTCGGTAATAATCGATGAGAAAAGGATTACAGGCAGTTCTTTAAGAACTTCATCCGCTTTGATGCGGACGGTGAGGTTGTGCCCATCCATGACCGGCATTTCAATGTCTGAAATGACAACATTGATGTAGTCGGTAATAGGCTTGCCTTCCTCAATTGATTTGGCTTTCATGGCCAGTAGTTTCTCCCAGCAGTCACGGCCTGTATTGGCCATCTCGACTGAGAATTTGGCCCTTACCATCATTTCAAAAAGCATTTCCCTGATAAGTGTAGAGTCGTCGGCTATAATCGCCTTATATCCGGCAGTGTTGTTCCAGTCTATGGAATCATCAAGCCGAAGCCCGAGATCGGGATTCAACTCAGCCACAATTTTTTCAAGGTCAAGAATGAGGGAAATACGGTCCTCAAACTTTACAACACCAGTGATGGAATCTTCTGAAAGACTGGAAACATAAGTGGAAGGCGCTTCGACTTTTTCCCAGCTGATTCTGTGAATTCTGGTTACACCTGAAACGAGGAATGCTGAGGAAACGTTATTAAATTCGGTAACAATTACTTTAGGGGGTTCTGTTTCCACTCTGGGTTTTTTTAGCCAGTGGCTCAGGTCAACAAGAGGAATTACTTTATTCCGCAGGTTGAAAGTTCCCATGATTGCGGAGTGCGCAACCTTTGGAAGTTTGGTTATTCTCTCAGGTATTCTTATTATTTCGAGTACTTTGGCTACGTTAACACCGTAAAAGCCGCGATAGTTGCCTTCGCCTTCTTCGCGAGGCTCTTCTTCAAGCCAGAACTCAACAATTTCAAGTTCATTGGTTCCCGCTTCGAGCAAAATATCGGTCTGGGCCATGTGTATCTCCGGTTTAAATCTGATTCAGCAGTTTGATTTCAGTATTTATATTATGCTTTAAAGAGTGTTATCGTCAACAATCGCTTAAAAAAAATATAGGTTAGCAACGCTCTCGGGTTAGCGTGGAAACTTCACGTGCTGCAGCAATGAGCTCGTCCCAGTCCTCGCAGGAGGTGAGCTTGGTTCTGATAGCGCGGATTCCATCCATTCCTTTAGCGTACCGGGGTAGAATGGAGCGGATTTTCCTGAAAGAACGCTTGCTGCCGTCGAATTCACGGGTACTGATGATATGCTCTTCCATCGTTTTTCCAAGATCGAACGGTGGAAGACTATCGCATCTGGGATCGTCAAGCAGGGTTAGATAGCGGACGAAAATAGCAGGATCATACAGGGCTCCGCGGGCAAACATAATCCCATCGATTCCTGTTTGCCTTATACATTCCATTGCGTCTTCAGCTGTAAAAAGGTCACCGCTGCCAATCACAGGCACGGACACATTTTGTTTTAGAACAGCCAATTTCGACCAGTCCGCTTTCCCTGAAAACATCTGTTTGGCATAGCGAGGGTGCATAGTCAGCCACGCAACACCGACATCTTCAAGTCTCCTTGCGATTTCAAGGTAATTATCTTCACCACTCATAAAGCCCAGCCGGAATTTAACACCGACATGTCCTTCGCCTGCTATTTTGACCATCGTCGCAGCCGTTTCAACAAGGCGGTCAGGGTCGAGATGTAAAGCCGAACCGCCTCCGGTTTTGAGGACTTTCTTTACCGGACAGCCTGAGTTTAAATCAAAAAAAGTGTGGCCCTCATCAATCAGTTGGGGCATAGTATCGGAATAATCCTGCGGCTCCCCGCCGAAGAGTTGAACAACCAGCGGCGCATCCTCCTGGCAGGTAGCAAGCAGGGCTTTGGTTCCTTTGCCGTCGTATTTTAGCCCTTTCACGCTGACCATTTCGGTGCATGCCACTGCACAGCCGCGGTTGCGGCAGAGCATGCGAAAGGGTAAGTCAGAGTAGCCGGCCAGTGGGGCCAGCCATGGTTTATCTGGACTTATTGGAAGTGATTTCATGTCGTTATTCCTGAGAATATAGTATTTATTCTAAAAGTCGGCCTATAGGGCCGAGGGCAGTCAATTACGTCCAAATGTCTGTAAAGTCAAAGCCTGCCTGCGTTTGTAGCAGATTCAGAGCATGTTATTTTCAGAAAAATTAAAAAAAGTTCAAAAAAGGTGTTGACTTGAAAGGCGATTTCCATTTAAACCCCGCTTCGTTGCTTCGGCGGATCACGAGTTCAACGAAGTTTTCAAGACGAGAACGGATTTAAAAAAATTAAAAAAGTTCTTGCAATTTGAAAACAGAGCTTGTAGAAAGATTCGCTCACGAGGGCTGGCGTAGCTCAATTGGTAGAGCAGCTGATTTGTAATCAGCAGGTTGCGGGTTCAAGTCCCATCGCCAGCTCCAGCAAAGTGACAACAATATATAGTGGTGGGGTTCCCGAGTGGCCAAAGGGAACAGACTGTAAATCTGTCGGCAACGCCTTCGGAGGTTCGAATCCTCCCCCCACCACCACTTAGATATTCGCGCTGTAGGAGGCAGGTAGGCCTGCTGTTAAACTACGGACATAGGGTGCGGGAATAGCTCAACGGCTAGAGCATCAGCCTTCCAAGCTGAGGGTTGCGGGTTCGAATCCCGTTTCCCGCTCCATAATGAACTTACCCTAGTCCATTCCTGCGCGTTTAATAGAGGATGCCCACGTAGCTCAGTCGGTAGAGCACTTCCTTGGTAAGGAAGAGGTCACCGGTTCAAGTCCGGTCGTGGGCTCCATACATTTGTGTTGTATGACCTTTGACGCTTTAAATCATTAAAAACTCTATTTAAATTAGGGGGATTTATCATGGGTAAGGCTAAATTTGAACGCGGTAAGCCTCATGTTAATATTGGTACCATCGGTCACATTGACCACGGTAAAACCACTCTGACCGCTGCTATCACCAAGATTGCAGGTCTCGCAGGTAACGGCTCTTACGTTGCTTTCGATGAAATTGACAAGGCTCCCGAAGAAAAAGAACGCGGTATCACCATTGCTACCGCTCACGTAGAATACGAAACCGACGCACGTCACTACGCTCACGTAGACTGCCCCGGTCACGCTGACTACATCAAAAACATGATCACTGGTGCTGCTCAGATGGACGGCGCAATCCTCGTTGTTGCTGCTACTGACGGTCCCATGCCTCAGACTCGTGAGCACATCCTGCTCGCTCGTCAGGTTGGTGTTCCCGGAATCGTTGTATTCCTGAACAAATGCGACATGGTTGACGATGAAGAACTCCTCGAACTCGTAGAAATGGAAGTTCGTGAACTTCTCTCCTCCTACGAATTCCCCGGTGATGACCTTCCCGTTATCCAGGGTTCCGCTCTTAAAGCTCTCGAATGCGAAAGCGCAGACGAAGAAGCTGCAAAGCCCATCCTTGACCTGCTTGCTGCTTGTGACTCCTACATCGAAGAGCCTGAGCGTGACATCGATAAACCTTTCCTTATGCCTATCGAAGACGTTTTCTCCATCTCCGGTCGTGGTACCGTTGTTACCGGTCGTGTAGAGCGCGGTATCATCAAAGTTGGTGAAGAAGTTGAAATCGTGGGTATCCGCGAGACCGTTAAGACCACCTGTACCGGTGTTGAAATGTTCCGCAAACTCCTCGACCAGGGTCAGGCTGGTGACAACGTTGGTGTTCTCCTTCGTGGTACCAAGCGTGATGAAGTTGAGCGCGGTCAGGTTCTCGCAGCTCCTAAGTCCATCAATCCCCACACTAAGTTCAAAGCAGAAGTTTATGTTCTGTCCAAAGACGAAGGTGGACGCCACACTCCTTTCTTCTCCGGTTACCGTCCTCAGTTCTACTTCCGTACAACTGACATCACCGGTGTTGTAACTCTTGAAGAAGGCGTTGAAATGGTTATGCCTGGTGATAACGCAACTTTCAACGTAGAAATGATCAACCCCATCGCTATGGATCCGGGTCTGCGCTTCGCTATTCGCGAAGGTGGCCGTACCGTAGGCGCAGGAGTTGTTACCGAAATTCTGGAGTAAGACATCATGCGTGTCAAAGTTCAGATGCAGTGCACCGAGTGTAAGCGTCGTAACTATTCGACGATGAAGAACAAGAAGAATACTACTGGTCGTATCGAACTGAAGAAGTATTGCCCTTTTGATAAGAAGCATACTCTTCACAGAGAGTCCAAGTAGTTTCTATAAATAAGCAGGCCAGTAGTTCCAACGGCTAGAACGTCGGTCTCCAAAACCGAATGCTGGGGGTTCGAATCCCTCCTGGCCTGCCACTTCATTTATGGGAATCAATATGGCCAAGAAAAAAAATAAAGGTGCGGGAGTTCAGACAAAGACTGAATCTCAGGTAAGCGGTGGAAAAATTAAACAGTTCACCGAATTCTTTGAGCAGTCCAAGGTCGAAATGAAGAAGGTCGTATGGCCTACTCAGAAAGAGACTATACAGACCTGTACCGCCGTCTTGGTCCTTGTCGTAGTCATGTCGCTGTTTCTGGGTGTTGTTGACATGGGTCTCAGCAAGCTTGTTGAGACAATCCTGTCTTAAATAACCCGTAATAAGGAAAGAGCTCCATGAACGCAGACGCTGAAAAACCTCAGGGAAGGAAGGCCCGTTGGTACATTGTTCATACCTATTCAGGTTTTGAACAGCGGGTTGAGCAGACTGTCCGTGAGATGATGAGGACTGGTCAGGACAAAGGACTGATCGAAGAAGTCGTCGTTCCCACGGAAAAAGTAGTCGAGCTGGTTAAAGGGGAAAAAAGAACATCTACCAGGAAATTTTATCCTGGTTATGTCATGATCAAAATGATCATGGAGGATGAGTCATGGCATCTCATCCAGTCTATCCCTCGTGTTACCGGATTTATTGGTGGCAAAAACCGCCCGACTCCAATGCGCGACAGCGAAGCAGCCAAAATCCTGAGCCTGATGGAAGACCGTCAGGAACAGCCGAGACCCAAGTTCAACTTTGATCGTGGCGATGAAGTCAGGGTCATCGATGGACCTTTCAGCGGTTTCAACGGCGTTGTAGAAGATGTCAACTACGATAAAGGCAAGCTTCGGGTGTCAGTCTCCATTTTCGGCCGCCAGACCCCGGTGGAACTTGACTTCGTTCAGGTAACCAAAGGGTAGTCCTGACCGCACTGCTGCATATTCATTTCCGACAGTGAGTATCCTCACTGGAATTTAATATAGGACATAAAGCGATGGCCAAGAAAGAAATAGGCAAAATCAAGCTTCAGATACCTGCTGGCGCTGCAAATCCGTCCCCACCGGTCGGTCCTGCACTCGGTCAGCACGGTGTAAATATAATGGAATTCTGCAAGGCGTTCAACGCTAAAACGCAGGATCAGAAGGGCATGATCATCCCGGTGATCATCACTGTCTACCAAGACAGATCATTTTCCTTCATTACCAAGACTCCGCCGGCATCAACCCTCCTGCTCAAGGCTGCAAAGCTGCAGAAAGGTTCCGGCGAGCCTAACAAGAACAAGGTCGGTAAAGTAACCATAGCTCAGGTTAAAGAAATTGCTGAGCTTAAAGCTCCCGACCTGACCGCTGCTGATACTGAAGCTGCCATGAAATCCATCATGGGAACAGCCCGCAGTATGGGCATTGAAGTCACAGAATAGGTAAGGGGAATAGATCATGCCTAAGCACGGAAAAAAATATAGAAAAGCAACAGAAGGTACCGAACAGATCGGTCTGACCGTTGAACAGGCGGTAGCTTCTGCTGTAGAAAAGGCATATGCCAAATTCGACGAGACTGTTGATGTTGCCATCAACCTCGGCGTAGACCCCAAATACTCTGACCAGATGATCCGCGGTGCAGTATCCCTGCCCAACGGTCTTGGTAAAGAAGTAAGAATTGCTTGCTTCGTGAATGGGGAAAAAGAAGCGGAAGCCAAGGAAGCTGGCGCTGACTTTGTCGGCGGCGACGACCTAGTTGCTAAAGTCAAGGACGGATGGTTGGATTTCGATAAAGCTATCGCAACTCCTGACATGATGGCTAAAGTCGGTCAGATCGGCCGTGTACTCGGACCCCGTGGTCTGATGCCTAACGCCAAGACCGGCACCGTTACTTTTGATGTGGCTAACGCTGTAACTGAACTTAAAGCTGGACGTGTAGAATTCAAGGTTGATAAAGCCGGTGTTCTGCATGCGCCCATCGGTAAAGTTTCTTTTGGAGCTGAAAAGCTTCTTGAGAACCTCAAAGCTCTGATGGAAGCAGTGAACAAATTGAAACCTTCTTCCGCAAAAGGTACCTACATGAAGGCAGTTGCCGTAGCTACCACCATGGGACCAGGTTTCAAAATTGATCCTCTGGCAGCAAGAAAGTATTCTGAGTCCTAAATCGTCATAGGCCGTCCGCAAGGACGGCCCTTGATGTATAAATACACGGGAAGTTTAGTCGAAGACGGCAGGGGGGATGGTCCCTTAATATCCTGCTTAGACAACACTTTGACTTGCTTTCCGGGTCAAATCATTAGGAGTGTTAAGGTGAACAGGCAAGAAAAAGCCCAGATTATCGAGCAGCTTAAAGAAAAAGCTGAAAGGGCGAGTATTGCCATCGTTACTGACTTTAAAGGTCTTGGTGTGGAAGAGTTTACTCAGCTCCGCGCTAACCTGCGTAATGTCGGTGTCGATTGCCAAGTAGTCAAGAACACTCTGGCCCGGTTGGCTTTTACTGGTACTGATCATGAAGTACTGGCTGACAGATTCAAGGAAAACTGCGCTATTGTAACTGGATATGATGATCCTGTTGCTGCAGCAAAGGCAGTCGCTGACTTCGCAAAAGAAAGCAAGACTTTCGATATGCGTTTCGCATCCCTTGAGGGCAAATATCTTGACGAAGATGGCGTGAAGGCGCTTTCCAAGCTTCCGAGCAAGGAAGAGCTCCTCGGCAAAACTCTGGGTACAATGAATGCTGTACCTACCAACTTTGTGAGCTTGCTCGCAAATGTCCCCCGTGGCTTCCTCAACGTTCTGACTGCATTGAAAGATCAGAAAGAAGCTGCGTAACAGCCTAGTCAAGGCAAATCAAAGTATATTCCCAGGAGGAAATTTCCATGGCAGATATCACCAAAGATCAGGTAGTTGAATTTATTGCCAACATGACTGTTCTCGAACTCTCCGAGTTCATCAAAGAACTTGAAGACAAATTCGGCGTTTCCGCTGCAGCTCCCGTAGCAGCAGTAGCAGCAATGCCCGCAGCTGGCGGCGATGCTGGTGCAGGTGAAGAGCAGACTGAATTTGACGTAATCCTGAAGTCCGCTGGCGGCAACAAGATTGCAGTTATCAAAGCTGTTCGCGCTCTGACCGGTCTCGGCCTCAAAGAAGCTAAAGCTAAAGTTGACGAAGCTCCCGCAGCTATCAAAGAAGGCGTTGAAAAAGCAGAAGCTGAAGAAGCTCTCAAGCAGCTTGAAGAAGCCGGTGCTGAAGCCGAAATGAAGTAATTCAAGCGAATTTATCGCTATAGTAAGAGGAGCGCAAACCCCTGTAAAACGGGGTTGCGCTCTTCTCGCTGTTAAAAAGATTGACAAAATGGCCTGATCAATTATTTTGATAGGATTCGGAAAAGGCGCAGCCGGATCTTTTAGCGCGATCAAAATAAACCTTATAAAAATTTCTTTTCAGGCATGTTGTTCTGCCGCCTACGTTTATCTTGTACTTTTTGACTTGTAACTGACTATTTATTGGTTGATGTTCGTCAAATTGCTTCATTCCAACCCTAACCTTCTCACTTGATGAGGATACGATGGGTCAGCTCAGAAAAATATTTGGAAAGATCAAAGTTACTCTGCCGATTCCCCACTTGCTTGAACTGCAGGTGGATTCCTT
This sequence comes from Maridesulfovibrio sp., assembly GCF_963667685.1. NCBI lineage: Bacteria > Pseudomonadati > Thermodesulfobacteriota > Desulfovibrionia > Desulfovibrionales > Desulfovibrionaceae > Maridesulfovibrio > Maridesulfovibrio sp. The sequence continues at coordinate 221,085 of NZ_OY763932.1, read as the reverse complement.
CAAAAAATTTCTTCAGGAAGGCGTTGCACCCGCAAGTCGGGCAGATGTCGGTCTCGAAGGGGTTTTTCGTTCGGTTTTTCCGATTGAAGACTTCAATAAAACTGCAAGCCTTGAATACGTCAGTTATGACATCGGCGAGCCCAAATACGATATGGACGAGTGTATCTCCAAGGGACTCACTTACGAAGCCCCTATCCGTATCAAGGTACGCCTTGTCGTTTTCGACGTAGATGAAGAGACCGAAAGCAGAACTATCCGCGACATTAAAGAGCAGGATATTTATTTCGGAACCGTGCCGCTTATGAGTGAGCAGGGAACCTTTATTATAAATGGTACTGAACGTGTAATTGTTAACCAGTTGCAGCGTTCTCCCGGTATCATCTTCGAACATGATTCCGGTAAGACTCACACCAGTCGTAGGGTTCTTTATAGCTGCCGCATTATTCCGATGCGCGGTTCCTGGCTGGATTTCGATTTCGACCACAAAGACATTCTTTACGTGCGCATCGACCGTCGCCGCAAAATGCCTGCGACCGTACTGCTTAAGGCTATGGGCCTCTCCAAGCAGGACATTCTCGACTACTACTATGATGTAGAAGAGTACCAGATTGACCGCCACATTGTGCGCCGCAAGGTCGTTGAAAGTCAGTACCGTAAGGAAAATGCCTGGGTTGACTTGTCTCTCGAAGATGGCAATGTCATCATCCCTCGCGATAAACTGGTTACCAAGTTCGGTTGGAAGAAGCTTGTCCGCGGCGGAATTGAATATATTGAAGTGGATCCAAAATCTCTGGTTGGGCAGTTCGCATTTAATGACATCACTGATCCTGATACCGGGGAAGTGATTGCTGAGGCAGCGGACGAAATTACTGAAGAGATTTTTGATCGCATTATGGAAGTTGGTCTTAAGAACGTTAAAGTTCTTCACACCCAGGGTGCAGATGTTTCTTCCGCACTTCGTGATTCCATGATGTTGGATAAAACCACCGATGTTGAATCCGCTCAGATTGAGATTTACCGCAGACTGCGCCCCAGCTCTCCGCCCACTGCTGAGATTGCTGCCAACTTCTTTGAAAACCTGTTTCGCAGTTCTGATTACTACGATCTCTCCAGTGTGGGCCGTTACAAGCTGAACGCTCGTCTCAACATTGAGACTCCTCTTGAGTTGCGCACCCTGACCAATGAAGATATTCTTACTGCGGTTAAGGTTCTGCTTAAGCTTAAGGACAGCCACGGTCCCGCTGATGATATTGATAACCTCGGTAATAGACGAGTGCGTCCGGTTGGCGAACTGGTAGAAAACCAGTACCGCATTGGTCTTGTTCGCATGGAAAGAGCCATTAAGGAGCGCATGAGCCTCCAGGAAGTGGCCACACTCATGCCTCATGACCTGATCAACCCTAAACCGGTTGCAGCTGTACTTAAGGAGTTCTTCGGAACTTCGCAGCTCTCCCAGTTCATGGACCAGACCAACCCGCTTTCTGAAGTTACTCATAAGCGCAGACTTTCCGCATTGGGACCCGGTGGTCTTACACGTGAACGTGCAGGCTTTGAAGTCCGCGACGTACATGTTTCCCATTACGGACGTATCTGCCCCATTGAAACACCTGAAGGACCGAACATTGGTCTGATCGTGTCACTTACTACTTACTCTAAAGTCAACGATTTTGGTTTTATTGAAAGTCCTTACAGGACTATTGTAGATTCCAAAATGACTGATGAGATTTTATATTATGATGCAACCCGCGAAGTAGGGCATATTGTTGCTCAGGCAAACGCCCCTATTGATGCTGAAGGTGCATTTATTAACCCGCTGGTTACCGCACGCTTGAACGGTGATGTTTCCATGCATCCGCGTGAAGACATCACTCTTATGGATATCAGCCCCAGCCAGACAGTTTCAGTTTCTGCTGCGCTGATTCCGTTCCTTGAGCATGATGATGCTAACCGTGCACTTATGGGTTCCAACATGCAGCGTCAGGCTGTTCCCCTGCTGAAAACCTCCCAGCCTCTGGTTGGTACCGGCATGGAAGCAAACGTTGCACAGGATTCCGGTAGCTGTGTTCTCGCAGAACATGATGGTTACATTGACTATGTTGACGCTGAACGTCTTGTTGTTCGCTACGATGACGGCATCTATCCTGATACCGGTGGCGTAAAGCATTACGAACTTCAGAAGTGGCACAAGTCCAACCAGAACTCCTGCTACGGCCAGCGTCCGCGTTTGCCCATTGGGACCCGTGTCATGAAAGGCGATGTCCTTGCTGACGGTCCCGGTATCAAAGACGGTGAGCTTGCTCTTGGTAAGAACCTTCTCGTAGCGTTCATGCCTTGGTGCGGTTATAACTTTGAGGACTCCATCCTCATTTCCGAGCGCGTTGTTAAAGAAGACGTTTTTACTTCTGTTCATATTGAAGAATTCGAACTCGTCGCTCGTGATACAAAGCTTGGACCCGAAGAAGTTACCCGCGATATTCCCAACGTGAGTGAAGATATGCTCAGCAACCTTGACGAATGTGGTATCATTCGCCTTGGTGCCCGTATCGCTCCCGATGATATCCTTGTCGGTAAAATTACTCCGAAAGGTGAAACCCAGCTTACTCCTGAAGAAAAACTGCTCCGCGCAATCTTCGGTGATAAAGCGCGTGATGTTAAAAACACATCACTTAAGGTTCCGCCGGGAATTGAAGGTACTATCGTAGACGTTAAAGTTTTTAACCGCCGTTCAGGTGAAAAAGACGATCGTACCAAAAATATTGAGGATTTCGAGCTTGCAAAGCATGATATGAAAGAAAGCAAGCACATCGAATCCCTGACTGCCAAAACCCGTGTTAAAATTGCGGAAGTTGTCGCGAACAAGCAGATCTCTCAGACTCTTATGGGTCGCAGAAAGGGTGAGGTTCTCGCTGAAGCAGGTCACATTATTACTGATGAAATCCTTGCTGAAGTACCTCTTAAAAAGCTTGGCGGCCTCTTTGCAGATAAAGATACTAACGAAGCAGTTAAGCAGCTGCTCGCAGAATATGACAAGCAGATTCGCATCATTAAAGGTATTTATGATGTGAAACGCGAAAAAGTTACCGAAGGTGACGATCTGCCCCCGGGCGTTATTAAAATGGTCAAAGTCTACATCGCTGTTAAGCGTAAGCTCAGCGTAGGTGACAAAATGGCCGGACGCCATGGTAACAAGGGTGTTGTCTCCAACATTCTGCCTGAACAGGATATGCCGTTTTTCGCTAACGGAACTCCTATGGATATCGTGTTGAACCCCCTTGGTGTTCCTTCACGTATGAACATCGGTCAGATTATGGAAACACACCTTGGCTGGGCCGCTCTTGCCCTTGGCCAGAAGTTCGCTAACATGCTTGATACTGGTGAAGCCCTCGGTGTTATACGTCAGGAAATCAAGGACACATTTGAATCAGAAGATGTGTATGAACTTATTGATTCCCTGGATGATGAGGAATTCAGACTCGCGGTAAATAAAGCACGCGATGGTATTGTCACTAAGACCCCTGTATTCGACGGAGCTACCGAAGATGAAATCTGGGATCTGGTCGGCAAAACCGGTATTGGCGATGATGGTAAGGTTACTCTGTACGACGGACGTACCGGTGATCCTTTCCACAACCGCGTAACTGTCGGCGTAATGTACATCCTCAAGCTGCACCACCTTGTTGATGAAAAGATTCACGCCCGTTCCACCGGTCCTTACTCTCTGGTAACACAGCAGCCTCTTGGCGGTAAGGCACAGTTTGGTGGGCAGCGTCTCGGTGAGATGGAAGTATGGGCTCTTGAAGCATACGGCGCAGCCTACCTGCTTCAGGAATTCCTGACCGTCAAGTCCGATGATGTAACTGGACGTGTTAAGATGTACGAAAAGATCGTCAAGGGTGATAACTTCCTTGAAGCCGGTCTGCCTGAATCATTTAACGTTCTGGTTAAAGAACTTATGTCTCTTGGCCTTGATGTTAATCTGCTTCAGGATGAAGTCGAAGAAACTGCCGACAAGAAATAATGAACGCGGGGGTCGAAAAGGCCCCCGCGACTAAATAAACCTTTTCATGTAAGGGGTATATTAATGAGTCTGGACGAACTGTTCACTATGCGTAGAACATCCGGCGCAGGTCTCGCAGGACGCGGCCTCAAAGGTATTCAGATTTCCATTGCTTCTCCCGAAAAGATCCGTGAGTGGTCCTTCGGTGAAGTTAAGAAGCCCGAGACCATCAACTACAGGACATTCAAGCCGGAGAGAGATGGTCTTTTCTGCGCTAAAATTTTCGGACCCGTAAAAGACTACGAGTGTAACTGCGGTAAATATAAGCGCATGAAACACCGTGGTATTGTTTGTGAAAAATGCGGTGTTGAAGTTATCGCTTCCAAAGTCAGACGTGAACGCATGGGCCACATTGAGCTTGCCGCTCCTGTAGCCCATATCTGGTTTCTGAAGACCCTTCCTTCCAAGATCGGTACCCTGCTGGACATCACCATGGCCGACCTTGAGAAGGTGTTGTACTTCGATTCCTATATTGTGCTTAATCCAGGTGAAACACCTCTTAAGCAGTATCAGATTATTTCTGAAGACCAGTATTTTCAGGTTATCGACCACTATGGCGAAGAAGCCATTGAAGTGGGAATGGGTGCTGAGACAATTAAAGGTCTTCTGGCTCAGATCGATATGCCTGCACTGAGACACGAACTTCGTGAAGAGTCACTGACTACACGCTCACAGACCAAAAAGAAAAAGCTGACCAAGCGTCTTAAGATTGTTGAGGCTTTTCTTGAGTCAGGTAACGATTGTCAGTGGATGATCATGGATGTTGTTCCGGTTATTCCGCCCGAACTTCGTCCTTTGGTTCCTCTTGATGGCGGACGTTTCGCTACTTCTGACCTTAACGACCTTTACCGTCGTGTCATCAACAGGAACAATCGTCTTAAACGCCTGATCGAACTGGGCGCACCTGATATTATTATCCGCAACGAAAAGCGTATGCTTCAGGAGTCTGTTGACGCATTGTTCGACAACGGTCGCCGTGGGCGCGCTATCACCGGAACCAACGGACGCCCCCTTAAATCCCTTTCTGATATGATTAAGGGTAAGCAGGGTCGTTTCCGTCAGAACCTTCTCGGTAAGCGTGTTGACTACTCCGGTCGTTCCGTAATTGTTGTTGGACCTAAGCTCAAATTGCACCAGTGCGGTCTTCCTAAAAAGATGGCTCTGGAGTTGTTTAAGCCTTTTATTTATGCTGAACTTGAGCGTAGAGAGATTGCTACTACAATTAAAAGCGCCAAAAAGATGGTTGAGCGTGAAGATCTCGTCGTTTGGGATATCCTTGATGACGTTGTTCGCGAATATCCGATCATGCTTAACCGTGCACCGACACTTCACCGTTTAGGTATCCAGTCTTTCGAACCTACTCTGGTTGAAGGTAAGGCGATTCAGCTTCATCCGTTGGTATGCTCAGCATACAACGCTGACTTTGACGGTGACCAGATGGCTGTTCACGTTCCTCTTTCTGTGGAAGCACAGATCGAGTGTCGTGTTCTGATGATGTCTTCAAACAACATTCTGTCTCCCGCTAACGGACAGCCCATCATCAACCCTTCACAGGATATCGTTCTCGGTCTTTATTATCTGACTGTTGAACGCTCTTTCTCCAAAGGTGAGGGCATGGTCTTTACTGCTCCATGGGAAGTTGTTGCCGCATTGGATGCCGGTGTTGTAAGCATGCATGCACGTATCAAGGTACGCATCGAAGGAGAGCTGGTCGAAACCACTCCCGGTCGTATCCTTGTTGGCGAGCTTGTTCCTGAAGGAATGGGTTTTGAATATGCTAACGTGGTCATGACCAAAAAGAACATTGCCAAGCTGGTCTCAAGTGCGTACCGCACTGCCGGCAGTAAGGCGACAGTAATTCTTTGTGACCGACTGAAAGACCTCGGTTATGAGCACGCTACTCGTGCAGCTATCACCATCGGTGTTAAAGACCTGACCATTCCTGCTAAGAAAGCAGGGCTGCTTGATGCCGCTTATGCTGAAGTTGAAAACATTGAATCTCAGTACCGTGAAGGTATCATTACCCGTACTGAGAAGTACAACAAGGTTGTCGACGTTTGGACAAAAGTTACCAACGACGTATCAGCTGAGATGACCAATGAAATGTCGACCGATATCATGGTTGACCCCAAAACCGGTAAGCAGGAAACAAACTCTTCTTTCAACCCGGTCTTCATGATGGCTCACTCCGGTGCTCGAGGTAACCAGGACCAGATGCGTCAGCTCGCAGGTATGCGTGGTCTGATGGCGAAACCTTCCGGTGAAATTATCGAAACACCGATTACTTCATCTTTCCGTGAAGGTCTCTCCGTTCTGCAGTACTTTATTTCTACTCACGGTGCACGTAAAGGTCTTGCGGATACTGCGCTGAAAACAGCGAACTCCGGTTACCTGACCCGTCGTCTAGTTGATGTTGTTCAGGATGTTACCATTGCAGAACATGATTGCCGCACTGTCGACGGCCTTGAGTTGACCCACTACATTAAGGGTGGAGAAATCAAGGAAAGACTGGCGGAAAAAGTTCTTGGACGTGTAACAATTCATGATGTTGTTAAAGAAGATACCGGCGAGATTCTTGTTCCAGCTGATTCACTTATTGATGAAGCTGCTGCCAAGATTATTGATGAAAACGGTATCAACTCCATGACTGTCCGCTCTCCGCTGACCTGCCGCTCTAAGCACGGTATTTGCGCCATGTGTTATGGTCGCGACCTTGCTCGGGGCCACGTTGTCAACGTTGGTGAAACCGTTGGTATCATCGCTGCGCAGTCCATTGGTGAACCTGGAACACAGCTTACCATGCGTACCTTCCATATCGGTGGTACCGCATCCCGTGAGATTCAGCAGTCATCTTTTGAAGCACAGCATAACGGTTCCGTTGTTCTGAACCGTATGCGCTCAGTCCGTAACAACGATGGCCATCAGATGGTTCTCGGTAAGAGTTGCCAGATCGGTATCGTGGACGAGCAGGGTAGGGAACGTGAAAAATATGTTCTGCCTCTTGGTGCAAAACTCTTTGTTGAAGAAGGTCAGCAGATCACACAAGGTACTACGCTGGCCGAATGGGATCCGCTTGCAGAACCATTCATCACAGAAGTAACCGGTACAGTTAAGTTTACTGACCTTGTTGAAGGTAAAACTTATCAGGAACGTGTCGACGAAGCCACAGGACAGGCTACCTACACAATCCAGGAGTACCGTACAACCAACTTTAAACCTTCAATTTCTATCTGCGACGAAGATGGTGAACCCATGACCCGTCCAGGATCCACCCTGAAAGCGATTTATCCGCTGCCGGTTGGAGCGATTTTGATGGTTAAGGACGGTAATGTCGTTAATGCTGGTGACGTTATCGCCCGTAAGCTTCGCGAAACTTCAAAGACCAAAGACATTGTTGGTGGTCTTCCTCGAGTTGCGGAGCTGTTTGAAGTGCGTAAACCAAAGGAACTTGGAATCATTTCGGAGATTGATGGTGTGGTCTCCTATGGACCTGAATCCAAAGGCAAGCGCAAAATTGTTGTTACCCCCGAAGTCGGTGAAATAAAAGAATATCTCGTGCCCAAAGGCCGTCACATCACTGCACAGGAAGGCGACTTCGTTGAAGCCGGTGACCTGATGACTGAAGGTCTGCCTGAACTGCACGATATCCTGAAAGTAAAGGGTGAGAAATATCTCGCACGCTTTCTGGTCGAAGAGATTCAGGACGTTTACCGTTTTCAGGGTGTTGGAATTAACGATAAGCACATCGAAGTTATTGTCCGCCAGATGCTCAAGAAGGTCAGCATCGTTGATCCCGGTGAGACCCATTTTCTTGTGGGTGAACAGGTGGACAAGCAGCGTTTCATGGAAACCAACCAGGATGCTATCGCCAATGGACTTAAGCCTGCAACTGCTCAGACTCACGTTCTCGGTATTACTCAGGCTTCACTTTCTACCGCGTCTTTTATTTCTGCTGCATCATTCCAGGAGACAACCAAGGTTCTTACCGAGTCTTCTCTTTGTGGCAAAAAGGATTATCTGCGCGGCTTGAAAGAAAACGTCATTGTTGGTCGACTTATTCCTGCTGGTACCGGTTTCCGTAAGTACGCACGCACAGATATTGTCGTTCCTGACCAGCCTGAACGTGCTGATAAATTCCTTGAAGAACTTGAGGAAGAACCGCTGCTCGTTAACGAAAGATAGTGCTGGCGCCAGAACGCGGTACCGGTCTGCCGAGCAGGTGGTTGCAGCCTGACTCGAGTGACAACGGAGCAAATATTTCACAATTTGTCTTGACAAATTGTGAAATATTAGTCTAACTGCGTCGGTCTTTGAAATTAAACTTAATTTGGAGGGTTCATGCCAACCATCAATCAGCTTATAAGAAAAGGGCGTGAAAAGCAGCTCAAGCGTAAGAAAACTCCTGCGCTTCAGGCCTGCCCCCAGCGCCGTGGCGTGTGCACCCGTGTGTACACCACCACCCCTAAAAAGCCTAACTCCGCACTGCGTAAGGTCGCTCGTGTGCGTTTGACTAATGCCATCGAAGTTACTGCGTACATCGGTGGTGAAGGTCATAACCTTCAGGAACACTCCGTGGTTCTTATCCGTGGTGGTCGTGTAAAAGACTTACCTGGTGTTCGTTACCACATCGTTCGCGGCTCTCTCGACACCGCTGGTGTTGCAGATCGTCGTCAGGGTCGTTCCAAGTACGGCGCAAAGCGTCCTAAATAGCATTAAATTCCAAGGAGTATACCAATATGCCTCGTAAAGGTCCGGTACCCAAAAGACAGATTCTTCCTGATCCGGTATACGGTTCTCAGCTCGCTACCAAGTTCATGAACAGACTCATGTACGACGGTAAGAAGAGTGTGTCTGAAAATATATTCTACCAAGCTCTTGAATTCCTCGGCGATAAAACCCAGGAAGATCCGATCAAGGCTTTTGAAAAGGCTTTGGAAAACGTCAAGCCTCATGTTGAAGTTAAGTCTCGCCGCGTTGGTGGTGCAACTTATCAGGTTCCCGTTGAAGTTCGCCCTGAGCGTCAGGTTTCTTTGGCTATTAGATGGCTGATTAACTTTGCGCGTTCCAGAGGCGAGAAGGGCATGGTTGCCCGTCTTAGCGGTGAGTTCCTCGATGCTTACAACAAGCGCGGCGGAGCTGTGAAGAAAAAGGAAGACACCCATCGTATGGCCGAAGCCAACAAGGCTTTTGCTCACTACCGTTGGTAATCGGAGTACAAAGTGGCTAGAAAGGTTGCTAGAGATAAACAGCGTAACATTGGTATCATGGCCCACATTGATGCGGGTAAGACTACCACTACTGAGCGCATTCTTTTCTATACTGGTGTTTCTCATAAAATCGGTGAAGTTCATGATGGCGAAGCCACCATGGACTGGATGGTCCAGGAACAGGAACGCGGTATCACTATTACCAGTGCTGCCACTACCTGTATGTGGAAGGATCACCGTATTAACATTATTGATACTCCCGGTCACGTTGACTTCACAATGGAAGTTGAGCGTGCACTGCGCGTACTTGACGGCGCTGTAGCCGTTTTCGACGCAGTAGCCGGTGTTGAGCCTCAGTCTGAAACCGTATGGCGTCAGGCTGACAGATATAAAGTTCCCCGTATGGCTTTCGTCAACAAGATGGACCGCATCGGAGCAGATTTCTTCCGTTGTGTCGAAATGCTCAAGGATCGTCTTGGCGCTAAAGCTGTTCCTCTTCAGATCCCCATCGGAGCTGAAGATGAGTATCTGGGTGCTGTTGACCTTATCACTGGTAAGGCCTTCATTTATAGTGACGACATGGGTAAGGATTACTCCATTGAGGAAATTCCTGCTGACCTCATGGATCAGTATGAAGCCATGCGCCTTGAAATGATTGAAGCTATTGCTGAAGAAGATGAAGAACTCCTTGATAAATATCTCGGTGGTGAAGAACTTTCCCCCGAAGAAATCATCAAGGGCATCCGTGCAGCTACCATCAGCCTGACCATCTGCCCTGTTCTTTGCGGTACTGCTTTCAAGAACAAAGGTGTTCAGCCCCTGCTTGACGCTGTTGTTGATTATCTTCCTTCTCCTTTGGATATCGCTGCTATCGTTGGTATTGAGCCCGGCACTGAGAAGCAAATTGAGTGCCCTTGTGATGATGATATTCCTCTGGCAGCTCTTTCCTTCAAGCTCATGACCGACCCCTTCGTTGGACACCTTACCTTTCTGCGCCTGTACTCCGGTAAAATTGAATCCGGTGCTACTTTTATTAACGGCGCAACCGGTAAGAAAGAACGTATTGGTCGTCTGCTCAAGATGCACGCTAACAAGCGTGAGGAAATCAAGGAAGCATTTGCTGGTGACATCGTAGCTGCTGTTGGTCTTAAAAACATGGCTACCGGTGACACTCTCTGCGAACAGAAGAACCCGGTTGTTCTTGAGTCCCTCGATATTCCTGAACCGGTTATCGAAGTTGCTATTGAGCCCAAGACCAAGGCTGACCGCGATCTGCTTAGTCAGGGCCTCGCTAAACTCGCTAAAGAAGACCCCTCTTTTCGCGTCAAAGGTGACGAAGAAACAGGTCAGACTCTTATCGCAGGTATGGGCGAACTTCATCTTGAAGTTATCGTCGACCGTTTGCTCCGCGAGTTTAATGTTAACGCAAACGTTGGTGCTCCCCGTGTAGCTTACCGTGAAACTATCACCAAAAAGGTTGAAGTTGATCATAAGTATGCTAAACAGTCCGGTGGTCGTGGTCAGTACGGTCACGTTGTGATTAGCATTGAGCCTAACACAGAAAGTGAATATGAATTCGTCGACGAAATTAAAGGCGGCGTAATTCCGAAAGAATACATTCCCGCAGTTGACCGCGGTATTCACGACGCTATGAAGAACGGTGTTATCGCCGGCTTCCCGCTCGTAGATATCAAAGCAACTCTTACCTTTGGTTCCTACCACGATGTTGACTCCTCTGAGCAGGCATTCTACATCGCTGGTTCTATGGCACTGAAAGAAGCGGTTAAAAAAGCAGCTCCTCAGCTGCTCGAGCCCATCATGTCTGTTGAGGTTGTTACTCCTGAAGAGTACCTCGGCGATGTTATGGGTGACCTCAATGGTCGTCGTGGCCGTGTAGGCTCCATGGAAGCCCGTGCTAACGCACAGGTTGTTAAATGTGACGTACCCCTTAGCGAGATGTTCGGTTACGCAACCGATCTCCGCTCCAAGACTCAGGGCCGCGCAACATTTACTATGCAGTTCGACCATTATGAGCCTGTTCCCGCTTCCATTGCTGAAGAGCTGATCAACAAAAATTAAAATAAATTTAATTTTTATCTGATATAAGCTTGACAGCAACGCTGAAAAAGCACTATACCTCCCGGACCCATAGAGTTCGGGAGGTTCTTTTTTACGGGAACCACCCCGTGAAACCACAGAGATAAGGTATAAGGTCCGGCATGCTGGCTGGACGACCATACCAGGCCAGGAAGGGTACACCTCACATTCCTTCTTACCGTTGCAAGTAAAGGTCGTCTCTGAATTCATTTAGGAGAAATTAACATGGTTTCTATGACTAGTGATCGTATCAGGATCAAGCTCAAGGCTTACGACTACCGTATCCTTGATAAAGCAGTTACTGAGATTGTGGATACTGCCCGCAATACTGGAGCTGCTATCGCAGGACCCATCCCGCTGCCCACACAGATCAGCCGTACTACCATTCAGCGTTCTGTACACGTAGACAAAAAGTCTCGTGAGCAGTTTGAGATGAGAATCCACAAGCGTCTGCTTGACATTCTTGAACCCACCCAGCAGACCGTTGACGCACTTGGCAAGCTCAGCCTGCCCGCTGGTGTTGACGTTGAAATCAAGCTGTAAGGGAGGGCTTCAACATGGCAAAAACTATCGGTTTACTCGGTAAAAAACTGGGCATGACCCGCGTCTTCGCTGACGACGGTTCCATCGTGCCCGTCACTGTTCTTGAAGTAGGTCCTTGTCCTGTTATGCAGGTTAAGACTGAAGATAAGGAAGGCTACAACGCCATCCAGCTCGGCTACGACGCTCTTCCCGAGCGCAAGGTTAATAAGCCCGCAAAAGGTCATCAGGAAAAAGCCGGCAAAGGCTACTTTCGTCACCTTCGCGAGTTCCCCCTTGAGTCTGTAGCTGACTACGAACTGGGCCAGGAAATCTCCGTGGACATCTTTTCCGCAGGTGAGAAGGTCAAAGTGACCGGCACCTCTAAAGGTAAAGGTTTCCAGGGCGTAATGAAGCGTTGGAACTTTGCTGGTTCCCGTGCTTCCCACGGTGCAGAAAAGGTACACCGTTCTCCTGGTTCCATCGGCCACGCTACTTTCCCTGGCAAAGTATTCAAAGGCAAAAAAATGCCCGGTCAGATGGGTAATGAGCGCGTTACTGTTTCTAACATCGAAATCGTAGACGTTCGCACCGATGAAAACGTTCTCGTGGTAAAGGGACAGGTTCCCGGTCCTAAGAACGGTCTGGTGATGATCCGCAAGACCAGCTAGAGGAATAAAAAAATGGCTACCATTACTATATATGATCAAACTAAAAAGGAAGTAGGGAGCATGGATCTTGCTCCGGAAGTTTTCGAAGTTCCGGTCAAACCCGAAATCCTGCATCTCGTAGTACGTTCCCAGCTTGCAGCCAAACGTCAGGGTACTCATGCCACTAAAACTCGTGGTATGAAACGTGGCGGTGGTGCTAAGCCTTGGCGCCAGAAAGGCACCGGTCGTGCTCGTTCAGGCTCCACCCGTTCACCCCTGTGGCGTGGCGGTGGAACTACTTTCGGTCCCCAGCCCCGCGACTACTCCTTCAAGGTAAATAAAAAGGTCCGCCGTCTGGCTCTCAGAATGGCTCTGACTTCCCGTTTCAGCGAAGAAAAGCTGATGATTGTAAAGTCTATCGACCTTCCAGAGATCAAGACCAAGCTCTTCGTAGAAGTAGCTGAAGCTCTCGGTCTGAATAAAGCCTTGGTTATCGTCAAGGACGCTGATAATAAACTCCTCCTTTCTGCGAGGAACATCCCTGGCATCAAGCTTATATCTGCCGATCAGCTGAATGTTTATGATATTCTTAAACATCGCCAGATTGTAATGCTTGAGAACGCAGCACAGGATCTGCAGGAGAGGTTAAAATAGTCATGGACTATACTCAGATTCTTATCAAACCGGTCATTTCGGAAAAGGCCACTGACATTAAAGAGGCTTCCAATCAGGTTGCTTTTTATGTGCTGCCTTCTGCCAACAAGACTGAAGTCAAAAAAGCAGTTGAATCTGCTTTTGACGTAAAGGTTGATTTCGTACGAATTGTACGTAAAAGACCTGGTCTGCGCAGAAAGTTCGGCCGTGTTGTCGGTAAATTGTCCGGCTACAAGAAAGCATACGTAAAGCTTTCCGCGGGCGAAAAAATCGAATTCTTCGAAGGAGTTTAAGAGATGGCTACCCGTAAGCTGAAGCCGACCTCTCCCGGTCGCCGGTTCCAGACTATCTCCACCTTTGAGGAGATCACTAAGTCTACTCCGGAAAAGTCCCTTACCAAGGGGCTGACCAAGAAGGCCGGTAGAAACAATAACGGCCGGGTTACTTCCCGTCGTCGTGGCGGTGGCGTTAAACGCCTTTACCGTGTCATCGACTTCAAACGTAATAAGTTGGAAGTTCCCGCAACTGTTGCTTCAATCGAATATGATCCCAACAGGTCTGCACGCATTGCACTTCTGCACTATGCTGATGGTGAAAAGCGTTACATCCTTTGTCCTGTAGGACTGAACAAGGGTGATAAAATTCTCTCTGGAGAAAAAGCCGATATCAAACCCGGTAACGCTCTCCTGCTGAAGAATATCCCTGTTGGTACTATCGTTCACAATATTGAATTGTATCCCGGTAAAGGCGGACAGTTCTGCCGCGCTGCCGGTACCTACGCCCAGCTTGTCGCTAAAGAAGGCAAATATGCTCTTCTGCGCATGCCTTCCGGTGAAGTCCGTAAGGTTCTCGCAACTTGTTGCGCTACCGTAGGTCAGGTTGGTAACATTCATCACGAAAACATTACCCTTGGTAAAGCCGGCCGTAACCGCTGGCTGGGTCGCAGACCTAAAGTTCGTGGTGTTGCTATGAACCCGATCGATCACCCCCTTGGTGGTGGTGAAGGTCGCAGTTCCGGTGGTAGACACCCCGTTTCTCCTTGGGGTATGCCTGCTAAGGGATACAAGACCCGTAGTAAGAAGAAACCTTCTTCCAAGCTCATCGTTAAACGCCGCGGGCAGAGGTAGGAGACTGTAATGCCAAGATCACTGAAAAAAGGCCCGTTTATTGACGATCATCTGCTTAAAAAGGTCGTAAAAGCTCAGGAATCAGGTGACCGCAAGGTTATTCAGACCTGGTCCCGTCGCTCAACTATCATTCCTGAAATGGTAGGTTTGACCTTCGCAGTACATAATGGCCGTAAGTTTATCCCTGTCTTCGTGACCGAAAACATGGTAGGACATAAGTTGGGCGAATTCTCCCCCACCCGTACCTACTACGGCCACGCTGCTGACAAGAAAAGCAAGGCCAAACGCTAGAAGGTGTTGAGCAATGGAAGCAAGAGCTATTGCAAAATATATGCGCATTTCTCCTAGGAAAGTGCGCTTGGTAGCGGAAAACATCAAGGGAAAGCCTGTTGAGGAAGCCCTCAACATTCTGAAGTTCACCCCCAAAAAGGGTGCTGAAATGCTCAGTAAAGTGCTTTACTCTGCAGTGGCAAATGCCGAGCAGATTCCCGGAGTGGATGTTGACTCTCTTTGTGTAGACATCGTCAAAATTGATGAGGGTCCTACCTGGAAGAGAATTCAGCCCAGGGCTATGGGTCGTGCGTATCGCATCCGCAAGCGCACCAGCCATATAACCGTCGTAGTAAAAGAAATGTAGGGTAGTGTCATGGGTCAGAAAGTACATCCATACGGCTTCAGACTTGGATACACCAAGAACTGGCTTTCCAGATGGTTCTCCAGTAAGGACTATCCCGCTTTCGTCTACGAAGACGACAGCATTCGTAAATATGTAAAAGAGAAAATCTTTCACGCAGGCGTCTCTAAAATTGAGATTGAGCGCGCAGGCGGCAAAATCCGTCTGATCATCCACACTGCACGTCCCGGTATTATCATCGGTCGTAAAGGTGTTGAGATCGAAAAGCTCCGTGAAGATCTTCGTAGAAAGTTTAATAAAGAATTCGCTCTTGAAGTTAGCGAAATCCGCCGTCCTGAAACCGACGCGCAGCTCGTTGCTGAGAATATTGCTCAGCAGCTTGAGCGCCGTGTGGCTTTCCGTCGCGCCATGAAGCGCATTGTGGGCCTCGCTCGCAAGTTCGGTGCAGAGGGTATTAAAGTGGCCTGTGCCGGCCGTCTTGCCGGTGCTGAAATCGCACGTACCGAATGGTATCGCGATGGTCGTGTACCCCTTCAGACTCTCAGGGCTGACATCGATTATGGTGTAGCACGCGCTAACACCACTTACGGTGTAATCGGCATCAAGGTCTGGATCTTCAAAGGTGAAATTCTTGACCACGAGGTGGAACAGTAATGCTATCACCTAAGAAAGTTAAATTCCGTAAGCGTCAGAAAGGCCGCCTGAAAGGTAAAGCTCAGCGCGGTTCCACTATCGCTTTCGGCGATATTGCAATCAAGACTCTGGAACACGGAAAACTTACCAACAACCAGATTGAAGCCGCTCGTATCGCTATTATGCGTCACATCAAGCGTGGCGGTCAGGTATGGATTAGGGTTTTCCCCGATATGCCTATTACTGCTAAGCCTGCTGAAGTCAGACAGGGTAAAGGTAAAGGTTCTCCGGTTGGTTGGGTTGCCCCGGTTAAACCCGGTCGCATTCTCTACGAAGTGAAGGGTGTTGACATTGCGCTGGCCAAAGAAGCACTGGTCCGTGCCTCACACAAACTTCCTGTTAAAACTACTATTGTAGTCAAGGAGGGATTGTAGAATGAAAGCCAAAGAACTTCGTGAACTCGACAACGCTGCTCTGAATGAGAAGCTTGTAGAAGCTCGTCAGGAGCTTTTCAACCTTCGTTTCCAGCATGCTACTGCACAGCTGGAAAACACCCAGAGACTGTCCGATGTTAAAAAAGACATCGCAAAGATCCTCACCGTGCAGCGTGAAAAGGAACTGGGAGCATAAGCCATGGCAGAGCTTAATCTGAAAGGAAACAGGCGCGTGCTGACCGGCGTAGTAGTCTCCGACAAAGCCGACAAGACTATTGTCGTGCGTTGTGAGACTCTCGTAAAGCACCCCCTGTATAAAAAATTCATCCGTCGCCACACCAAATTCATGGCACATGATCCGTCTAATGAGTGCGGTATCGGCGATAAGGTGCAGATTGTTGAATTCCGCCCCCTTAGCCGGCGCAAAAGGTGGCATCTCGATAAAATTCTGGAAAAAGCAGTTTAGGGGTATTAGCTATGATTCAGGTAGAATCTAAACTTGACGTAGCAGATAACTCTGGTGCCAAAAAAGTATCTTGTATCAAGGTACTTGGTGGTTCCAAGAGACGCTACGCCAGTGTCGGAGACATTATTGTGGTTTCCGTTAAGGAAGCGATGCCCCATTCCAAAGTGAAGAAGGGCGCTGTGATGAAAGCTGTCGTTGTTCGTACCAAGAAAGAAATTGGTCGTCCTGACGGTTCTTACATCAAGTTCGACAATAACTCTGCCGTTCTTCTGAACAACTCCATGGACCCGGTAGGGACCCGTATTTTCGGTCCCGTGGCAAGAGAACTTCGAGGCGCAGGCTTCATGAAGATCGTTTCTCTCGCTCCCGAGGTTCTGTAATCCTTATCACAAGAAGGTAAACGGCATGAACAAGATACATGTTGATGACAAAGTTATGGTCATCGCCGGCAAGGATAAGGGGAAGATCGGTAAGGTCCTCAAGATCAACCGCAAGAAGGACACTGTCCTTGTTGAGCAGGTTAATATGGTTTCCAGGCACACCAAGCCGAACCCTTATGCTAACCAGCCCGGCGGTATTGTTGAGAAAGAAGCCCCTGTTCACATCTCCAACATTCAGGTTGTGTGCCCCGCTTGCACAAAAGCAACCCGCGTTGGCGTACGTGAGACCGAAGACGGAAAGAACATCCGTTTTTGTAAAAAATGTAACGAAATCATCGACTAGGGTTTTGCGATGACACGTCTCGAAAAAATATATACGGACAAGGTCGCCCCGGCTCTTAACAAAGAGTTCGGGTACAAGAGCTCGATGGAGATTCCTGGTATTAAGGCAATCTCTCTTAACATCGGACTCGGTGAAGCAAGCCAGAACGCTAAGCTCATTGATGGTGCTGTTGAAGAACTGACTGCAATTGCAGGACAGCGCGCAGTAGTTACCAGAGCGAAAAAGTCAATTGCAGCTTTTAAGCTGCGCGAAGGAATGCCTGTAGGTTCCCGTGTTACTCTACGTAGAGATCTCATGTGGGACTTTCTGGACAAGCTGATTAGCTTTGCTCTTCCTCGTGTACGCGACTTTCGCGGTATTCCTGACAAAGGCTTCGATGGACGCGGTAACTTCACCCTCGGAATCAAGGAATTGACTATCTTTCCTGAGATTCAGCTCGATCAAATCGAGATCACCAAAGGGATGAACGTGACTATCGTCACCTCCGCTAAAACTGATAAAGAAGGCAAGATGCTCCTCGAGCTTCTTGGAATGCCCTTCAAGAAATAGGAGGATATCGTTTTGGCCAGGACAGCTTTAAAAGTTAAGGCGAAACGTAAGCCTAAGTTCAAAGTGCGCGAATATAACAGATGCCCCATCTGCGGTCGTCCTCGTGCATTCCTGCGTAAATATGGTGTTTGCCGTATTTGCTTCAGGGAAAAGGCCCTTGCGGGTGAACTTCCCGGCGTGCGTAAAGCCAGCTGGTAATATAAGGAGTTTAAAATGCCTGTTGTCGATCCTATCGCCGATATGCTGACCCGCATTCGCAATGCACACGGTGCTTATCACAAGTCCGTGTCCATTCCCGGGTCTAAGATTAAAACAGCTATCGCCGGGATTCTTAAGGATGAAGGTTATATCGCTGACTTCACAGCTGAAGACAATGATATTAACGTTACCCTTAAGTATGTTGATGGAAAAGCCCTCATTAGTGGCATGAAGAAAATCAGCACACCCGGTCGTCGCGTGTTTGTAGGCGTTGAAGATATTCCCTCTGTCCTTAATGGACTCGGGATTTGCATACTTTCCACTTCAAAGGGCGTAGTTGACGGCGTTAAAGCTAAAGAGCTTAACGTTGGCGGCGAACTCTTGTGCGAAATCTGGTAGAGAGGTTTTATTATGTCCAGAATTGGAAAAAAACCTATTGAGATACCTTCCGGAGTGGAAGTAACTGTTGGTGCTGATGTGGTTTCTGTAAAGGGCCCCAAAGGTACTATCACCACCCCGGTACACCCCATGGTCAGCTTCACCGTTGCTGATAATGCGGTAGAGGTGAAGAGGTCTGGCGATTCCCGTCAGGAACGTGCTCAGCACGGCCTTCATCGTTCTCTGCTTTCAAACTGCATTGAAGGAGTCTCTAAGGGCTTCTCCAAGACTTTGGAAGTAGTCGGTGTTGGTTATAAGGTTAACGTACAGGGTAAGAACGTTGTTCTCAACGTCGGCTTTTCCCATCCCGTTAACTACGAACTGCCTGCTGGAATCGAAGCTAACGCAGAAAGCAACACTAAACTCACCATCAGCGGTGTTGATAAACAGCTGGTTGGTGAAGTTGCTGCGCAGCTTCGTCGTGTACGCCCGCCCGAGCCTTACAAAGGCAAAGGTATTAAGTACATTGATGAACAGATCAGACGTAAAGCCGGTAAGTCCGGTAAATAGTAGGGTAAAGCCATGAAAATGACTAAAGAACAGGCAAGACAGCGTAAAAAGATCCGCATCCGCAAAAAAATCAGCGGTACTGCAGCTCGTCCGCGTCTTGTTGTATTCCGTTCAAATAAGCACATCTACGCTCAGCTCGTGGATGATCTGATTGGCAAAACCGTTACCGCTTCTTCTTCCAAAGCACTCGCTAAAGATGGTGAAGCTCTTAAGCTCACCTGCGAAACTGCAGCTCAAGTCGGAAAAGACATTGCTGCAAAAGCTAAGGAACTTAAAATCGAAACAGTAGTTTTCGATCGTAGCGGCTATATCTATCACGGCAGGGTCAAGGCCCTGGCAGACGGCGCTCGTGAGGGTGGCCTGAAATTCTAAACTTATGGGAATATCCATGGAACAGAATGATCTGGGTCTGATTGAAAAAATCGTTTACCTCAACCGAGTAGCAAAAGTTGTAAAGGGTGGTAGAAGGTTTTCCTTCAGCGCCCTGGTTGTGGTAGGTGACGGTAAAGGTCAGGTCGGTTTCGGACTTGGTAAGGCAAATGAGGTTCCTGAAGCTATTAGAAAAGCTTCTGAGAAAGCTCGCAAAGAGATGATTACCGTACCTCTTTTGGACGGTACTCTTCCTTACGAAGTACTCGGCCGTTACGGTGCAGGACGCGTAATGCTCAAGCCCGCTTCCAAGGGTACCGGTATCATCGCCGGTGGTCCAGTGCGTGCGGTGCTTGAAGTTGTAGGCGTACACGATATCCTTACTAAGGCTATCGGCACCAACAACCCGCATAACGTCCTTCGCGCGACTATCGCCGGACTTGCTTCCCTGCGCAGTGCTGATGAAGTCGGCCAGCTCCGCGGGAAGAAAGTTGTGACTCCCAGAAAGTAGGAGGACATAGTTATGCTTAAGGTAAAACTCGTACGCAGCATGATCGGCTGCAATCCCAAACAGCGTGCCACTGTTAAGGCACTGGGACTGCGTAAGATCAGACAGGAAAAAAGCTTTGAAGATACTCCCATCGTAAGAGGGATGATCAAAAAAGTTGAGCACCTTGTGGAGGTAACTGAATCATGAGGCTGCACGAAATATATCCGTTCCAAGAGGAACGTAAGAATCGCAAGCGCGTAGGTCGCGGCGGCGGCTCCGGCTGGGGTGGAACCTCCGGCAAGGGTCATAAAGGTCAGAATGCCCGCTCTGGCGGTGGTGTACCCGCCTGGTTTGAAGGTGGTCAGATGCCTCTGGCTCGTCGTCTTCCGAAACGCGGTTTCAAGAATCCTTTCCGCGAAGAGTATATTGCACTCAACGTAGGTCAGATTCTTGGTGCCTTCGAAGGCAAAGCTGAAATCTCCCTCGAAGATATTTACGAAAGAGGTCTTTGTAAAAAAGGCTCACTCGTTAAAGTCCTCGGCATGGGCGAAGTAAGCGCTGCTGTCACCATCGAAGCACACCGCTTTAGCGCATCTGCAACTGAAAAGATCACAAAGGCAGGTGGTACTGCCAAAGCCCTGGAAGGATAACTCGTGGCATTGTCTGGAGTAGATAATCTTTCCCGACTGCCGGAACTGAAGAGTAAGCTCCTTTGGACTTTTCTTCTTCTGGCTGTCTACCGGATCGGGATTCATATCCCGGTCCCGGGCGTAGACAGCGCAGCATTGGCCGATTTTTTTGAGAGTGTTTCCAACACTCTCTTCGGCCTTTTTGACATGTTCTCAGGCGGCGGGTTGCGTAACTTGTCCATATTCGCGTTAGGGATTATGCCCTATATCTCCGCGTCTATTATCGTTCAACTTCTAGGTGTGGTTAGTCCCACCATTAAGCGGCTTCAGGATGAAGGGGCTCAGGGACGCAAGAAGATTACGCAGTACACCAGATACGGCACTGTGCTGATTACATTGGTTCAGGGTTTCGGCATCGCCGTGGGACTGGAGAGTATGACCAGCCCCACCGGTGCTCCCGTAGTACTGCATGCAGGATGGGCCTTTAGAGGAATAACCATTCTGACTCTGACAGCTGGTACTGTTTTCCTGATGTGGCTCGGCGAGCAAATGACCGAGAAGGGCATCGGTAACGGTATCTCTATGATCATTTTTGCTGGTATTGTTGCAGGCCTTCCGGCCGCTATTTTCAATACTGTCAGACTGATGCAGGCTGGAGAAATTACTCTCTTCCTGCTCTTGTTTGTTTTGGCATTTATGATCGCCATTCTCGCTTTTATCGTTTACATGGAGCGCGGTCAGCGTAGGATTCCAATCCATTATGCCAAGCGCATGATGGGACGCAAAATGATGGGTGGACAGACCACTCATCTTCCTCTGCGAATTAACACTGCTGGTGTTATTCCGCCGATTTTTGCTTCTTCTATTCTGATGTTCCCCGCAACCTTGGCTAGTTTTTCAAACAATGAAATACTGTCCAAGTTCTCTGCGTACTTTGCTCCATCTTCCATCGCATATAACGTAGCTTATATCTCCCTGATTATTTTCTTTTGTTATTTCTATACTGCGATCATGTTTGATCCTAAAGGAATTGCAGAGAATATTAAAAAGCAGGGCGGTTTTATCCCAGGAATTCGTCCCGGAACCAAAACACGTGAATATATTGACCGTGTTTTGACCAGGATTACTCTCTGGGGTTCTCTGTACGTAGCAGCTATTTGTGTATTGCCTATGATTCTTATTTCCCAGTTCAACGTGCCATTCTACTTCGGTGGAACAGCACTTCTCATCGTTGTCGGTGTAGCAATGGACTTTATGGGTAAGATTGAATCCTACATGATATCCCGTCAGTACGAAGGACTTATGGGTAAGGGTAGTAAGGTAAAAGGCAGGTAATTGCTTTGAAAAAGTACAGAGGTATCTACCTCAAGAATGACAAGGAGATTGGCCTCATGCGTGAGGCCAATCGTCTTGTTTCTACCATTCTGGATATGCTGGGTGATGCCATCAAGCCAGATATAACTACCATGAACCTTGAGGATATCGCTTGCAATGCCTGCGAAGATTTTGGTGTTAAACCAGCCTTCAAAGGCTATCATGGGTTTCCATATGCCTTGTGCTGTTCCGTGAATGAAGAGATTGTTCATGGATTTCCTTCTGAGAAAAGAATTTTGAAAGAAGGTGATATCGTCAGCATTGATATGGGAGTCATCTATCAGGGGTTTTACGGGGATTCCGCCCGCACTTACCCGGTAGGTGCTATTGCTGAGAGTACCAGCAGATTGCTTGATGTGACACGCGAATCTCTTATGCGTGGGATAAAGCAGGCATTGCCAGGTAACAGTCTTTATGATATTTCCCGTGCAGTTCAGGAATATGCTGAAGGATTCGGATACGGTGTTGTCCGTCGTTTTGTAGGACACGGTATTGGACGAAACCTTCATGAAAAACCTGAAGTACCCAATTTTGTTCCCTCTGGTCTTCCCGGTGTTCAGCTTAGAACGGGAATGGTCTTGGCCATCGAACCGATGGTTACCGAAGGGTCTCACGACATCGAAATTCTCGATGACAAATGGACCGCTGTGACCAAGGACAGGAAGCTGTCCGCCCACTTCGAGCACACAGTTGCCATTACTTCAGAAGGGCCCATAATTTTGAGCCTTTCCTGAATTTATTTTTAGTGTTTATCTGGGGTTGATTTTTTTAAAATCATCCTGTAGAGTACACGTCTTGAATTTCGCGGCAACGAAAGACTGGCATGGATCGGCTACCCTTTAGCCGGGTGGCTGAGGCATTAAGGCCACAATCGGCTAGCTCCCGATTGTTAAAACTGTTTAACTGCATTATTTGGAGACGGTCATGAAAGTAAGACCATCTGTTAAGAAGATTTGTCCCAAATGCAAAGTAATCAGACGCAAGGGTGTTCTGCGGGTTATTTGTGACAACCCCAGACACAAACAGCGTCAAGGATAGAGAGGTATAACTGTGGCTCGTATCGCTGGAGTAGACCTTCCGAAAAATAAGCGTTTGGATATTGCACTGACTTACATCTACGGAGTAGGTCGGACTACCGCTCTCAAGATTCTTGATACTGTTGGTATCGACTGGACTCTCAAAACTGACGATCTCAGTGGCGAGCAGGTTAACACCATCCGTAAAGAACTTGAAGATAATTACAAAGTTGAAGGTGACTTACGCCGTGATCAGATTGCTGATATTAAGCGTCTGATGGATATCGGTTGTTACCGTGGACTGCGTCACCGCCGCGGACTTCCCGTGCGTGGTCAGAGCTCAAAGACCAACGCAAGAACTCGCAAAGGTCCCCGTCGCTCTGTAATGAGCAGAAAGAAGAAATAATTCAATCCGCAGTTGTCAGACCATGTAAAGGTCTTCGTGCTGCTGATATAAATTCATTCTGGAGAGAATGGTATGGCTAGACCTCGCCGTTCCGGCAAGAAAAAAGAGAAGAAGAATGTTCCCGTGGGCATTGCTCACGTTAAAGCAACATTCAATAATACCATCATTACCTTCACTGACCTGAAAGGTAACGTGATCAGCTGGGCTACTTCCGGTGCATCCGGTTTCAAGGGATCTAGAAAATCTACTCCCTTTGCTGCACAGGTTGCTGCTGAAACTGCTGCCAGAAAAGCTCAGGATCAGGGTATGCGTACCGTTGGTATTTTCGTCAAAGGCCCCGGCTCCGGTCGTGAAGCAGCTATGCGCGCAATCGGTAACGTCGGTATGAAGGTTAACTTCATTCGCGATATAACACCCATCCCGCACAACGGCTGTCGTCCGCCGAAACGTCGCAGGGTCTAATTTCGAAGGAGTAAAACCTTGGCCAGATATACTAAAGCAAAGTGCAGGTTGTGCCGCCGCGAAGGTGAAAAACTTTTCATCAAAGGCGACCGCTGCTTTACTGATAAGTGCTCTTATGAACGTCGTCCTTATGCTCCCGGTATTGCCGGTCGCATGAGAAAGAAAATGAGTGACTACGCAATTCAGCTTCGCGAGAAGCAGAAAGTGCGTCGTATGTACGGTGTCCTCGAAGGCCAGTTCCGCAGCTACTTCAAGCGCGCAGACGGCATGAAGGGTGTTACCGGTGCAAACCTGCTCATGCTTCTTGAGACCCGCCTTGACAACACAGTTTACCGTCTTGGTTTCGCTAATTCCCGCGATCAGGCTCGCCAGCTCGTGAGACACGGCATCTTCACCAAAAACGGCAGACGTGTTAATGTTCCTTCCATGCAGGTAAAACCCGGCGATGTAATCGAGGTTCGTGAAGAATCCCGTAAGATTCCCGTAATCACCGAAGCACAGGAAGTTATTGCCCGTCGTGGTTGCCCCGAGTGGCTTGAAGCCGATGGTGCAAATTTCAAAGGTGAAGTTAAAGCGATGCCGACTAGGGAAGATATCCAGTTCCCTATCAACGAACAGCTGATTGTCGAGCTGTACTCCAAATAAGAAGGATTAGTGCATGCTTATTCAAGACGGTGACAAACTCATCAACACCCGCAACTGGGCCGAGCTGGTTAAGCCGGAACAGCTTGTGCGTGACCCCAAGTCTAACGAGCTTTATGGTAAGTTCATTTGTGAACCCCTTGAGCGCGGATTTGGAACAACCATCGGTAACTCTCTTCGCAGAGTTCTGCTCTCCTCAATGCAGGGAGCTGCCGCGGTTGCTGTAAAGATCGAAGGAGTTCAGCACGAATTCACCACTATTGAAGGTGTGATGGAAGATGTGACTGAGATTGTTCTGAACATCAAGCAGATCAGATTCGCAATGACTACAGATGAACCCCAGTTTCTTACCCTCAGGGTAAACAAGCAGGGCGTCGTCACCGCAGCTGATATTCAGGAAAACCAGAACGTCAAAGTCCTCAATCCTGAGCAGATTATAGCGACTCTCTCCGAGAAGATGGACCTGGAGATGACTTTCGAAATCCGCATGGGCAAGGGCTATGTTCCTGCTGACATGCACGAAGGCCTTGTCAATGAAATTGGTCATATCATTCTTGACTCCAGCTTTTCTCCCATTCGTAAGGTAGCTTACAGCGTGGAGCAGGCTCGAGTCGGGCAGATGACTAACTACGACAAGCTTATTCTCGAAGTTTTCACCGACGGTTCCGTTACACCTGAGGATGCTATTGCCTATAGTGCAAAGATCCTCAAGGAACAGCTCTCCGTATTCATCAATTTTGATGAGATGGGTTCAGAGCAGGAAGAGTCCAAAGAAAGCGACCTCGATCTCAACCCGAATCTGTTCAAGAGCATCGACGAACTCGAATTGTCCGTTCGTGCTACAAACTGCCTCAAGGCTGCTAACATTCGTATTGTTGGTGAACTTGTACAGCGCACTGAACAGACCATGCTTAAAACCAAGAACTTCGGACGTAAGTCTCTCGACGAAATCCGCCGCGTTCTTGACAGCATGGACCTTAAGTTCGGTATGATCCTCGAGGATTTCGATAAAAAGCATCAGGAATGGCTGAAGAGGAAAGAGAAAAATGAGGCATAACAAGTCCGGAAGAAAGTTCAACAGGAGCGGTTCCCACAGGAAAGCCATGCTGAAAAACTTGGTTCGCTCCCTGCTGACCTACGAACATATCCGTACCACCGAGCCTAAGGCAAAAGAACTGAGAAGCTCTTGTGAAAAGCTTATCACTCTTGCCCTTCGCAACGACCTCCACTCCAGACGTCTTGCTTACAAGACTCTTGAGAACCACGGTCTTGTTAAGAAGCTCTTCGATGAGATCGGCCCCCGCTATGAAGGCGGCGGCGGTGGTTACACCCGCATCATCAAGCTCGCTGAACCCCGTAAGGGTGATTGCGCTCCCATGTGCATCATCGAGCTGACCAAACGTGCTGTAGCTGAAGAAGCTGCAGCGACTGAAGCTCCCGCTGAGGCAGCTCAGGAAGCATAGATTAATGCTTACTCAAAGGGGCGGAATTAATTTCCGCCCCTTTTTTTATAACTATATATAGATTTTTTCGATACGAGAGATTAAATGGACTTACGTCGACTTGAAGCATTTTGCAAAGTTTATGAATTGAAAAGTTTTTCTAAAGCAGGCAAAGAGCTTTTCCTTTCCCAGCCTACCATTAGTGCCCATATTTCCACCCTCGAAGATGAGCTTGGAGTCCATCTCTTTGACCGTTTAGGTCGTTCTATTATGGCTACGCAAGCTGGTGAAGTTCTTTATCGTAATGCAAAGGATATATATAACCTGATCAGCAAGGCTGAGAATGAAATTAATATTCTGCGTGATAAAGTTGTTGGTGATCTCGAAATCGGTGGTAGTACTATTCCTTCACACTACCTGCTTCCTGATCTGCTCTACAATTACTGCAAGAAATATCCTGATGTGAGTGTACATCTTTCAGTTGGAGACACTTCGGAAATCCTTGAAAAAGTACGCTCAGGTGAACTTATTCTCGGTGTAGTGGGTGCAAGAGCTGACATCCCCAATATAGAGTTTGTTCCTATCATGCGTGATGAATTGGTTATTGTTGCTCCTCCTGTGCTTGTGCGTAATTACGATGGTATCGATGATATTCAGCATCTGGCAGAGTTACCATGGGTAATGCGCGAGGGTGGGTCCGGTACCCGTAAAGCTCTAGAAGCCGGGTTATCTGAAATGGGTACCAGTGTGCGTGAACTTAACGTTACCGTATGGGTTGAATCCACTCAGGCTGTTGTTCAGTGCGTTAAATCGGGGCTGGGTGTAAGCGTGACATCACGACTTGCAGCACAGTCGCTTATAGATTCTGGTGAGCTGGTCCATATCAAAGATCTTCCACTAAATCTTGAAAGAAGCTTTTATCTTGCTCATCTGCAAGGGCGTGAGTTCTTTCCTGCCGTTCGCTATTTTATTGAGCATGTGAAGCAGCTTGCAGAATAAGTATGAGTTCTTTAAGACTCAAAAAAAATTTATCAAATGTAAAATTTTTGTAAGTTAATTTTAGCTTACAAATTGTCTTTACAAATAAAGAGCCCGCAAAATTGCGGGCTCTTTATTTGTTCTGCTTGAAAATAAGCGGAAGCCTTTCAGCTTCAGACTTTTAGGGAGTGACTAAACATCGATAAATTCCAATGCAGGGATATTGTTGATTTGTTCAGTCTTCAACAAATATTTAGCGAAAACTTCCAATCCTTGAATTTCTTTATTTCCCAAATCGTAAACAAGACCGTCATAATATGAACGGCTTTCATCGAGATTCAGCATAGTTTTCTCGGCGGTCATTTCGCATATCTTTTCGATATTAGCCTGCCCCCACTGTTTCGCTTTAATCAGATCGCGTATTGCTTGCTTGACATCTTCACGATGAGCAGCATCACGCCTAACGGTCCAGATCCCGAATATGAAGGGTAATCCGGTCCATCTTATCCATTCCTCGCCCAGATCGAAAATATAAGGATAGTCCTCATGTTTGCGCAGATTTAAGGCTTCATCACCTATGCACAAAATAGCTTCCGGCCGTTCGCCGTCCTTAAGTATTTCTGTTGCGTTACCGGTTTTATAGGTGGCGTTCAGAGGAATATATTCCGAAAGAAGAATCTTCAGAAGTGCAGCAGAAGTATGTGTCTGAGCACTGACCAGTACATTGCAGCCTTTAAGCTGCTCTAATGGCTTGCGACTGATCATGATAACAGATTGGACTGGTCCCCGGCTGCCGATGGCCAGGTCTGGCAGCAGCAGGTACTGCTCAGAATGGCGCAGGTATTCGACACTGGAGTTAGATGCAATATGCATCAAACCTTCAGACATCATTTTATTCAGTTGCGCAGGCGGGCCATAAACAAATTCAAAATCATTGGCAATGAGACCAGATTCCAAAGGGTAATAAATAGGCAGTACATTCAAATAAGAAATACGCCCGACTTTTACATTACTCATTAATATTCTCCACGAGAGTATAGTCCATAAGTCGCTGTTTAGGCACGAAACCGGCTTTTGCAATCAGATTGTGGATTTCTGCTTCGGAAAGCCTAAAGCTCACTCCAGCCGCTTTTACTACGTTTTCTTCAATCATAGTTGAACCAAAGTCATTACCGCCATAGAAAAGTGCGAGTTGCGAAATTTTCGGTCCCATGGTTACCCAGGAAACCTGTACGTTATCGAAGTTGTCGAGCACAATTCTGGAAACTGCAAGCATGCGTAAATATTCAATGCTGGTCATCTTCCGGGCATAAGGAATGTTTGTGTGATCCGGCTGAAAGGTCCATGGGATAAAAGCAGTGAATCCTCCGGTGCGGTCCTGGACTTCTCGTAGAGCAAAAAGATGTTTAATGCGGTCAACAGGCTGTTCTTCGTGTCCAAACATCATGGTAGCGGTAGTGCGCAGCCCTAAACTATGCGCTGTTTCCATGACTTCGAGCCATTTAGCAGTGCTGCATTTCTTAGGCGCAATTCTGCTTCGCACTTCATCCACTAGGATCTCAGCTCCTCCACCAGGAATAGAAGCCAGTCCGGCAGCTATAAGACGCTCAAGGACTTCTTTGACAGTTATTCCGTTTAACTCACTCCAGTAAACAACTTCCGGCGGAGAAAAGGCATGGATGTGAACCGGATAATTCTCTTTTATGAAGCGCAGCATGTCTTCGTAAAAAGACAGCGGCAGTTCAGGGTGATGTCCACCCTGCATTAAAATCTGGGTCCCCCCCAGATCAATTGTTTCCTGAATTTTCTGGGCCAGTTCTTCACGGCTTATAACGAACCCGCCATCTTTACCGGGCGCCTTGAAAAAAGCGCAGAAACGGCATCCGCAATCACAGATGTTGGAATAGTTGATGTTGCGGTCGATAACATAGGTAACGTTGGGTTCAGGATGTTTCTTCATCCTGATGGAGTGGGCAAGGCTACCAAGGTCAAAGAGATCAGCCTTTTCCATCAAGGTAACGGCTTCATCAAAATCAATACGTTCTCCGGCGTCTATTCTTGCACCGATTTCCAGAACTTCAGCAGGGCTTTGAGTAAGATTATTCATACTAATTTAAACCTCATTAAAAGCAGCATCGCGTTCAACGGGTCTAAAACCGCACCCGATGATCATTTCTTCCAGCTCATTACGGCTGAGACCTTGTTCTGAATTTGCCCCGGCCATATGTCCTATTTTTTCCTCGACCACGGTCCCGTCGAAATCGTCTGCACCGAAATGAAGAGCGGCCTGTGCCTGTTTGACGCCGAGCATAACCCAGTATGCTTTGATGTGTGGAATGTTATCGATCATAAGTCGGCTGACAGCCATGTTGCGAAGTTCATCAACGCCTGTCAGTGGATTATCAATTTTAAGCCTGCTGTTTGCAGTCAGAAATGGCAGGTTGATTAAGCAGTTGAAACCGCCTGAGATATCCTGTTGGCGCCGAAGCTGATCAAGATGGTCCACGCGGTCCGCGTAGGATTCAACATGTCCGTAAAGCATGGTGCAGTTTGTTGTATAGCCCAGCTCGTGAGCTTCTCCATGGATACGCAGCCAATCTTTGCCGGGAAGTTTTTCAGGACATATTTTTGCGCGGACTTCAGGATTG
This sequence comes from Maridesulfovibrio sp., assembly GCF_963667685.1. Classification (NCBI taxonomy): domain Bacteria; kingdom Pseudomonadati; phylum Thermodesulfobacteriota; class Desulfovibrionia; order Desulfovibrionales; family Desulfovibrionaceae; genus Maridesulfovibrio; species Maridesulfovibrio sp. The sequence goes on along the minus strand of NZ_OY763932.1, from coordinate 191,733 downwards.
AAAATTTCAGCACCGCCCCCGGTAAGCATTTCAGAACCTGCAGCTTTCAAACGTTTTAGTACTTCGATCGTAGATATTCCTTCGAAAGCGGCGAAATGTGAGATTTCCACTGCGGTGAACGATTTGATTACTGACCGTGGAAGGAGCTTCTTTATTTCAATGAAAGTCTCTTCAAAAAATGAGAGCGGGATATTATGGTGGCACCCACCAACAATATGAACTTCGCGGGGTGGAATTGGAGCACTCTCAAGCTTTTTAAGAATATCTTCTTTGCTCAGTTTGAAGGAACCTTCTTGTCCTGGTTTGCGAGCATAAGCACAGAACAGGCAGCCGTTTACACAAATATTTGTGTAATTGATGTGGCGGTTTATGACATAAAAAGTTTTATCACCGTGCAGTTGGCGCCTGCGGATGGAAGCTAGCGCTCCAAGCGCGTTGAGGTCGGGACAGTTAAAAAGGGTAAGTCCGTCCTCAGTGGAAATCCTTTCTTCGGCAAGAACCTTGTCGAGGATGGAACCGAGTCCGGCATTTTTAAAGTAATTTTTTGAGATCATTTATATTCACCTTTGTTCAGCCGTAAATAAAAGTCGCTTCCAGCCATGTCAACACTGGATTTCCGGCTCTTAAAAATATAAAACATTGCCCATGAGCAAAATATTGAAATTGGGCTACTCGCCCTGTCCTAACGATACCTTTATTTTTCATGCCCTCGCCAGCGGGGCAGTAAGTATAGACCCTTTCAAACTGAACGTCACCCTGGCCGATGTGGAAGAGCTGAATTCCATGGCCCGTGCCGGGCAAATGGATATCTGCAAGGTCTCCGTCCATGCCGCCGCGCATATTATGGATGATTATATCCTGCTGCGTGCGGGGGGAGCTATGGGCCGTGGAGTCGGGCCTTTGCTGCTTACCGGAGCACCTTGCACCATAGGGGACCTCAATGGCAAGCGTATAGCCATACCGGGCCGCAACACAACAGCCAATTTATTGTTCAGCCTGATGTGCCGTGAGGCCGGAATTAAAGTTGAATTGGTGGAAATGGTTTTTGATCAGGTCATGCCTGCTATCAAAAATGGCGAGGTTGATGCCGGAGTCGTCATTCACGAAGGACGTTTTACTTATGAATCCCTCGGTCTTTCCAAACTTGCAGATCTCGGCCAGTGGTGGGAGGATTTCTCGGGGTTGCCTATCCCGTTAGGCTCCATTGCCATCAAGCGTTCACTCGGTCCTGAAACCGCAGCATTGGTAAACGCTGCTATTCGTAAATCTTTAATTCTTTCTTCTGTTGATGAAAAAGCCGCATGGCCATACATCAAAGAACATGCTCAGGAAATGGATGATGAGGTTATCCACCAGCACATCAAAACATTTGTGACTGACTATTCCGATAATGTTGGTGAAGAAGGCGAGCAGGCCGTTTCAAGGCTGCTGCAGGAAGCTGCCAGAATGGATGGGATTGAATTGCCGGCTAAGAATATCTTTATTGATATGTAGATGTTCCCGGCAGGGTTTTCTTACGGGATCGAGTAATTTTTATAAAAGCATGACGGGCTTAATCGTTTTGTATTGAGAATATGAAACTCAAAACTCGCAATAGTTTTTTGGCTATTGCGAGTTTTGTTGTTTTCACGTTTGAGAAGCTGTATGCGAGGCATCGCTAAAATGTCTGTGACAGATAGTGCGACGGCTTAATGGAAAGGTGGTAACGTTAACCGCTCTTTTTATCCTGACTCAGGATAACTCCACCCATGACCAGCGCTGCTGCCATGAATTGCATCGTGGTAAATGTTTCATCAAGGATCAGCCAGCCGAAGATGAGGGTGAAGACCGGGATAAGATTCACATAGGCGGTGGTTTGGTTGGCCGGTAGCTTGGACATACCGAAGTTATATAGTCCGTATGCCCCTATGGTAATGCATATACCTAGATAAATGATGCTGCCTGCCGCTAACGGGTCAAACACAGTCGGCATGTTTGTAGAAGGCAGGGCGAGTAATGGCAGATAGAAAATTGCACCCATAAATGCCTGAAAAGCAGTCAGGAACAGGGTGGAGTAGTGTGCAGTCATTTTCTTTAGCACGGTCATGTACCCAACGGCGCAGCACATGGCTAAGAATTCAAAGAAATTGCCTAGTATCGGGTTTGGAGCGCTCTCTGATGATTCCGAGGAAATGGAAAGCCATACGCCACCGCAGACAGCCAGAATAAATCCGATCAAAGTGCGGCGACTTAATTCTTCATTAAGAATGAAACGCGCAGAAACAGCCATAAGCAGCGGCAGTGTTGCGCATATCATTCCAGCCTGTGAGGCAGAAGTCATTGTTAAGGCCTGACTTTCAAAAACAAAGTACATGCATGGCTCACAAAAAGCCATGAATACCAGCCATCTAAAGTCTCCCTTGCGAATTGGCTGTTTTCTGAAATTGGGAATGAAGAACAGGAAGCAGAGCGATGCCAGCATCATTCGGCCGAAGATCACAAATGTAGGATCATATACAGCCATGGATATTTTGAGCGCAATGAATGAGCTGGACCAGAGCAGCACCGCAGTTATCAGGGCAACAACCGCAATAGACTGAGACTTAAGAAAAGACATGTAAGTCCTCACCGGAGACGATTTCAGATTTTGGGAATTCTGAAATAGAAGCTGTGATTTACTTTGTCAATAAGAGGTTTAATCTCAAATATGATTTGTTTGAGTATTGCAAAATAAAAATCCCCGCAGGCCGTGGCTTGCGGGGATTTTTATTAATATTAAAGAATTTTATCTGGTCCATGCAAGGAGATTGAAAGGAGTGTATTTGTTATCTGGATTTTCAGCATAACGGCATCCGAGGTTGGAGTCGTCACGTTTGTTGATGATATCGCAGTCAGAGCCTACGTAGTGTGGGCAGTCGTTATTGTCACAGGCCACGATTACTCCCCAGCCGGATTCCGGTGGAGCCAACCACGGACTAAGTTTTTCGCCACAATGGGGGCAAATCCTTTCTTCCAGCTCAACGCCTTTAAACATATAAGTGCTCACGGTCTTTCTCCTTGATTTGTGCTTTTAAAATATAGCTGTGAATTAATTCACAACATAAGTAAAGTAAGAATGTTTCCAGTAGAGTCAAGACTGTCTATTCAGATAATTCGCGTAATGTCTTAAAAAGGGCGCGCGCTGACTTTGACGGCTTGGAATTTTCTTTTTCTTTTTTTGCATTACGGGCCAGTTGTGAAATACGCTGGCGGTCCGCTTTCGGGTGTTTCTCCAGAATTTCATCAAGTACGGAAAAGTCACCTTCAACAAGTCTGTCGCGCCACTGTTCAAGCGCGTGAAATCTTAAATTATCAGCCCTGTTTCCGGTCTCGATATCTTCAAGAAAGTCGATAAGCGGCTGCGGATCGATATCGCGCATGATCTTGCCGATGTATTGCACCTTGCGGCGTTTGGCTTCATGAGACTTGATGGCCATTGCATCCCGGACTTCTTCAATGAAATAATCCGGGAGGCCACATTTTTTTATAAGTTCAGGGCCTAAAGTCATCAGCTTTTCCGCCAGTTTCTGCAAAGCGATCATGTCACGCTTTTTCTGGGATCTACTGGGGCCGGAATATTCCTCTTCATCGTTATATAAATTGTCTGCGTCGTACATATTTAATGCCTCCGGCGTCCCTGCCGGGATTATCCTTCTGGGGTTTAAACCACTTTGATTCGCCACATCTTGTGGCCCGTGTTGCCTTAGGCAACATCAAGATCTGTATTCCGTAGGATTTGTAGGAACAAGGTTCAAGAATCCCAAAGTATTTTAGATTCGCCGTGTTGTCTGTTGAAGTTTTTAATCTTTCTGCTGGCCTATAATAATTATACGGTGTTTCTCATCAAATAGCAGCCTCAAACTGTTCAAAGTTTTTGATGAGTCCAGCAACACTATTTTCGAAAATTACGAGCCCAAGAGAGTCTCTCTGTGTAGCCGCTGGCGGCAAATCTTTCATGTTTTTTAAAACAAGTCTAGCTGCGGTTTGTCAGCCAAACTCCGAAGATAGTCATGGCACCACCGGTAACAAGGAATAGGTCAACCGGTTCACCCAGCATTATTGCCCCAAGGGCTACAGCTGTAACCGGAACCAGATTAATGAAAATCCCGGTTTTAGACGGGCCTATTTCCTGTATGGCCTCGAAGTACCAACTGAAGCCAAGGCTTGTCCCCAGTAAGGCAAGATAGATGATACAGCTGTAATCAATAAATGATGCCGTGAATATTTCGGCAACCAGACCGTTAAAAAGGGCAGGAATGAGCAGCATTATGGAACCGAAAAGGCATGACCAGAACACTGTTTCAATTGGGTGCATTTGCTTTACTACAGGTTTAGCGGCCAGTGAATAAGCCGCCCAGCTGAGTACACATCCTATGATGCAGAGATCTCCGAAGCTTGCACCTTCAATAAGAATGGATATGGGATTGCCGTGACCGATAATCGTGCTGACCCCAATCAAGGCCAAAATTAACCCGGCTGTTTTCCAAAAATTAAATTTCTCTTTAAAAATAAGTGCGGAGCCTAAAGCAATAAAGCTGGGTGTTGCTGCTATTATAAGAGCAGCACGTCCAGCCGCTACTGTTTTCAGTCCGCTGAAAAAAAGAATATTATACATGAAAACCCCGGTCAGTCCGAGGAATACCAGAGGGAGGATGTCTTTCCTGCGACAGTTTGGTTTTTTACCTGTAACCCGGCAGGTAATGAAAAACATGAAAATTGTAGCAAAGAAAAAACGCAGGAAAGCGGCAGAGTACGGGGTCATATCCCCAGCCAGTATTCGACCAGCAATCCAGGTTCCGCCCCAAAATACAACTGAGCCGATGAGTTTTAAATAAAGCAGTGTGTTCGCTGACATTTAATTTATGTTCCTGCCGATGGTTGATGGTGTGTAGAATCGCGAATATTTACGACTATTGTTCTGTGGCGTCAAATGAGTTCCATTAGAACAATATTCTGATTTGTATTAGGTGCATCATTATTCTTTTATTGCGAATTAAGCCTTTACTAAGGCATTCAATTTTTCTTTGCAGTTAAAAAAGTATGTGTAATTGAGAAATCAGAAGAATGTTCTGTTTGCTTGATTTGTTCTGCCATGTTGCGTATTATACGAACTTAATTCGTTGAGCTTCATTCAAACGCAATCTTCTATTCAACTCTTGTACTGCAAATTTCTGCATTGTTAATCTTCAGTCTGTTAGTTTTATTCTGTTGCATTTTATTGTTCTGTAAGGATGATTCTTACAAAAATGTATGCAACTTGATTATTTGTGACAATTTTGGCTGATTTGTCAATCAATATAGTAATGTTGTAAGAGTCTGTTTTTGTATGCATTAGTTGAAAATTCGGTTATACTAGGCTGGTTGCAGAAATATATTCTTTTACATGGCTGTTTTGCCTAACTTTTAATGGCTAAATGTATGTTGTGGTGTCATTTCTTCTTGACAAAACCTTTAAAATTGAATTTTATTCTATAAAACACATGAACAAAAGAAAAATTGACGAAACTGATCGTAGAATTCTGACAATACTTCAGAATAGTGGCCGGGTTTCTAATGCAGACATCGCAAGAAAGGTAGGCATGGCTCCTTCAGCAGTACTCGAGCGGGTACGTAAGCTGGAACGCAAAGGTGTACTTACCGGATATGAGGCCATCGTTAATCCTAAAGCCGTTGGAAGGTCCCTCACTGCTTTTATATTTGTAAATGTAAATGAAGGTGTTGGAGCTACTTCAACAGGTGATGAGCTTTCCCGTGTTCCAGGGGTTCTGGAAGTTCATTACTGCGCAGGTCGTGACAGCTATCTTATAAAAGTACGCTGTGAAGACACGGACGGGCTGGCCATAATGCTGGGTCAGATCGGAAGGATCGAAACTGTAAGAGACACCAATTCAACCATTGTCTTGAACACCATTAAGGAGTCACGGGCAATTCCTCTTGAAGAGGATGAAGATTACGAATCATAACAGACTGTGATATATCCCGGGCCTGCACTGCCTGTGTCTTCCTGTTAACTCAGGGGAAGTGATTTTTGATCGGTCTGCAAAATATGATTTTGAAGAACCATTAAAAATCTCAAGGAGAGCCAGGTATGAACGTAGAAATCTCCACTTTGGATGACAAAGTAATAGCACGCGGGAAACAGTTTTTTGATTCAATATCCGGTGAAGCCCCTTCAGTCTTTAATAAAGGCTGGTGGACAGGTAAGGTTATGGATTGGTCCATGAAAAATGAAGATTTCAAGGTCCAGATGTTTCGCTTTGTTGATGTTCTGCCGTACCTGAATACTTCAGAATCCCTTTCAAGACATATTGAAGAATATTTTGCCGGTGAAGATAGCAATATCCCCGATGTTCTTAAATGGGGAGCATCAAAGACAGGTTTCGGCGGTGGGCTCGTAGCCAAGGTGCTCAACAAGACCATTCGCAGCAATATTGAAGGCATGGCCCGCCAGTTTATCATCGGGCAGCAATCCAAAGAAGCTGTTAAGGGTATCCGCAAATTGCGTAAGGACGGCTTCGCGTTTGTCCTCGACCTGCTTGGTGAAGCAACTGTTTCCCACGAGGAAGCAGAGGCCTACCGTGACGGTTATCTGGAAGTCCTTGAGGCTATAGAGAAAGAATACAAGAAGTGGGATGCGCTTGATGCGTCCGGTGATCTTGACTGGGGTCATGCTCCGAAGATTAACGTGGCAGTCAAGCCCTCCGCATTCTATTCACAGTCCAAGCCTGTTGATCTTGAAGGAACTGTGCAGGGAATGATGGATTCCATTGAGCCTGTCTATAAGAAGATTATGGATATGGGCGGCTTCATGTGTATTGATATGGAAGCTCTTAAATATAAAGAGCCTACTGTTGAAATGTTCAAGCGGTTCAGGAAAAAATATCCCGATTATCCGCATCTGGGAATAGTATTTCAGGCCTACCTGCGCAGTGTGGACGATGATGTTTCCGGCCTCATAAGTTGGGCCCGTGAAGAAAATCTCCCTATTTCCATCCGTCTTGTAAAAGGGGCATACTGGGATTCTGAAACCGTAATCGCCAAGCAGAACGACTGGCCCGTTCCGGTTTGGACCCGTAAACCTGAGTCCGATATGGCTTTTGAGCGTGTTTCCAAGAAGATACTCGAAAACCACGACATATGCCACTTTGCCTGTGCATCCCATAACATCCGTACTATTTCTTCCGTAATGGAAGCTGCAAGTGAACTGAATGTTCCGGAAGATAGATATGAATTTCAGGTTCTCTACGGAATGGCTGAACCGGTTCGTAAAGGATTGCGCAATGTTGCCAAACGTGTTCGCCTGTACTGCCCGTACGGTGATCTGATTCCCGGAATGGCTTACCTTGTTCGCCGTTTGCTGGAAAACACTGCTAACGAGTCCTTCCTCAAGCAGACCTTTGCTGATGAAGCTGATATCAGCCGTTTGCTGGAAAATCCGGAAATCACTCTCAAGCGTGAGCTTGAGGCCAATCCGCCCAAGGAGAGACCCGAGCTCCCCGAAGGCAGGTTGCCTAAGTTCATCAACTACCCTCCAGCCGACTTTACCATCAAAGAACAGCGTGAAAGCTTTCCGGCTTCAATCGCCAAGATCAGGCAGGGGTTAGGTAAACGCTACCCGCTTTACATCGGTGGTCAGGAAATTGTCACCGAAGACACTCTTGATTCATACAACCCGGCGGACACATCCGAGATCATCGGTTCTGTTTGTCAGGCAGGTGTCGCCGAAGTTGATAAAGCTGTTGCCACCGCCAAAGAAGCCTACCTGCAATGGCGCGATGTCGAGCCTAAGGAACGTGCCCAGTATCTGCTCAAGGCTTCCCAGTATCTCAAAGACAATATTTATGATCTTTGTGCTCTACAGGTCCTTGAAGTTGGCAAGCAGTGGGATCAGGCTCAGGCTGATATCGGCGAAGCCATTGACTTTATGGAGTATTATGCGCGTGAAATGATCCGTCTCGGTGATCCCAGACGTATGGGGAACGCTCCCGGTGAATATGCCCAGTATTTCTATCAGGGTAAAGGTGTTGCAGCAGTAATCGCTCCGTGGAACTTCCCGCTGGCAATCAGCGTAGGTATGGTTTCTGCCGCTATAGTCTGCGGTTGTCCGGTTGTTTATAAACCGGCCGGCATATCCTCAGCGGTAGGCTACGGCATTGTGGAAATGTTTAAAGCTGCCGGTTTGCCTGACGGTGTATTCAACTACTGCCCCGGACGCGGTTCCGTAATGGGTGATCATCTTGTTGACCATCCTGATGTTGCGGTTATCGCTTTTACCGGATCAATGGAAGTCGGCCTGCGTATCCAGGAACGCGCAGCCAAGGTTCATCCCGGTCAGGAACAGTGCAAAAAGGTTATCGCGGAAATGGGTGGTAAGAACGGCATTATCATTGATGACGATGCCGACCTCGATGAAGCCGTTCTCGGAGTTCTTTACGCCGCTTTCGGTTTTCAGGGGCAGAAATGCTCGGCCTGTTCCCGCGTAATTGTTCTTGATTCCATCTATGACCGCTTCATTCACCGTTTGAAGGAAGCAGCTGCATCCATCAAGCTTGGACCTGCTGAGGATCCTACTAATTACATGGGGCCGGTTGTCGATAAGGCAGCTCAGAAGAACGTTCTTGAGTATTGCAAGATTGCAGAAGAAGAAGGCAGCGTGGTTATCAAACATGAAGCGCCTGCCGAATATCTTGAAAAAGGTTGCTACGCCCCTCTGTTGGTAGTGGAAGGTATCACCAAGGACCACCGCATTGCTCAGGAAGAAGTCTTCGGACCTGTTCTTTCCGTTATGCGTGCTAAGGATTTTGATGAAGCTCTGGATATTGCCAATTCAACCAGATTTGCTCTTACCGGGGCTGTTTATTCCAGAAGTCCAAAGCATCTTGAAAAGGCTACCCGCGATTTCCGCGTCGGCAACCTTTATCTTAACAAGCCAAGTGTTGGCGCTTTGGTAGAACGTCATTCCTTTGGCGGATTTAAAATGTCAGGCGTTGGTTCCAAGTCCGGTGGTCCCGACTATCTGCTCCAGTTTATGGACCCGCGTCTGGTCTGCGAAAACACCATGCGTCGCGGCTTCGCGCCCATCTCTGAGGATGATGATTGGGTAGCATAGTTCTCTTAAGATAAAACCGAAATCAGGGCCGTCATATCCTCAGGGTATGGCGGCCTTTGCTTTGTGGATATTCATGCTTTCCATTCTCCGGGACACCTGCTAATTATTTGAATATATCAATGTAAAAGAGTGACGCATGGCAGCAGGTAAAATCAAATTTAATAAATCAGGGTCAACCATGTCCGTTTCCGGCCATTTAGACGCCGAAGGCGCAGGTGAAGTCTGGGTGGCGGCACGGTCTGCAGTTGCTGCCGGTTGCTCTACTGTGGACTGTTCAGGAGTTGATTATCTGGACGGCGGCGGTGCTTCCCTGTTTATGATGATGGAAGTTGTTTGCCGTGATCATGGCAAGACTTTGGATGTTAAAGGTTTACGTCCTGAATTTGCAGGGTTTCTTGATTTATTTGATATGGAGAAAGCCGCTCCTCCTAAAAATAACTCTGCCGGTGAAGGCGGAGTCCGGGGCTGGATAACTTCGGTGGGTATTTCTGGTCAGGCTGTTGCCGCAGATTTGCGCCAGCAGATTGAATTCGCAGGTAATTGTGTCCTTGCTTCACTCAGTACCGCCACGTGCAAAAATAAACTGCGCTGGCCTGATTTCTGGCTGACCTGCGAGAAGGTCGGCGCGGACGGACTGCCGATTGTTCTGCTGATCGGTTTTCTGATGGGCCTGATTATGTCCTTCCAATCCGCAGTATCCCTAATGCGCTTCGGGGCGGAGATATTTGTACCCAATATGCTCGGCCTGGTCATGTTTCGCGAGCTTGGTCCCATGGTTACCGCAATCCTTCTGGCTGGTCGTACCGGCTCTGCATTCGCGGCCGAGATAGGAACAATGAAGGTCAACGAGGAACTGGATGCTTTGAACACTATGGGGCTTAATCCTGTCAGTTTCCTTGTTCTTCCAAGAGTGCTGGCGACTGTCTGCATGACTCCATTATTGACTCTCTTTTTCAATTTTATGAGCCTTGTTGGCGGTGCCTTTGTCATGCTTTCCATGGGCTATCCGTTATCCACATTTACCGGACGCGTGTTTGAAAATGTGCACTGGATGGATTTCTCAGGTGGGATGCTCAAGGCTGTTGTGTTCAGTTTTCTGGTCGCAGGGATCGGCTGCCAGCGTGGGTTGGTTACCAAATCCGGAGCCAGTGCGGTAGGGGATTCCGCCACAAGTGCTGTAGTAAGTGGAATTATTCTTATCGCGGTTTTTGACGGACTTTTCGCGGTTATCTTTTTTCTGGCGGGGATTTGAGTGGGCCATACTGCGAAAAATATAATAAAGGTACGGGGTCTGACCTGTGCTTATGGCGAGTCCGTAATTATCGACAATATTTCTTTTGACGTCGGGCAGGGCGAAATTTTTATTATTCTCGGCGGGTCCGGATGCGGTAAAAGTACCGTGCTCAAACATATGATAGGCCTATATCCACCGGCAACAGGGCAGATTTTTATTGATGGTGACGATATTGGTTCTGCATATGGAGCGGAACGTCTGGATATTTTGCAGCGTATCGGGGTTATGTATCAGATGGGAGCTTTATTCGGCTCTATGACTCTTTTGGAGAATGTGCGTTTGCCGTTGGAAGAGTTTACGTCCATGCCCCGCGAAGCGATGGATTATACTGCTCGTATGAAGCTTTCCCTTGTCGGGCTTGAATCTTCGGCAGATAAGATGCCGTCTGAACTTTCAGGTGGTATGTTGAAAAGGGGAGCAATTGCCCGGGCTATGGCCCTTGACCCGAAAATTTTATTTCTGGATGAGCCGTCGGCAGGTCTTGATCCGATTACATCGGCTGAACTGGATGAACTTATCCGCAGTCTCTCCCGTTCCTTAGGAGTAACATTCGTGATTGTAACTCATGAGTTGCAGTCCATTTTCTCCATTGCGGACCGGATCATAATGCTTGATAAAAGTACCCGGGGCATAATTGCCGAAGGTGATCCTCGCGTTTTGCGCGAGGAATCTGATCATCCGCTTGTGCGTAGATTTTTTCACCGGGAAGTAGAAGGAAAAACCACGGGGCAACCGTTGGTTACGGAGAATATATGAGCCGGAAAACCAATCCGTTCAGGCTGGGGTTGTTTATAATTATTGGTACGCTGCTTTTTGTTGCAGTGTTGGCAATTCTTGGCGCTGGAAAACTTTTTGAACACAGCGTGAAAATGGAAACCTACCTTAACGAGTCTGTAAACGGACTTGAAGTCGGGTCGCCTATTAAATTCAGGGGTGTTAAAATCGGTTCCGTGGCAACCATTGGATTTGTAACGGATTATTATGTTGATATTGATCAAAGCGCATTGCGCTATGTTTATATTCTCGGGAACCTTAACCATTCCATGTTTGAAACCAGAGAAGGTAAAGATATAGCCCATTACTTGCGTAAGGAAGTTCAACGTGGGTTACGTGCCCGCCCGGTTTCACTGGGGTTGACCGGACAGCTATTCCTTGAAATTGACTATGTTGATCCGGATAAGAACCCGCCTCTTAAGATTACATGGCAGCCTAAATCACTATATGTTCCGTCGGCGCCGTCCATGATGAGTAAGGTGGAAAGCGCGGTAGCATCAATCAGTGATACTTTGGAAGATATAAATAAGGCCAATATTGCTGATGCAATTGAAGATGTCCGTAACGTAGCGCAGAACCTGAGTAATTTTCTTAAAAACGCCGATACCGGAGAGATAAGCAAACATCTGACCGGAACACTTGCCGAAGCTGAAAAGTTTATTGCCCGTATAAACCAGCTCCTTGCTGATCCGCAGGTTGATAATCTCATGCCGGATGTGGCTGTTGCGGCCCGCAATTTACGTGAGGTCATGGAAAGTTCCTCCGGAGATATTGTGGCTGCAATGAAGGATATCCGTCAGGCGTCAGCGAGCGCAAAGAATGTGACTGGTGGTATGGAGCAATATCTTTCAGGACCGGAAGGAAAACAGACTCTGGCAGACCTTTCAAAAACCCTCAATAATATCAGTGAAGCTTCCGACAGAATTAAGGGAGCGGCTTCACGGTTTGAATCAACCCTTTCCCGGGTAAACATGACAGTTGCAGGGCAGCAGGGTAATATAGAAGCTATTCTTGATAATGTTCGCAGGTTAATGGAAAACCTTAGAGAGTTGAGCAGCGAAGCAAGGCAGTATCCTGCCGGGGTTCTTTTCGGTGATCCGCCTAAGAAAGGTAAAAGTGGAGAGTAAAATGATTAGAACCAGTTCTGAAAAAAGATATGGCTTAGTACTTGTAATATTGCTTACTTTTCTGTTGACCTGTCTTGTTGGAGCCTGTGTGAAACTGGAACGGCCCACACTGGACCGGAAGTATTTTACACTGGATGCCGTTCGCCCGGAGATTGAAAAAAAATCCGTACCTATCGATAAGAATCTAATCGTGCGTCGGGTGAAAATTTCACCGCGCTATGAGGACCGGGATCTGGTATATAAGGTTGGCGAAAACAGTTTTGAAGCTGATTACTATAACTCTTTTTTTGTTCCGCCGTCCGCTATGATTACTCAGGAGTTGCGTTTATGGATGGGGGATTCAGGAGTTTTTGCAAACGTATTAGGCCCAGAAAGTTTGGGGACCGGTGAATATCTGCTTGAAGGGACGGTGAATTCAATTTACGGCGATTATTCCACGCCGGACCGTAAGGCTGTTCTCAAGATGCAGTTTATTCTGCTCGATAACGGCGATCCTGATCTGCCTATACTGTGTTCTAAGGATTTCAGCCGCGAAATCCCCGTTCAGGAAACCGGACCTGACGCACTGGTGCAAGCCATGAACAAAGGCCTTCAATCTATTTTCAGTGAGTTGGAAAAAAGTCTGGCTGAAGTCGTCCAGCGCAAGAAAGTCAAGTAATACAGAGCTATTCACAAGAGAAATAGACCCGGTTTTTACCTTTTATTTTACAGCGGTACATATTGTCGTCTGCACGTTTGATGGCTTTTTCAAGGCTCTCATTGAGAGTAAATTCCGCCACTCCGATACTTATTGTCTTGCTGACAGGTTCACCCATTTGTGGGCGGTATTCATAGGTTTCAAGTGCTGCCCGTATAGATTCGGCTACTTTCATCGCCTGTTGCCCGTTTGTTTCTGGAAGGATGACCAGAAATTCTTCACCACCGTATCGGAACGCTTTATCTTGTTCTCGGATGGTTTTTTTTATGATTGTTCCTATAGATTGTAAAACAACATCGCCAGCGGCATGTCCATAAGTGTCATTGAAAATTTTGAAATCATCAACATCCATGAGCAGGATACTCAGCGGAAGTTCTGTTTTCCGACTCATATAAATTTCTTTTTCGGCTACTTCCAGCATATGGCGACGATTATAAAGTCCGGTCAGCTGGTCGGTGATACTCATGTATTTGAAACGCTCTTCGCTTTCCTTCAGTTTCTGTTCCGCTCGTTTTCTTTCTGCAATTTCCTGTTCAAGCGCGTAGTTTTTTTCATCAAGTTCATGGAGCAGAGTGGCGAGTTGCGCTGCGTTATCTTCCTGAAGTTCTTTTACTTCCATTAGTTCTTCAATAAGTTCTTCCCGCCGGACTTCTGCTTCTTTTTCTGCGGTAACATCATGAAAAATACAAATACATTTTTCGCGGCAACTCAGGGCTGAAGAAATTGTAGCAACAGACAGATCAACGAAATGGATATGGCCATACTTGTCGATAATTGAAAGGCTCTGGCTGGTTTTGCTGGTCGGTCCTTGGAACAGGTTTCGGAGATATTCCCTTCCTTCAGTATCGTTTGGCGGGGTAATTATTTCATGCAGGGCGCAGTTCAAAGATTCTTCCGGATCATATCCGGTAAGATTTGAAAAGGCTTTGTTGGAAAACAGTATTCCGCCATTTTTATCAAGAATAACAATAGCGGAAGCTGCACAAGCGAACAGCTCTTTTAGCAGTGATTGATCACAGCCAGTATAAATTGAATCTAAAGATTCTTCCAACCTTCTGCTTTTGTTCCTGAGTTCTGTCAATTCAGAATAAATTGACCGAGATCTGCCTGAATTATTCATCATGAAAATACCCCCCCCCGACTTTACTCCACCCTACTAGGGTGATGACTTTACGTTGATTTGGGAACTAATCAAGTCTTTTTTATGAAAAGTTGATCCGGCTAGCTTAATAGCTTGCACTTTATTTGATTTTAGACAAAGATGTGCGCGCACTTCTTTTGTAAGTAAATATAAAAATAATTCAGGAAAAATAGAATGATAACAATGAAGCTTCTCCTTTCACCCGTCATTTGCGCTCTTATCGGCTGGTTTACAAATTATCTTGCGGTGAAAATGCTTTTTCATCCACATAAACCGATTAAGGTCGGGCCTTTTACTATTCAAGGTATTTTTCCTAAACGTCAGAAAGAGCTTGCCCTGCGACTTGGTGAAATGATTGAGCGGGAGCTTATTTCCCATACTGATATCAAGAAAGTCATTAATGATCCGGAATTTATCGATAAGCATAAAGAAGTAGTACTGGAATATCTGGACATCTTTTTCCGTGAAAAACTTACTTCCCTGCACCCTATGGTCGGTATGTTTCTGAACGATGAAACAATGAAGACTGTAAAAGGAATGCTTTCTCAAGAACTCGATACAATGCTGCCCAAGCTTATCGAAACAACATCTTCCCAGCTTGAGTGTTCCCTTGATTTCAAATGTCTTGTTCAGGACAAGGTTGAATGTTTCTCAATGGAGCAGCTCGAATCAATTCTTTTCGGCATAATGAAGAAGGAGTTTAAGTTCATCGAAGTTATCGGTGGAGTGCTCGGTTTCATTATCGGTTTGATTCAGGTAGGTATTTTTCTGATCTAAAAAGAAAGCTAAGCTTGCTAAAAAAATCCCGCAATATCTATGATATTGCGGGATTTTTTTTAAGTAGTTAAACCAATGAAAACTAAAAGCCTAACCGGCACAGGTTTCCAGAAAGAGTTTATGGCGTTCTGCGTAAGGCGGATATTTGAAAAATGCAGAACCTGAAACAAGCACATCAGCACCTGCCTCAACCAGTTCCCGGCAGTTTTCCATGGTAACGCCACCATCAAGCTGGATAAGGGGTTCAGCACCCATTTCGGCAATCATGGCTCGCAGGTCACGTACTTTCTGGGTACAGAAGGGGATGTACTTCTGCCCACCGAAACCGGGGTTGACTGACATGATAAGCACCATGTGCAATTGCGGAATCAGGTATTTGATGGATTCAAGAGGAGTCGCCGGGTTCAGGGCTACTGCTGGCTTTACTCCTTTTTCTGCAATGGCGGCCACTGCGCGTTCTAGATGCACTGTAGATTCTGCGTGAATGCAGAGTAGATCTGCACCTGCATCGCAGAATTCATCAATGTAACGTTCTGGCTGCTCAATCATAAGATGGCAGTCGAAAAACAGGTTGCATTCCTTGCGCATCGATTTGATTACCGGAGGTCCGAATGTGATGTTGGGTACGAATTTACCGTCCATTACATCGAGGTGCGCCCATTTGAGGCCTGCTTCTTCCAATGCTTTCAGCTCATCTGCCAGACGGCTGAAATCGCAGGAAAGCAAAGACGGGGAAATGATGATTTCCTTGGCTGCCATTATTGATTCTCCTTGTCTTCCTTCATGTCAAAATCAACCTTGATTTTGAACAGTTTGGTCGCGGGCAGGTAGAGAACACGAATACCTGTTTTCTCACTGATAGCATCGAGAGTGGCTTTGACTGTTTCTTTGTCCGGCCCGATGAAGGTAAACCAGATGTTGAAGTCGTTTTCACGCAGGTAGTTGTGGGTTACTCCGCTGTGGCTGTTAATCTCGGCAACAAACTCGTCTATTTTTTCTTCGGGTACGCTGGCTGCGCAAAGGGTGGAGTGCCACCCCAGCTCGCGGGAACCGAAGTTGGCACCTACACGGCGGATAACACCGTCTTCACGCAGAGCATTAACGCGCGAGAGGGCTTCTTCTCCGGAGATTCCAATCATTTTCCCGATTTCCTCGTAAGGATGGGGTGCGATGGGAAATCCGGATTGGATAATGCCGAGAATATCTTTATCTACTGCGTCCATCTATTTTTTCCTTGAAAGCTTCCGACGTCTTAAACCTTTTGTTAAGGCTACTCCGTAAGCGTTGTAGTTAATTAAATATACGGGTTAGTTTTTAGATTTGGGCTTTTTCTTCGGCTCGTAAGAGCAGAGCGGTTCCGGCCCGAGGTAATTGTTTTCCATCGTTTCGGCCCGCGCACGGCAGCCGCCGCAGACTTTTTCATATTCACAATGACCGCACTTGCCGTCATAAGTTTCGGGATTCCGCAGGTTGAGGAACTGTGGTGATTTTGCCCAGATTTCAGGGAAAGGGATCTCGCGCACATTTCCGCAATCCAGATCAAGGTAACCGCAGGGCTGAACCTGACCGCGATGGGAAATGAAACAGAAGCCTACACCGCCGAGACAGCCGCGGCTCACCGCATCAAGGCCGAAGTTTTCAAAGTTTACCGGAATACCTTCTTCCTTGGCGCGCTGACGAAGGATGCGGTGGTAGTGCGGAGCACATGTCGCCTTAAGCTGCATGTCAGTGGTTTTTTGAAAATCGTAAAACCAGTTGAGGACCTCTTCATACTCTTCAGCGGAAATGATCTCTGCTCCGAGTTCAGCAGCTCGTCCGGTGGGGACCAGCAGGAAGATGTGCCATGCGGATGCGCCAAGCTCTTTGGCGAGCTTGAAGATATCCTTGAACATGTGCAGGTTGTTGCGGGTAACTGTGGTGTTGATCTGGAATTCGATCCCGGCATCCTTAAGGTACTGAATACCCTGCATAGATTTGTCGAATGCTCCTTGTTCGCCACGGAACTCATCGTGATACTTTGCCTCGGCTGCATCAATGGAGATGGAGCAGCGCTGGACACCTACTTCTTTCAAATGTACGGAATTTTCTGCTGTTAGCAGTGTCCCGTTGGGAGCCATAACGCAGCGCAGTCCTTTATCATTGGCGTAGGATACCAGCTCGAAAACATCGTGGCGCAGCAGTGGTTCACCTCCGGTGAAGATGATGATCGGGTCCCCGGTTGCAGGAAAGGTATCGATAAGCGCTTTTGCTTCCTCTGTGGAAAGTTCACCCGGGTAGGGTTCAGGATGCGCTTCGGCTCTGCAATGCTTGCAGGCAAGGTTGCAGGAACGGGTAATTTCCCATGCGATCAGACGCAACGGCGGGGAGCCGTCAGCATTCTTCTGGGGGATGGGATGTACTCCTGGGTGTCCACCGGGATGTCCTCCGCCGGGATGCCCAGGTTTGCCGCCGGGATGACCACCCGGATGTCCGCCGGGGTGTCCGCCTGTCATTTTTTTATCGCTCATATTATTTCTCTTTCAGTCTTTTGAGTACGTCTTCGGTAAAATAGGTCAGGATCAGGTCAGCGCCGGCACGTTTCAGGCCGATCAGGGATTCCCAGACCACAGATTCTTCATCCACCCAGCCATTCAAGGAGGCAGCCTTGATCAAGGAGTATTCACCACTGACCTGATAAGCCGCAACCGGAACGTCGAAGTTATCACGAGTCTGACGAATGATATCCATGTATGGTCCAGCAGGTTTAACTATCAGGATGTCCGCGCCTTCTATAACGTCCGCTGCTGCTTCGCGCAGTCCTTCACGTGCGTTGGCCGGGTCCATCTGGTAAGTCTTGCGGTCTCCAAATTTCGGTGCGCCTTCGGCTGCTTCGCGGAAAGGACCGTAGTAGCTTGATGCGTATTTTACGGAGTAAGACATGATCGGAAGATTGGCGTAACCATTTTCATCCAGAATTTCACGGATTGCGGCAACGCGTCCGTCCATCATGTCAGACGGTGCGACCATGTCGGCTCCGGCATTGGCGTGGGAAAGCGCAGTCTTGGCCAGCAGTTCAAGGGTCTCGTCGTTGAGGATAATTTCATCTTTCACCAGACCGCAGTGGCCGTGGGATGTGAACTCACACAAGCATACATCCGTGCAGATAAGCAGTTCCGGAAAGCTCTTTTTGAGCATACGAATTGCCTGCTGCACAATTCCATCATCAGCATAAGCCTGAGTGCCTATCAGATCCTTCTCGGCTGGGATACCGAAGAGGATCAGGCTTTTCAGGCCGTTTGCGACTGCTTTTCCCACGGTGATTTCCAGCTGTTTCAGGCTGAGCTGATACTGGCCGGGCATGGAAGAAATTTCATTTTTATAATTCTCATCGTCGGTTTCATAGACGAAGTAGGGCATCATGAGATCATTAGCGGAAAGTGTTGTTTCCCTTACCAGATCGCGAATAACCGGGGTACGCCTTAGTCTGCGGCCCCTGTGAAAATCAAATACCATGTTCATGCCTCCTGCGGCGCTAGCGGATACCTTCGTATTTATAAACTATTTTAATATTAAAGGGCATAGCCTCTTTTTAAAGGTCTTCAGCGCATAGTTTGGGTAAATTTTTGTATAGCAAAAATCCCGGCAGACCTGATGGCCCGCCGGGATTTAATAATATCTATCGTCGACAGGACGACTGTCTTGATGTTTTGTTCAAAACAGGCTGGCCTAGTCCTTCTTGATTTCCTCGTCAGTGAGGTAACAAGCCGGGTCCTGAGCCCAAATGTCGTCGTAGTATGCTTCAGCGCGGGCACGGAAGTTACCGGCACAGATGTTCAGGTAGCGACAGTCTGCACAGCGTCCGCCAACGTGCTGTTTTTTATCTTTCAATTTGTGCAGCAGTTCGATGTTCTCGTCGGTCCAGATTTCGGAGAAAGGACGTTCAAGAACGTTACCGAAGGTGTGGTTGCGCCAGAACTGGTCTGCGTGAACCTGACCGTCCCAGGAGATACAACCGATTCCGCGGCCGGAGTTATTGCCTTCGTTGAACTGGAGCAGTTCAAGCACTTCCTTGGCGCGCTCGGGATCTTCCTTGAGAAGACGCTGGTATACGTAAACACCGTCAGCATGGTTATCAACAGTGAGAATTTCTTTAGGCATGCCTGCGTCGAAGAGAGCTTTGGTTTCGTCCATGATCAGGTCAAGAAGCTGGCGGGTTTCGGCATGATCCAGATCTTCTTTGATGAGCTCGGAACCACGTCCGGAATACACCAGATGGTAGAAGCATGCTCTGGGGACTTCGAGGTCGCGAAGTACTTTGAAGATGGAAGGAACTTCTGTCCAGTTGCGTTTGTTGATGGTGAAACGCAGACCGACTTTCAGGCCTTCAGCCTTACAGTTTTCAACACCTTCAATTGCTTTTTTGTAGGAACCGGAGACGCCACGGAATTTGTCGTGGGTTTCTTCGGTTCCGTCAAGGGAAATACCTACGTAGGAAAGGCCGACATCTTTGAGTTCACGGGCCTTTTCTTTGGTGATCAGGGTGCCGTTGGTGGAGATAACAGCGCGCATACCTTTGCTGGTGGCGTAGCTTGCCAGTTCGACGAGGTCCTGACGTACCAGCGGTTCTCCGCCGGAGAAAAGCATTACGGGGGCACCGAATGCTGCGAGATCGTCAATGATCTCTTTTGCTTTTGCTGTGCTGATCTCATCCTGTCCGTTAGGATCTACAGCCTGTGCGTAACAGTGAACACACTTGAGGTTGCAGCGTCTGGTCATATTCCAGACAACAACAGGTTTTTTATCTTTAGAAAACTGCAAAAGATGAGAAGGCAGTTTTCCTGATTCACGACCATAGCGCAGGGCATCGGAAGTTTCAACCGCGCCACAGTAAAGTTTAGAAATACCAATCATTTATAAAAATCCTCCCTAGCTGCGATAAACGCGCCAGGCTATCAGTTTTAACGATATTTTCCCTGATCATGCTAAAGATGATAATTATTGTTCCTTTGTCGTCAACAGGGAAAAAGATCGGTTATGCGTAACGAGAGAGCGTGTTTTGAGTAACACAAATGAAGGCGGGGGAAAAGGGCTAATTAAGAGGTTTTAAGGTGCAATATAAGTTATTGAAAAAATGAAATAATTAAATGAAGTAATTTATGAATTAAACAGGGAACCGGGGATATTACCTCCCCACCCGGTCTGAATTGGGGCGGGGAAGTAAATTTATTTATTGCTTTCACGTCAAGTCGTCAAAATTAAGGTGCAATTGAGACTTGCACTCGCCTATTAAGAAGTTTGTTATACTTGGTAGTGTTGGGCACCAGCGGATTGGATTCTCCGAATCCGGTTGTGCCTATCCGTTGCGGTGCAATCGGGAAATTGGTGGTCAGATATTTTTTCACTGCTTCCGCACGGTCTTTACTTAACTTGAAATTGTATTCCGGTGAGGCATCGGAATCGGTATGTCCGCCGATAATAACTCTTTTGTCTTTCAGGTTGTCACCAATAAGAGCCTTACCAAGCTCATTCAAAAGAGGATATGATTCAGGCTTGATCTCTGATGAGTCTACATCAAATTGAACGGCCAGATTGATAGATCGTGGTTTGGATTCAGCTTTTTTGTCCTTTGGCTGGGCAGCTTGCTGTTCAGAGGTGGTAATGGTTTCCGGAGGAGTCCTTTTCGGATTCTCCGTCGATTGATTTCCCTGCTGTATATGGTCTCCGGTTTGTGGCGGGGCCTGCATCTGCATCATGTTGGGCATCAAAGCGGCAGTCATGCCCTGGCTGGTTGTTTCGTAACGCGCCCAAGATGTCAGAGGAACCGCCATATCCGTAGCGATGGCCTGAATGATGCTGTAAAATGCTGAGTCCGGCATACGGTGTTCGCGTTTTACTAAGATGAAATCATCGTCCATTTTCTTTTCGATGCGACCGCTTTGTTCAAAAGAACAGACCATCTGTCCGCGTTTAGTTTCATAAATTTTAACCTGCACGCTCAGTGCGGAATCGTCTACTGTATGCCCCAGATAGAGGTAAGGCACGAATCCCACCACCAGTAGGTCGTAGCCTTTGGAGCGGGCAACAAAAAGGGCTTCATCCAAACCACGGTATGCCAGATTGTCGTCATAAACCATGGAAGGGAAAATTTGCAGGCTGGTCCAGTTCTGCCAAATGCCTTTGGCGACACTCTTTCCCCAGTCGCTGCCTTTATGCATGGTCTGGGTTACATGGAAGGGAAAGAAAAGGGCAGATAGCGGACCATAATGTGGTTTCTCTGGTCTCGAATAGACCATGAGTTGCGATAGCTGAACCTCAGCATCCTGGTAGTAGACGGACTGGGTGGCAATCTGGGGTTCAAAATGGGTGCAGGCCGAAAGTGCCAGCAGGATAACAAGAAATATTTTTTTCATATCAGCAACCAAAGATTTGTTTTAAATTTATTGTCCATAATTTGACCGAAACAGCATTCTGTGTAGATTAAGCAATAAGTATGCCGTGCTAATTCTTTTTATGATTAGATTCAGCATAATTTTTTTATTACTTTTCCTCCAAAGAAATGTTCACAAAGTCGGTTGCGGTGGTTCGTGCTAGGTTTGTGAATCAAGCCATAAAAAAGGGCGGTTTCTCTTTTGAAGAACCGCCCTTTTTTTATTGGATTAGTTTAGTTGGGGATGGTGTTGCTTGCATGGAATCCAGAATCTGTTCGCGTGATTGGATCAGGCTTTGGCGGAGTTCCATTTTGCGTTGTACCGAGAGCTTTTTGAATTCCGGCTGGAGGGTCAGTTCTGTGAGCTGTTCCATTTCGCCTTTTATTTTTTCAACTCTCTGTAACAGCTCGCTTTCAGGTAAGCAGACCTGAGAGCAGGCATCGGCCAGATCTGTTATCTCGCGGGCCATACTACGGAAACTTCTAGGGTTAATTTCCTTGGCAATGCGGATACGTTCCTTGGCATTATTAATTTTTCCTTTAAACCATCCAAACATAAATATCCCCGGCAGCTAGATTGTGGGCTGGTTGAACTGCAAGTAAAAGCCCAATATCACTAATAGTAGCACAAGAGGCATTACCATTGAAAGTACAACACGCATGTATGTAGTATTGTGGATGTTTTTATAAGCTATGATTGATAAGGCAACGCTTATCAGCGCACCGATCATGTCCCCAACAACTGGAACCACACAGAGAATAATGGGGGCGTAGGAATACGCTGTGGCCCTGAATGTTGCCTGATACCCACGGTCACCAGCTCCGAAAATCATGAGCATGATGTGAGTCATGCCGATAAGCGGAAAGCTGATCCCGGCCAACATCAATGGATAGAGCAGCAGTGAGATTAATGCCGGTCCGGTTCCATCCTTCAAAGAGTCGGCGATAATGGAATCATTCACCATTCTGCCTACATCACTTGTCATGGAGGTATCTACTCCGGCCATGGTCCAGATGAAATTACAGATTTCCTGAAATTCAGCCAGTAGTATGAAGAAAAACAGGGGCATCAAAAACCCTTTGAGAGGCATGTTCTTGAAAAATGCAGCAGGGGATAGGATGACCTGTTTGATTGTTAAGAAGAAAGCAGGAAAAAATCCGTATTTCTCCATATTTTCAAAAGGAACTTCGCCCTCAGTGGCATGTGCATCAGGCATGTATTCAGATTCTTCATGAACATCCTCGGGGCTCATGGAGTCAAGACGTTGCCAGATGTCGGACTTATCTTCATGCGCAGGTTCTTCGTGTATGGACTTATCCTGCACATAAGGCTGCTGTTCCGGTTGCGTCTCATACTGTTCAGGCTGCTCTTCGTATTGGGCAGGCTGCTCATATCCTGATTCGGTATGGGGGGCTTCCTGCGAGTGCTGGTTAACATAAGCTGCAGCATCGCCGTACTCTTCATCCGGATCAGGGTTGCTGTATTGTTCAGTTTGACCATCTGATACAGGAGCATATTCCTCATCAAGATCTCTGAATTTGAATTTAGCCTTACACTTAGGGCAAGTGGCAAGCTGGGCAGTTGCCGGAATTTTATCTACCGGTATTTCACTGCTGAAATTACATTCGGGACAAGTAACTTTCATATTAAATCCTTGACGCTGTTTGTCTGAATATTTTGGTCAGACCTAATAAATTTTATACTGTTAGGCAATGCCAATTGTGTATGATCAGCATGTCAAATTAATGTCAGGAAGCAGAAGCGGCCCGACTTTTCTGTCTTTTCCGGGATCTATAAACTCATTTAAAATATTTGGGAATTCTTTTCCAAGACGATGGCTGACCTTTCCTCCTGCGGCTTGATCAAAATTTTTGAGTTTATTTTCGATTTTTTCCCTGCTCTTCAAAATATGGGTCAGGTGCTGGATAGGGCAGTCCGGTAAGATACCTGATTTACCTTGTATTCCGGTCAATTTCTCGTGAATCCTATTGATGAATCTTAGTCTGGATGTATTTTTAAAAAGCCGTAGTTGCAGATCCGGCCATAAGCCATATCCGATACGGCTATTTGAACTGTCCGGGTAAAAAGTCATGCGCGGTAGATACCAGCAATCACAAGCTTCCAATGCTGTTGCCTGTCTCAGTATATCCCAGCTGTCATTATCAAGTCTCTCGTCCGCGTCTAAATATATTACCCAGTCCCCGGAGCAATGTTGAAGCATGCGGTTACGTTGCGCGGAGAAATCTGCATTCAGCTGCTGGCAGATGTGGATAATCTTTTTATTTTGAAACTCTTCATTTTCACGGATGTGATTGAGTTCAGAAGTATCCCAAACAAGTACTATTTCATTTACCCATTCTGGAAAGTTGTTGATGAAATCTTTCAGATCCGGTTCATCCGGGCTGAGTATTGCAGCAGCTGAAATTTTGCCATGCCCGTGTGATTCAGGAAGTGTAAGCTTCTTGGTGCCTGAGAATATCTTTTGCAGGTTCTGGTGTTTTTTTTTGCTGTCTCCGGTTAAGGCGGGATTTAGGATCAGATGTGAATCTGCTGCATTGTATCCGTTCTGGATAAGCAGAAGGAGTTGAGACCATATTGAGGAGTCTGTTAGAACTGCGCAATTTTGATTAATGATACTGTCAAATCCATTAGCTGTGAGTCGTCTGATCTGTTGGGGAAAAAGATCACAGATCAAAAGAATCTGGTTGCCTTTCTTCTTCTCTGCCAATTCCTTAGCCAATCTCCCGTCGCCCGCCCCGAAAAGAATTATAGTTTCCGCATTCCGCCTATCTGCAAAGCGAAGATGTTTTGCAGCGGTTTCTGCTGCAGGAGTGGAAAGCGGGGCAGTTTCTTCCTCCGGCAGTCCATCAAGAAGATAGCTCAGAATTTGGTTTGAGTAGAGGGTGAAAGTGTGCAGCATGTAATTATATTTTGTTCTTAATTTTGAGTAGTTCAATATAAATTGAACCTAATTTTGCAGCTATATCCTGAGCCCGGAAAAGTTTTGCGGCTTTGTCCCTTCCTTTTTCACCCATCTCACGCGCTTTCTGCGGATGTGTAAGCAGGAATTTCACAGCTTGCGCAAATTCATGCGAATCACTTGCAACAATTCCGGTTTCACCATGCTCAACCAGCTCCAGCTGAGCATTATCTCTCAACCCCTTGCTGGGGTGGGTGATGACCGGTAATCCTGCGGCCATTGCTTCCGCAATGACGAGGCCGAAGGATTCCCCGGTGTCGTTAGCGTGAACCAGAAATCCTATAGAGTTTAGAAAGTCTGAAATTTCTGCATCAGTAAGCACAGGAGGAAGAAAATTTACGTATTTTTGCAGGTTGTGCTCTGCGACAAATTGTTCCGCTTCAGGTATACCACCGATAATGCTGTAAAGAAAAGGTTGGAGCATGCCGCTTTTTACCTGCTTCTCAAGTATTGGCAGGAAGTCAATGGCAAGGCTTGACCATTTCCCCTTGTCGGCACGTGAAATCCGCCCAAATGAATTGAGGGGTCTTTCACGGTCTGCCGGGCAGTGTTCGGCAAAAAAGTCGGTATCAACCGGATTATAGAGGACGGAATACTTCGGCGTAACAGCAGGGATGGAATTTACTTTTTCGAAGCGTGCGGCGCAGAATTGGGAGACAAACAAATGACGGTCAATAAGATTGGCTTCAGGGGTCGGATCATGGCGTCCGAATACGTTTGTTTCCACCAGCACGGGTATTTCTGCCAGTTTAATGGGGCGCAGTGATCCCGGCTCTGCCCATCCTGCACGATGGATATGTACAACATCAGGACGGAATTTTAACAACACGGAAAATAAATCGGCATTGATGAATGTAGCCACTCCGTATTTACGGAGAATTCTTCCCCTTGGTCCGTCTACAGGCGAGTAGACGGCAGTCTCGAATAGTTTATCGTCCAGATTAACGGCAAATGACTGCATTACCTTTTCTGTGCCGCCAAGATCCAGTGATGGGGAAACCTGAAGAACTCTTATTCTGTTATTATCCATGATTGAAATAGATGACAGATAGGCCGTGCTAAGTAAATAAGAAAAGCCCCTGTCGAAAAAACAGGGGCTTTATGTCTAAATAAACAGCCGGAGCAAATTATGGCTTGGTTATCTATATTCCACCGCCGTATGCATTTGCAGCCTTCTTTAGGCGCAGTGCATTGGGAGACGGCATATTTTGTGCCGAGGGTGTGGGCATGCCATACCCGGCGTCGTTAACAAAACTGCGGTTTACATTTGTTGTACCGCTGCTGGCGCTTGCCGTTGTCTGCAAAGGAACTGCGGCTCGTGCTTCTTCGGTAGGGATGATTTCCCGGTAAGCAGAAGCAATACCATCGATAATCTTGATAACTTCATCAAGCTTCTGAGTATCCATTTTCAAGTTCGCCTGCAGAAGTCTTGTGTTACAGAAGATATAGAGTTTGCTAAGGTTCTCAGCGAGTTCTCCGCCTTTTTCCTTGTTCAGGCTGGCGGTAAGCTCAGAGATAACTTCAATAGCCTTGGATATCAGGATTCCTTTCGCTGCGTAATCCTTTTCATTGATTTTAACTTTGGCCTGCTTCATGAACTTGATTGCAGCATCATAAAGCATAAGGAGAAGTTCTCCCTTTGAAGTGGTATGGACCTGAGTTGAAAGATAAGCTTGAGCGGCTTTGTGCATATAATTGCTCCTCCTGACTTACTGATCGGTAGTCTTCCGGGAAACATTAGAGTCTTTTTTAAAAAAATTACCGGTTCAAGTTAACTCTTCATTAATTGGGTTACGCTTGCTGTGAGCGAAGCGGATTGGCCCTGATAGTTACCGAGCAGTTCGTCAAGCCTTGCGTACTTCTCTGTCAGCATTCTCTTCTTCAGCGCAATACGATCTTCTTCATACTCGATTTTTTTGTCGATATTATCCATGATCGTAGCATAGTTATCCTGAAGAATTTCAAGGGGGCCATCCTCACTGGTGATATCACTGAGAATTTCGACCGTTTCACCTATCTTTCCAAGCTTCAGATTGATTTTCATTGCATCTGAAGCGTCAACGTCTGAATTGCCGTAGATTCCATCGGCCCTGTTTTCAACTCGGATAGCCATACCGGAAGCATCGGTTCCGGCAGGACCGGTGATCTGCCAGGAGGTGGAATCAACTGACGCCGCAACGCCATTTATGGTTGCCGAGACCAGTTTGCCGCCCGCAACTTCATACTGGACGTTATACTGCCCGGGCTTGGTCACACCTGTGATATGTGACAAGTAGGTCAGGTTGGAAGATTCTGACTCACCCATATAGTTTGCAGAGAAAAGCTTGGCGACAGCCATCGGGTCGTCATTCAGGGCTTTTGTCAGCTCCTCTGTATCAAGTTCCAGCAGTCCCATATTGGCGCCGCCGGTATCTGCATTGGTCTTGATGCCTAACTGTGAAAGGGCTGAATAGCGGTCACCTCTGGTATTTCCAGTAGCTTCGTCTTCGAAAAACCATGAAAAACCGATCCCCTTGCTGGCTACGACTTCCTTCAACCTTTGGCCGATCAACAGTTCAACACCGTAGTTACCAGTCAGGATAGAACCCTTGGCCTTGTCTGAAGAGGTCGAAACTGATGTCAGGTCCTTGATCATTTGCCGGACTTCATTCGTCTGGTCGACAAACTTCTGGACGTTTTCGACCATTCCTTCCTTATCCGTCGTTACGCCGATGTGTATGGGGTTGCCAAGGTTGGGCTTCTTAAGATTTAAGGTGACTCCGGGAACGAGGTCATCGATGGTATTGGAATCACGAACCATCCACGCATTAGAGCCCGGCGGAAAGCCATCTACTTTCAGCCATGCATCCTGAGAATACTGAGTTGTAAGGTAATTGTTTTCGGTAAAAACTGATCCGGGAGTATTGGAAATTATAATTCTATTCTCAGATCCAAGGTCAAGCCCATAAATTTGTAAACGGGTGTAGAAACCGTCATTCAGGACCGTCGCCCTGATTTTATCACGGCTGTCGGCATGGTTATTAATTATATTAACCATGCCTTCCAAAGTTGTTCCGGCTGGAATATTGCTAAGAGTTACGGATTTGCCCGCATATGAAAATGTAAAAGAACCGGCTGATGAATAGTAGGCATCCTTAGCGTCAGAGAGTCCGATACTGCCTACGACGATGTCGTTTTTAGCTAAATATTTTACTTCTAATGTATGGCTGGTTACGTCCGCCTGACTGTTTGCTGTCGCGGTTGCTATATCTGAATCGGAGCTCGATACGGCCTTAGTCATGAATTCATCAAGTGTATCCATGGACTTCAGCGTAGTCTGGAGGCCGAGCAGGGCAGTATTCAGTTCCTGAAACTTTTCAACTTTATCGCTCCACGTGCTTTTCCAGCTCTCGAGTCTGTTGATATGGACTCGTTCAAGCTTGATCAGTCCATCAATAAGAGACTGGAAGTCGGTTCCGGAGCCGAGTCCGGTAAAGTTGATATTTCCTGAGGTGTAATCAGACATAATTATCTCCGGGAATTTTTTTCCCTGGTTCTATTCTCACCTCTTGAGATGCAATCAGGATGCCAAGTGTTAGTGATTGGTTAAGAGTTTGTTAATAATAGCATGTTTGTACATTCATTAGAGAAAAAGCCGGGCCGGTTGAACCGGACCCGGCTTTATCCACTAATCTGACTTAATCAGAATGCTTTATGCTGCGTATTCGATTCTATTAACCGATGAGCTGCATTGCCATTCTGGGCATGCTGTTAGCCTGCGAGAGCATAGCTACTGCGGACTGGGTCAGGATCTGGTTACGGGTGAACTCAGTCATTTCAGTTGCAACGTCAACGTCGGAAATGCGGGATTCCGCAGCCTGAACGTTTTCTGCCTGGATGGACAGGTTGGTAATGGTGTTTTCCAGCCTGTTCTGCATAGCACCGAGGTTAGCGCGGATCTTATCCTTTGAGATGATAGCGTTGTTCAGCTTCTCAAGGGACTTCTGCGCCAGTTCCTGGGTGGAAATGGAGTTACTCGCTGCGCTACCAACACCAAGTGCGGAAGCAGTAGATGTGTTAATGGAAACATAGTAGTAGTCTTCCGAGCAATCGTTACCGGTACCGAAGTGAACCTTTACAGGACCAGTAGAAGTAAGACCGGTTCCACTGTGATCGCTGCTAGCTCCGGACATGTTACCATTAAGCAGGTGAATACCGTTAAAGTCAGTTGCACTTGCAATACGGGTGATTTCTGATGCCATGGCCTGATATTCGGAGTCGATGATCAGACGCTGGTCAGAGTTGTAGGTACCGGTTGATGCCTGAGTTGCAAGTTCCTTCATACGAATGAGCTTTTCGTCAATAACACCGAGAGCGCCGTCAGCGGTCTGGATCATTGAAATTGCATCGTTGGCGTTACGGATACCCTGGTTGAGTGACTTAATGTCAGAGCGCATAAGTTCGCGAATTGCGAGACCTGCAGCATCGTCGGCAGCGGTTCCAACGCGAAGACCTGAAGACAGGCGACGGGTTGAGACACCGAGGCTACCATACGAATCTGCCAGGTTGCGGTTAGCATTCATAGCCATCAAGTTGTGGTTAATTACTAAAGACATGTTTTCCTCCTTGAAAAGTGATCTTTGGCTTCCTTGCCAAAAACATTGCCTTGGAACGAAAGGTTCACAAAGCTGTACTGGTCCTTCGTGCCTACCTGATCGTCTGAAACTTAGATAACTTTAGGGTCAGTTCGTTTTTTTTGTTTTTCAAATAAAAAAAGGGACCTCCGTTTATGGAGATCCCTTTTTGCAATATTAAATTTTATAAAATTAGCTAACGAGGAGTAACATTTTTCAGTCGCTCACGGGCTTTTTCAAGTGGTATGCCAAACTTGCTGGCGATGGCTTCAAGGTTTTCCTCGGCGTCCGAACCTCGCAGATACATAGGCACGGGCATTTCTTCCGAATAGTCTGCTTGTTCAGCCGCTTCAAGTATATCCCGCACATCCGGGAAGTTAAACCTTTCAGGCATAGCGGAGTATTGACTGTTTTCAGCCAGAAAAGCATCAAAGAATACCTTGTTTTTCGTCAGTCCTGTTCCTGCGAGAACAGCCTTTTCCTGTTTGTATGAAAGGATAACTTCCGCAGCTTTTTGCACGGTGAGAGGGAGCGGTGGAGTAATCGCGGTCAGTTTTATATTTTCGCTTATGGCTTCGAAGCCCTGCAGATATACCTGCATCCTCCGTGAATGGGTAACAGCCCAGACAGGTAGTTTGCTCACTAGCGCGGCACCTTTAGCGATAATCGGCAGGTATTCCAGTGCACCGACCGGGCAGCCGTTTCCGGCTGAAATTCCTGCGACACCGGCAAAGGTCAGGCGCAATCCTGTAAAACTCCCCGGACCTGCTGCAATTGCAATACGTGAAATGTCAGTTGCTTTGTATCCGAAAAGTTTAAGGGAATCGTGAATTGACGGAATCATGAAGTTAACTGATCGGCCCGGAACCACGAGACTTTTAGTTTCCAGCAGGGAGTATGGTTCATCTTCATTCTCCCGCCTTGCGAGTATTATCTGTAAAGTTTCTTCTGTTCCATTGATTGCAAGCAGAAGGTCATTTTTTTCTTCTAAGGGTATACTCATTTGCTGCTTATTGTTCTTACTATATCGTTGAAAATGGCAAAAGCCATCAGGCAGAGCAGCAGCAGAAGTCCCATGCGGGTGGCTGCGGCCTGAAGTCTTTCATTAAGCGGCTTGCGCAGAATTGTCTCGAGACTGAAAAAGAGCAGGTGCCCACCATCCAGAACAGGGATGGGCAACAGGTTGAGCAGTCCGAGGTTGATGCTGATAAAAGCGGTGAAGTGCAGTAGTTCCAGAAGACCTCGTTCAGATTGCTGTTTAATGGCCTGTGCAATCATGATCGGTCCGCCGATGGAGTCCATAGGCACTACCCGTTCTATCATTTTGACAATGCTGGTGCAGATCAGTTTGGTAACATCCCATGTCTGTTCTGCTGCGGCAACAGCTCCGTCAATCCCGTTCATTTCAATTGTCTTGGAATCTCCGGATGCGACAATTCCTACAACAGGTCTGCGTATGGTTTCGCCGAAAATATTTTTGAGTTCCTGGACCTGCGGCTTGATTGATATCTCTTTGGTTTCGCCATTTCTGTCTATAACAAAGTCGAGGTTCTCGGACTGGCTGGTCTGGATGGTTTCCGCAAGGTCAGCCCAGAAGACGATTTTACGGCCATCTATGGAAAGGACATTATCTCCTGATTCTATTCCTGCGTGCAGAGCAGGACTATCAGGTTGCAGCTGCCCTACGATGGGAGCCAGTCCCATTTGTCCGTTGCTGATAATAATGCCCCAGAAAATTATCCATGCAAGCAGGAAGTTGAACAGCGGACCGGCAGCGACAACAATCATGCGATGCCACGGAGGACGGTTCATGAATAACTCATTTCTGCTGAATCCACTGTCTTCAGTCATGTCCCGCTCTTCGCCTGCAAGGCTAACGTATCCACCGAGAGGCACAAGGGATAGACGGTAGTTGGTGGTCCCCCAACTGAATCCGGCCAGCTTAGGCCCGAAACCGAGTGAAAATGTTTTCACACCGATACCGAGCATACGCGCTGCAAGGAAATGTCCAAGCTCGTGAAAGAAAATCAGCCCGCCGAGGACCAATACAAAATCAACTATCCAAGCCATAATAATCCCTTAGACGATGGACTCCATGACGTCCCGTCTGGTTTTAATGTCCAGTTCAAGAACTGCTTCCGCTTCACTTACGTCACATCCTGCGTGGGCATCAAGTGCCCTGCCGATGATGGCGGGAATGTCCAGAAATTTGATTTTTTCCTTCAGGAAAAGGTCTACAGCAACTTCATTGGCCGCGTTAAGTACAATCGGATGGCTCTGTCCGGCCGCAAAGGAATCCGCCGCATGTTTCAGGCAGGGGAAGACCTCAAGGTCCGGCTTTTCGAAGGTTAGTGTTCCAACTTCCGCAAGGTTCAGCTGTTTTAGTGCGAGCGGAACGCGTTTCGGGAAGCACATGCAGAAAGCAATTGGTATCTGCATGTCAGGAACTCCAAGATGTGCCAGCTGTGAGCCGTCCACATATTCTACCAGTGAGTGGATAATGGACTGTGGGTGGACCACGACATCAATCTGTTCCGGGGGCAATCCGTAAAGGTGACAGGCTTCGATAAATTCCAGACCTTTGTTCATAAGGGTTGCGGAATCAATGCTGATCTTTGCACCCATGTCCCAGTTGGGATGGGCCAGTGCCTGTTCGCGGGTCACTGTTCCTAGAAATTCTTTTGATCTGCCGCGGAACGGTCCTCCGGAAGCAGTCAGTATCAGTCTGCTGACATCTTTACCATCATGCCCGGTAAGCCCCTGAAAAAGGGCATTATGCTCTGAATCTACGGGAAGAATGGTTGCCCCGGTGCGGTGGCATGCCTCACGGATGATATGTCCGCCGAGAACAAGGGATTCCTTGTTGGCAAGGGCGATCATCTTTCCTTTATTCGCAGCTGCCAGAGTCGGTTCAAAACCCGCTGCTCCAACAATGGAAGAAAGCACAAGCGATACTTCTTCCAGCTCGGAAAGTGTAATATAAGCAGCCGGTCCAGTGAGAATTTCAGGTTTATAGTCTGCGGGAAGCAGACTTTTAAGCTCTGCCGCTGCATCATCATTCAGCACGGCAAGGTACTGCGGACGGTGTTTTATAGCCTGCTCTGCCAGAAGTCCGGCATTTCTTGCTCCGGCAAGAGCCGAAACTTTGAAAAGGTCCGGGTGCTGCTCGATTACTTTGAGGGTACTGGTGCCGATGGATCCTGTGCTGCCTAGAATTGAAACCGATCTGGGAAATTCGGGGAGTTTTGCATCTGCCGGCCAGGGTGAAATATATGTTTGCAAGTCTGGTTATCCGTCTTGTTTTTGTGGGTTTATTGCCCGTTTTAAAAGAATGCGTGAATCTCTCTAGCCAGAACGTAAATGGGAAGTGCAAGCACTAGGCTGTCGATGCGGTCTAACACCCCGCCGTGGCCGGGCAGGATTTTGCCGGAATCTTTGATTTGAAGTTTACGTTTCAGTGCAGATTCGAAAAAATCACCCATCTGTGCGCCGATGTTAAGTATTGCTGCCAATGCCGTCCAATAGAGGAACGGGGCATGTCCGAGAAAATGTCCATATACAGTGCAGCAGAGGATGCAGCCTGCAAATCCGCCGATGGAACCGGCCCATGATTTTTTGGGACTGATCTGCGGCCAGATTTTCTTTTTTCCGAAAAATGTTCCGGCGTAAAAAGCTGCGGTATCAGAAGAGGACGCAGCCAGAAGGACAAAAAGAATTTCCCAGCTGTTCATGGAGGTCATGAACTGCATGGTAACCGGGATGTAAACAAGTCCTGCAAAGAGCACCAGACTATCCAGATAGGTGGCATTGTCCGGTTTGGAGCTGAATGAAAACAGAAAGCGGAAGTTGAACAGCCAGAAGGCTCCGAGCATAATAAGCAGCATCCAGACCGGGGAGACTGTCGCCGAAGTGAGTATTATACCGGCTCCGGCAGCCATTCCTATTATGCGCGAGGCAAGGTGTGATTTGTCCTGCCAGAACATGGAATAAAATTCATGCAGGGCTATGGTGCAGAATATGGCAAGTCCGCCGGTTAATACTTTCCCACCCATAATCAGGGCTGTAGCAAGTGCGGCAACAAGGAGCAGTGAGGTGATAATTCGTTTTTGAAGGCTGCTTAAGGGCATGAAGTCCTCGGTTAAAATTTCCACAAAAAATCTATTAAAATAAATATATAAGTACTGTATCTGGACGCCGGTACAGATTAAGATAAAAAGCCAGGTTCCGTAAACAGTAAAATATTAGTAACGATCATGGCGAGTTTTACTTTTTTCAAGCAAAAAACTCCGTATTTATAATCCATTAATAGCTATGGGGCAAGCTGTTGACAGTTATTTTTCCATATTAATTCTGTCACAAGGGGGCATTCTTAGACTCGGGAAAAAACTTTTTCCAGCAGGTCCATGATAATATTTAACGCTCGTCGTCTTTGTGTTATATATGTAAGAAAATCGTGTTTACTGACATATCTATAGGTTTTATTAATATTACGTTTGCCAACCCTGTCTTATGTTTGTATTGATAATTAAAGATATGGATGTGATATAAAATGTGTTTTTGATCGGTGGAGGAGATGGTGTCACGTAACGGTGTTACAGATTCTGGAGTGCGTAAGTTCAAAAAAATAATCGCTGCCGCCTGTAGCCGTTTTCAGGGGGCAGAGTGTTATGCTGAAGTGTTGCAGTTGTGCCGGGAGATGGAAGATGCTCTTGAGAATGACATTGAATCAAAAGATGATCTTGTTGAAGGTCTCACAGAGATAGGACTGGCTCTTTCTGGTGAAACCCGTTTGGAACGGCTGCTGGAGATGATCGTAGATGAAGCCAGAGTGCTGACTCGTGCCGACGCGGGAACTTTGTACATTGTTGATCCCGAAGGACGCAAGCTTGAATTCTCCATTCTCCAGAATGACACTATGGACGTGCGCATGGGCGGAACCAGCGGTAATGAAATAACCCTGCCGCCTGTACCGTTGTACAACTCCAGCAATACCCCGAACAAATCCAATGTTTCTTCCTATTGCGCCTTAACCGGAGAAACGATCAATATAGCAGATGTTTATGAAGCCGAAGGTTTTGATTTCACTGGGCCGCGCAAGTATGATGCCGCAACAGGTTATCGCTCCAAGTCTATGCTTGTGCTGGCTCTTAAAAATCATGAACAGGATATTATCGGTGTTTTGCAGCTTCTGAACGCTCTCGATGATGAAGGTGAAATAATTGAATTCTCACCGGATGTTGTGAATATCGTTGGTTCGCTGGCTTCTCAGGCTGCCATTGCCATGACCAATGTCCAGCTTATTCAGGGTCTGAAAGATCTGCTGTATTCAGTTATCCAGAGTATCGCTGCTGCTATTGATGCTAAGTCTCCTTATACGAATGGCCATATCGAGCGCGTAGTGACCATCACCATGATGATTGCCGACAAGGTTAACTCTTTGCAGGACGGCAAGTATGCCGAGGTTCATTTCACTGAGGACGAATTGGAGGAATTGAAGCTGGCCGCATGGATGCATGATGTGGGTAAGATTTCTATTCCCGAGCATGTGGTGGATAAATCTACAAAGCTTGAAACAATCTTTGACCGCGTCGCTATGGTTGATGCTCGATTCAGGCTAATTGCTGAGATTATCAAAAACAAGCAGCTTCAAGAAACAATAGCTGCTCTTTCCGGTGGCTCCGATCCTTCAAAACTGGCCGAAATTGAAACGCGTTATGCTGCTGATCTTAAGCAGCTTGAGGATGATCATCAGTATATTCTTTCCTGCAATGTTCCCAACGAATTCATGTCAGATGATCGCATCGCGAAAGTAAAAGATATTGCTTCCCGGACCTATGAAAGCAACGGGGAGACCTTCAACTGGCTCACTGAAGATGAGGTAAAGAATCTTTGTATCCGTAAAGGTACACTTACCGATAGCGAACGTAAAGTCATCGAAAGCCACGCAGCCATTACCCATGAGATGCTTCTGCGGTTGCCTTTCCCGAAACGTCTTGCCCGTGTTCCGGAATATGCGGCAGGACATCATGAAAAATTGGACGGCTCGGGCTATCCAAACGGTCTAAAAGGGGACGAACTTCCGTTACAAGCCAGAATCATGGCGGTTGCAGATATCTTTGAAGCACTGACAGCCAAAGACAGACCCTACAAAAAGCCCATGAAACTTTCACAGGCAATCAAGATTTTGGGATTTATGATTAAGGACAGGCATATTGATGGAGATATCTGCAAGTTGTTTATCGATACCGGTCTTTATATGGATTATGCAAAAGCAGAACTTGATCCTTCTCAGTTCGAGGATGAATAGCAAGTCGATTTAGGGAAACTTTGAGAATTAAAAGGGGGGAGTGAGTTTTACTCCCCCTTTCATTATTTTTTTTTGTTTTCTTTCCAGTGTGAGAGAACTGTGTCGATTGTCCTCAGACGGGCAATTTTGCGCGCGATGTCAATGACAGACAATTTGATTAAACGGTCCTTTTTGGGGTGCATGTATTCCCCGGTAAGATTGAGGGCGTATGATGTCGGCGGTTCAGCCTGAACACCGAGAAAATCGCCGTTAATGTCCACAAGAGCAGAGTATTGCTCGTAGTCTTCGTCATACTCTATTTCGACTTCCGAAGCGCCTATCACCACATAATCAATGTAGTTGTCACGGGCAATGCTGATGATTTCATCTTCGGTCACGGTCTGTTGTGAGGTCGCATAGGACCTTTTGCAGGAGTCGAGCAGGAACCCGGTGATCATCCGGTCCCGGTGTGTTTCAAATCCGGCCTCGTTAAATTCCTGCTGCAGGGCTTTATTCAAGTTGCGAATCAGGTTTTCGCATTCCTGCGGCGATAGGTTTTCTCCTACGATGCGCGGTACCAGCGAAAATACAATGGTAGGTTTTCCTGATTTTTTGTAAATTTTATAACCGTCTTTGCTTCCACAAAGTCCGTTAGCGGCAAAAGAGAGTACTAACAGAGAACTGATCAGTACTCCGAGTATGACCTTTGATGTGTTCATTGCGTCTCCGTAAGGTTTTATAGACAGTTTACCTTTTACATTGGTCCAAATCACTCAAAGAGTTGATCAGGCTGTTATATAGGTTTACATCGGAAACTTTAGTGTGC
Organism: Maridesulfovibrio sp.; assembly: GCF_963667685.1. Taxonomy (NCBI): domain Bacteria; kingdom Pseudomonadati; phylum Thermodesulfobacteriota; class Desulfovibrionia; order Desulfovibrionales; family Desulfovibrionaceae; genus Maridesulfovibrio; species Maridesulfovibrio sp. Next base: position 155,684 of record NZ_OY763932.1, on the reverse strand, counting down.
TGTTTGGCAATGGTTGCGCTTACGCTCTTGATACACTTTATGACCTGATTGCCGCTTTGCAGGATTGCTGCTGTTGTATAGTTTCGTTCTATGAATGCCCCAAGGTCGTTATCTTTAGTTCCGGTTTTGATGAAGAGTTTGTAGATAACTTGCGGTTTGGGAAGGCGGATAGTCGTCTGGTAGACGTTATCGCGTTCAGAAAAAACAGAACTCTCCTCGCCCTGCTGAAATGAAACACCGAACATAGACACCGCAGCATGCAGCCCGCGTCTAAACGCAGGCCCACGAGATTTCGGGGGCAATACAAGATTTTCTTCAGATAAAGCCTGCGAAGCCAGCATCTGGGCAAGAGATTTGTATTTGGAGTGGTTCTCAATGCGGTGCTGTGTTCCTTTAGAGAGTTCGACCTCTCGAATTTCGCAAGTCTTGGTGGAAAATAGATATTCAAGATCGGCAAGACAATTGCCCAGCTCGTTCTTTTCATCCGCTTTAAGGCGTTTATTCTCGGTAAAAAAAGCTACGATGGAGGACCTGATCTGACCGGCCAGCGGTTCAAGGCTGAAGTTTGGTGTCTTGTCCAGATAGGGGACCGAGATAACCATTGGTGCTGAATAGACCAGCGATTCAGATTTTGCCTGGAATAGGAGAAAATTCAGACCTATATATACACACCCCTTGTATAGTCTTTGTTCTGCTGATCCGTATTCGTCGACAAATGATATTACGTTATCCACGAAAAGCAGCGGCACGAGAATAGATTCTGGATCAAACTTGGTGTTGAAACCGGCCCGTTTGATATTCACATTCTCATTTTTTGCCGCAGCACGTTTAAGAAATCCCAGCACCCCTTTGCGCAGCGATTTTTTGAAGTTTTTATCTTTGAGTATTTTTTCCAGTTCTGCTTTATGCCGATCCTTTTCCTTATTGCGCACCTTTCCAATAGCAGCGGGGATTATAAAAAGCTCCTTCGCCATGGACCATGCAGGAGTGAACAGCACAGCCAGTATAACTGGAATTATACACAATAAGCGGATCATTTTTTCACCACTTATGTCCTTCCAGACTATCCAGAGATTCCTTGTCCTTGATTTCTTCTGTTTTGCTTTTGGCTGTTTCAGTTTCGTCCTTCAGCTCTCCGGCAGACTCGCCTACATCATGCATAGAGGTCTTAGCTGATTGTGCGTGCTCGAATTTTTTTGCGCAAGCGGTGAATCCAAGCAACAGCAGGGAACAGATAAACAGCGTAAAAATTTTTTTCATTGGTACCCCCATTAAAGTTCTATTAGTCTAGCATGTCTTCAGCCAGCGCAACAGACGCAGCTTTTTCTTCCACCTGTTTAAATCCGTCTGCAGCCTGATGGACGAGTTTTTCCTTCAGTCTGCTGCTCAATTCCATTTTTTGCCGGTAGTATGATTCCAACATGGTTGTAACCTGCGTGTTTTTGCGTCGCGCGGTCATGATGGTTCCGGCTATATTTTTTCCTTGTTTGGCTATCAGAACAGAGTTTTCTTCAATATAGTTGAAGTCTTTTTCAAAATCATTGAACAGAGTCTGCATGGTTTCAAACTGATCCATAGTGTCCATGAGCCGCGGAATGGCAGCTATAGCACCGACTGGATTATTCTGGGCATTGCTTATCTGTGTAACAAGTTCAGCTATGGAAAGTCCGATGATGGTTAATTGTTTTGTGACTTCTTCATTCATTTGCTGGCCCTTTTCAGCGTATGCTCCCAAAGCCCGGTCAATGCTGAGAATGATATTTGCCGATTTGTCCATGCTCATGTCGTATAGAGCATTGGATGCATGGAGGTTGGTTGAGAAAGAGCTGATTATGGAGTCAAGATTTTGGATCTGCTGTGAGTTTAGATTGGCGAAGTTGTCCGCTTCGGATTTAATGCTGGTTTCTAATGTCTTAAGCGCTCTTCCATTCTCAGCAATTTTTACCGCCGCTCCCTCAATTGAGTCAGTGGGTTCATATGCGAGATCCTTGATGAAAGCTTTTATGGATATTTTTTTCATTCCTGTCGAGCTGACACCTTGGGCAGTATCAATTGCCGCTTTGTAGTTCTGGTTCATGGCAGAGACCGTTGCTCCAACCAGTGATTGAAGAGCGCGGGTTTCATTAAGTGCGCTCAGCATGTCTTCTCGTATTTCAACGGTTTTTTTAGCCAGTTCTTTGCTGTTATCCAGCGTTTTTAGGATGTCGATTATGTTATCGTTAGTCGTTTTGTGGGGCTGGGTCATATTCTGTTGGCCCCCGCCCCCTGTGAGCAGGGCCTGTGCAAAAGCTCCGAAAATTGCCATTGCGGCTTGATTGTCGCCACTGCTTCTTTTTTTTACAGTGTTTTTCTTTGTTGTAGTATTGAATCTTGGCTGGATCTTTTTCTTTTCATTTTTCGCAGCGGCTATTTTTTGCTCAGCAGGAGTTCCGGAAACCTGTGTTGTTAAAATTTTGGTTTCGGTTTTGGCAATCGGACTGAGTGGATCGGCCACGCAGACTTTCGTATAAGCATATCCTTCAAAGTCCGCTCCCCGTATATGATAGAATCCGTTCTCAATACCAATGATATCAAACTTGGTCTGAGGTTGTATAACTCTCACAGTTGGCGATTTATCGTTTGGGCTTTCGAATACGACCGTTTTTTCTTTATTGCACCCCTGCGTACCCAGATAATTGCCAAAATCAAGATTGATCAGCTTGTGGTAAACAAATCCGGGTCTGCCTGCTCCGTTCATTCGTTTGATTCTGTACCAGTTTCCGTTTTTGCCGATTAGCTCAACCTGCATATTTTTAGGGATAATATCTACTATATCCGCTTCTGAAGAAGAAACTTCCCGGACATTGCTTCTCATGAGAGCGGTTCCCGTCACAACAGGTGCTATGATAACGGTTTCCTGCTTTCTGATTGTTTCGACTACTGCGGTCTGATTTGTTTTTTTAGGAACGCACGCAGTCACAATCAGACAGACGATAAAACAGACTATCAGGTTGCCAACCAATCTTAATGACATGAAATACCTCCCTAAGTTCATGCATATGAGATGGAAGTATATATTTCTGCTTCAACATGATTTTGAGAATAATTACATGTTGCAGTCTTGGGTATATTTTATAAAATAATAAAGCAGTTTATCTGATTTTGTCGATAAAAAAGGTGAATTTTGTAAAAGAAAATATAAATGGAAGGTCTTAGGAAATGAAAAATCCCGCAAGGCATACACCTTGCGGGACTAATTTTAAATTTGATCGCCGGTCTTTCCGAATCGGCGTTGCCTACTGGCAAATTCAGCCAGCGCTCTGTCCAGCTCGTCGGGAGTGAAGTCCGGCCAATATATATCGGTGAAATAAAGTTCCGAGTAGGCGGCCTGATATAGCAGGTAGTTGGAAAGCCTCTGCTCACCACTTGTGCGTATAATCAGGTCCGGATCTGGCTGTCCAGCTGTGTATAGATAGTCGGACAGTGATTCCTCGGTAATTAGGTCTCCACTGATTCCTTCAGAAATCATTTTTCTACAGGCCCTTACCAGTTCATCCCGGCCAGAATAATTCAGGGCCAGATTCAGGGTCATGGACTTGCAGTTTTCTGTCTTTTTTATGGTGTGGGCCACAACCTGTCTTACGCCGAAGGGGAACTCAGAGAGTTCCCCCAGTATTTTCAGGCGGATGTCCTGCTCACGCAGACTGGACAGTTCTTTTTTCAGGAAGACTTGCAGAAGGTCAAAGAGCGTAGCTACTTCATCTTTCGGTCTGGCCCAGTTTTCCTTGGAAAAGGTATACAGGGTAAGATGTTTGATGCCCAGTTCACGGCACCGGGTAACTATATTTTTTGCTGCTTCGGTCCCGGCCTTGTGGCCTTCACTGCGGTTCAGTCCTCTTGATTTTGCCCACCGTCCATTACCGTCCATTATGACAGCTATATGTCGGGGCATCATGGTATTAGATTTCCAGAATTTCCTTCTCTTTGTCAACGCATGCTGCATCACATTTCTTGACGTAATCATCGGTCATCTTCTGGACATCTTCCTGCGCTTTGCGCTGTTCGTCTTCAGAGATATCCTTATCTTTTTCCAGCTTTTTCATGGAATCGTTCAAGTCACGGCGAACGTTACGCAGCGCAATCTTGGATTCTTCGGTATATTTTTTTGCGATTTTTACCAGCTCCTTACGACGATCTTCAGTAAGAGGAGGGATGTTGATGCGGAGCAGTTTACCGTCGTTAACAGGGTTCAAACCGAGGTCGGATTGGAGCAGTGCTTTCTCGATAAGAGAGAAAGCTCCTTTATCCCAGGGCTGAATCGCAATGGTACGGGAGTCCGGTATGGAAACGGAAGCCACCTGGTTGATAGGGGTAGGGGTGCCGTAGTAATCAACAGGAATACTATCCACCAGCGATGTGGCTGCACGACCGGTGCGGAGTTTCGCGAAATCGTTTTCCAATGCTGTAAGAGCGCCTTCCATTCTTTTTTTGCCATCGGCAAGAACTTCTTTGATCATTATTATCCTCCGTGAACAATTGTTCCGATCTGCTCACCTTTTACAACCCGTTCGATATTTCCTTTCTCGAAAAGGTTGAAAACAATGATGGGCATGTTGTTGTCCATGGCCAGTGAAGTGGCTGTGGAGTCCATTACGCCCAGTCTCTTTTCAAGAGTCTCAAGGTAGGTGATAGATTCAAATTTTACTGCATCATTGTGCTTCATCGGGTCTTTATCGTAAACACCGTCTACTTTGGTTGCCTTGATGATAGCCTCGGTCTTGAGTTCCATAGCCCTGAGTGCTGCTGCGGTATCAGTAGTGAAGTAAGGGTTACCTGTACCGGCTGCACAAATGACCACCCTGCCTTTTTCAAGGTGGCGTACGGCCCTGCGGCGAATATAAGGCTCAGCAACGGCCTGCATGGGAATAGCGGACATGACTCGTGTATCACAGCCCATTTTTTCAAGAGCATCCTGAACTGCAAGTGCATTCATGATGGTAGCGAGCATTCCCATGTAATCGGCTGAAGCACGGTCCATGCCTTTCGCAGAATCGGACATACCGCGGAAAATATTACCGCCGCCGATAACCAGTGCGATCTGGAGTCCTTTCTTAGCAACCTCTGCGATTTCACCAGCAAACTGGCTTATCGCTGAAGGTTTTATACCGAACTGCTGATCGCCTGCCAATGCCTCACCGCTGAGTTTGATCATTACCCGTGAATAGCGCAACTTGTCCATAGTTTCTCCCGTTTTTCCGCGGATCTTGTCCGGTTAAGAGTAGATTATTTCACCGGCATGTGTATTTCAGGCGCGAGAGGGTGATTCCCTCCAATTGCCGGCCGTATAAAAATGTAGTTTATAGTTTCCGTACTGATTCTCCTGAGATTATCAGAAAAACACGTTTCCAGTAATCGACAGGCTGAAATTACCCCTTTAAAAAGCTCAAACCCATACGGACTTGTCCGTATCGATTTGAGCTTAGAAAAATATATACCGCTGAACTTCCTGTTTTGCTTGCAGGTGAGTTCGTTTTCGCGGCTTTCCGGCGCTGTAAGGGGTAATTGGTATCTGGCTCAAGTTTGTCCTTGGTTGGAGGATCTTCACTTTGTTAAAAAATGGACAAAAAAAACGGGCCTTGCGGCCCGTTTTAATGAAGTCTTATTCAGCTTCGCTTTCGTCGGCAGCTGCTTCCGCAAGGTTGATGCGGGCGAAGCGACCGATCTGCATGTTCTCACCGAGAACAGCAATGGTGTCGTTGAGAAGGTCTTTGATGGTCTTCTTGTCGTCCTTGATGAAGGGCTGTTCAAGAAGGCATACTTCTTTGTAGTATTTGTTTACACGACCTTCAACGATCTTTTCAGCGATGTTTTCAGGCTTGCCTTCGGCAATTGCCTGCTGCTTGTAGATTTCTTTTTCTTTCTCAAGCAGATCCTGGGGCAGATCTTCAGGCTTTACACAAACAGGGTTGGTTGCTGCCACCTGCATAGCGAGGTCTTTGGAAAGCTGAATGAACTGCTCAGCTTTAGCAACGAAGTCGGTTTCACACTTGAGCTCAACCATAGCAACGAGTTTGCCGTTGCTGTGGGTGTAAGTGCCAACGAGACCTTCACTGGTTGCGCGGCCTGCTTTCTTGGCTGCCTTGGCGAGACCTTTTTCACGCAGGTATTTGATTGCTTTTTCTTCGTCGCCAGCGCTTTCTGCGAGGGCTTTTTTGCAATCCATCATTCCTACGCCGGTTTTTTCGCGCAGGGCCTTAACCATCTGTGCGGTAATAGCCATGATTATTTTGCCTCCTGAGGAGTTTCTTCTGCTTTAGCTTCAGTTTCTACAGCTTTCTCAGCAGCTTTGGTTTCTTCAGCTTCCATAGCTTTATCTTCCTTGCGGCGAGCTGCGCCTTCAAGGCAGGCATCAGCCATGTGTGCTGCGAAGAGCTTGATAGCGCGGATAGCGTCATCGTTACCGGGAATGATGTAGTCAACCATATCGGGATCGCAGTTGGAGTCTACTACTGCAACTACGGGGATACCGAGCTTGCGGCATTCCTGAATAGCAATCTGCTCACGCTTGGGATCAATGACGAAAGCAACTGAGGGTGAACCGTTAAGGTCTTTGATGCCGCCGAGTGCGAGGTTGAGTTTCTTAACCTCACGACCCATCATTACGATTTCCTTTTTGGGGAAACGGTTGATAGTGCCGTCTTCGAACATTTCTTCAAGTTTTTTGAGGCGGTCGATGCTTTTTTTGATGGTCTGGAAGTTGGTAAGAGTTCCGCCCATCCAGCGGTGAGTCACGTGGAACATGCCTGCACGGCTTGCTTCAGCAGCGATAGCTTCCTGAGCCTGACGCTTGGTGCCGATGAAAAGGACCTTGCCGCCTTTAGCAACAGAGTCAGCAATGAAGTCGTGAGCTTTACGGAAAAGCTTTACTGTCTGCTGCAGGTCCATGATGTGGATTCCGTTACGTGCGCCGAAAATGTAAGGACGCATTTTGGGATTCCATCTGCGGGTCTGGTGACCGAAGTGAACGCCGGTCTCCAGCATTTGTTTCATAGTTACATATGCCATAATTTCCTCCTGGGTTTTTCCTCCATCCCGGCGGTAAGAACCTGCAACCTTTGCAAGCACCCAAATTGAGGCCGGAATGTGTGATTTGGCTACGCACCATTACAGGTAATTGCCTGAAAAGGCAACCCCGGGGGCACGCCTTTTTTTAAAAAAATATTTTGAACTCGTTAGGCAAAGCCCTACTGCATAGGCGTTTTCAAAGAATCGTCATCAACAACAGGGTTGCTGAGCTTGCCAATACCTTCAATCTCGACTTCTACCCGGTCTCCGGCTTTAAGGGGGCCTATCCCCGGGGGGGTGCCGGTAAGGATCACATCGCCGGGATTGAGGGTCATGTGGTGCGAAATGTAGCTGAGCAGTTCCGCCGGGCTGTACTGCATGTCAGCGACAGTACCTTCCTGGCGAACCTTATCATTAACTATGGTTCGTATGCCGAGTTCGTTGACATCTGTATCGGTCTCAATGCAGGGGCCGATGGGAGCAAAAGTATCAAAGCCTTTAGCGCGGGTGAAAAGGGTATCCTTACGCTGGAAATCCCTCGCGGTTACATCATTGGCGCAGGCATAGCCGAATATAAAAGGATCGATGTCCTGTGGCAGTACGTTCTTTGTGGTTTGGCCGATAACAACCGCCAGTTCTCCTTCATAATCCACCTGCTGGGATGCAGAAGGGATGACGATAGCATCATTATTGCCGATTATAGCGGACGGAGGTTTAAGGAAAATCATGGGTTCATCGGGAATCTTCATGTCGAGTTCTGCTGCATGAGCCTTGTAATTAAGACCTACGCAGACAATCTTGGAGGGCACCACAATAGGCAGAATAGTACATTCAGAGGCCGGAATAGGTACAGGACTTGTGTTTCCTGTTATCAGGCTCTTGAAATAACCTTCCTCTAATGTGGCATAAAAAACTCTGTTGCCATGACTGATCCTGTAAACTTTCATTTATTCCCCCGGTCATAAGTTAGTGGCAGAACGAAGAATACCATAAAATGTAATTTCATTAAACAGTGGCAGTAATCTTTAGAGCATGCATTTATCGCATTTGGCGTCGATGTCTTTTTCCTCGTCACCTGTCAGTGATATTACCAGCGGAATAACAACGGGATCACGTCCCAGAACCTTGCGGAAGAAACGGCGCAAGGCGGACCTGATGCGTTCTTTAAGTTTATTTGTGTGTCCCGGGGGTATGTTTTCAAAAACATCAAGGACTATGCATTTGGCATCTTCCAGTAAATGTGAGTACTGCTGTTCAAAGACAAATCCCTTTGAAGCAACTTCCGGACCTTTAAGAATTTCACCGGTCATCACATCGACTACAAGTGCTACGATGACCAGTCCCTCTCCCGCCAGCAGCTGGCGTTCTTTGAGCACGGTCTGTCCTACATCGCCGACGCCTTTGCCATCGACCAAGGTACATTGAACAGGGACATTCTCTTCGAAACGGATACCGTGAAGCAGAAATGTAACAGGCTCACCATCTTCAATTACCAGTGACCTTTCCGGGGCAACTCCGGTCTCAACTGCGAGTCGTGCATGCTTGATCAGATGTCTATATTCCCCATGGACAGGGATGAAATATTTGGGACGCACTGTTTCCAGCATGGTCCGCAATTCTTCACGGTGCGCGTGGCCTGAAGCGTGGATCCCTTGAACTTTTTCATAAAGAACTTCCGCGCCAAGTTTGTAGAGTCTGTTGATAACCCTTGTGATAGCCTTGGTGTTGCCGGGAATGAAACGCGAAGACATGAGCACAAGATCGCCTTCCTTAATGGAAAGCTGGCGGTGGTCTCCTGTAGAAAGACGTGACAGAGAAGCCAGAGATTCCCCTTGTGATCCGGTCACAAGGAGTACTATTTCCTCGTCGCAGTAATCAGGGAGGTCTTCAAGATCGATGAGTGTCCCGCCGGGGAAACGCAGTTTGCCCAGTTCCCTGGCAAGCTCAATGTTGCGGGAAAGGGATTTTCCGCTGACCCCGACTTTTCGTCCGGTTTCACCGGCAAGGTCGAATATTTCCTGCATGCGCTGGATATGGCTGGAAAACAGAGTCACCAGAATGCGTCCTTCAGCTTCTATGAAAAGATCGCGCATGGTGTTTTTGATTTCCTGTTCGGTCAGCGCATAGCCGTCCTGTTCCACGTTGGTGGAATCTGAAAAGAGCAGGGTTACTCCCGGCTCTGAAAATTTTCTGATCGCTTCGAGGTCGGTGGCGTGTCCGTCAAGCGGATTGCGGTCTATTTTGAAATCACCGGTGTGGATGACTCTGCCCACGGGAGTCTCGATGCCCAGAGCGTAACCTTCAATAATAGAATGGCAGACCGGGAAAAAGTTGAAATGCATATCGCCGAGTTTGATGCGGTCGTAAGGTTTAACCTCGCGCAGATCGACATAGTCTTCAAGATTGTGTTCCCGCAGTTTGTTTTCAACCAGTCCGAGGGTAAACTTGGACCCGTAGACAGGAACATCAATGTAGGGCAGCAGCCATGGCAATGCTCCAATGTGGTCCTCATGTCCATGTGTCAGGACGATCCCTTTAAGGGTATCCTTTCTGGTCAGGATATGGTCGAAACGTGGGATAGCGATATCCACACCGAACAGAGCATCGTCAGGGAAGATCAGTCCGCAGTCGATGACCACCGTGCTTTCTGCGGTATCCAGCATCATACAGTTAAGACCTATTTCGCCCAATCCGCCAAGCGGGCAGACGGTTAGCTGCGGATCACTCATCTTTCAGCTCCGCGTAAGCCGCTCCCATAACTTCTTCAAGCTGGTCTTTGAGCTTGTTGCGGTCACGGACTTTGTAGTCTGAAATATCAATGGGCGGGAGGGCCTTGATTTTTACTTCCTGAAAAGGATTCATCCATAAGCTGTGTTTTTTACAGACTTTATTTACTCCATACATTACCACCGGAGCAATAGGTTTCTGACATTTAATAGCCAGAACCAGTCCGCCGGTTTTAAAGGGCATCAACCCATCGACTTCAGGTGATGGGTTGCGTGTTCCTTCGGGGAAAATAAGTGGGGAAAGTCCGCTGTCGGCAACGTTGATTGCGTTCTGGATGTCACGCATTCCCTGTCTGCGGTTGTGCCGGTCGATTGAAATGTGATTTCCTGCGGTCATGGCGTGCCCGAATACCGGGAAATCGAACAAGGATTTTTTGGCTACGAACTTGAATTGCCACGGAGCAAGGTATTTGAACAGCAGGGGGATGTCATAAAAACTCTGGTGGTTGACGACGAAAACATATGTTTCATTCTTATCCAGTGCACTCAGATCAACTCGGTTTGTGCTGGCACAAAGCCAGACGACTACACGGCCCCAGTTTCGTTCGCACCAGTGGCTTGAAGTCTGATTGCGGCCAATAATTGCTACGATGGAAAAGAATATCGTGGCCGGGAAAAATACAAGATAGAAAAATAAAGTTCTTATTAGGCTCACTGTAATACTTGCTGTTAAACTGTTTAAAGAAAAAAATATGTTTAAGGCCTTAGGATGTTCATCCAGCCAAACGATCATTAATTAATACCAAATAAGCAATCCATTAAGTAGTTTAATTTTCTCCGCTGGACAAGGGGGCGAGAGAAAATAATGAAAATAGGGTCAGTGCTGGTCCTTTGGCGGTGTGGATTATTTTGATAAAATTTTATGCACAGTAAAAAGGCCGGGACAGAAGTCCCGGCCTTGCTAGTTGAATATTCTGAAAGTGCAGGTGTTTTTTATTCTTCCCTGCCCGCATTGTATTCTTCAATGACTTTTTGTGCGATGGGCGGCGGACACTCTTCATAATGCGAGAGTTCCATAGTGAAAGTTCCCTGTCCACCAGTCATGGAGCGCAGATCCGGTGCGTACTTCAGAATTTCAGACATGGGCACATGCGCTTTGACCTCTGTTACCCCGGCAGTGGAGTCGGAACCGAGTACTTTGCCGCGGCGGGATGAAAGGTCACCGATGATATCACCCATGAACTCATCAGGCACTTCAACCACAACGTTCATCAATGGTTCAAGCAGGGCAACCCCGGCCTTTTCGCAGGCTTTCTTGAAAGCCATTGATCCGGCAACCTTGAACGCCATTTCCGAAGAGTCAACAGAATGGTAGGAGCCATCGTACAGGGTGACTTTAAAGTCGATAATCTGTGAGCCGGCAAGAAAACCTTTCTGGGCCGCTTCCTGAACTCCTTTGTCAACAGCGGGGATGTATTGTTTAGGAATTACACCACCGACAATACTATTGACAAATTCGTATCCTTCACCCTTTTTCTGAGGTTCAAGCTTGATCCAGCAGTCGCCGAACTGCCCGCGTCCACCGGACTGTTTCTTGAATCGTCCCTGAACTTCTGCGGAACCCTTGATGGTTTCACGATATGGTACTTTCGGTGCATTCAGCACTATCTCTGCCTTATAGCGGCGCTTTGCTTTTTCTACAGATATTTCAATATGGTTTTGCCCCATACCGGAAAGCAGGATGTCACCGGATTCTCCATCACGGGAAAGGCTGAGGTTGATGTCTTCTGCGAGAAGTTTCTGGATGGCCTGAAAAACTTTGTCTTCGTCTCCTTTTTCCGCCGGGGATAGCGCAAAGGTTATCAGCTGCGGAGCAAGCTGCGGTTTTTCCAGGGTGAATTTATGCGAGTCGTCGCAGAGCGTGTCGCCGGTGAATGTTTCCTTTAGCTTGGCAAGGGTGATAATTGCGCCGGGGCCGACCTTTTTTTTGAGCGGTTTCTGCTCCTTGCCAACCATCAGCTGTATATTACCCATTCTTTCTTTGACGCCGGTATTGGTGTTGGTCAGGGTCATGTCACCGCTGACGGTTCCGGAAAGAACACGGCAGACGGTAAGCTGTCCGGCGAATGGGTCGGCGAGGGTTTTGAAAACAAAGCAGGCAGCAGGTCCGTCCGGCGTGGATTCGCGGGTTTCGCCGTCTTCTCCCTGCCACGGAGCATGGGCGAGGGGGGAAGGCAGATAAGTCTGAATCATGTTCAAGAGGAAAGAACCGCCTTTGTTTTCAAGAGCAGACCCAACGCATACCGGGAACAGACTGCGGTTCATTACACCGGCTGTCAGTCCTTTTGCAATTTCATCAGGAGTAAGTTCACCTTCTTCAAGATATTTTTCCATGAGCTCTTCATCGCTTTCAGCGATGTTTTCAATCATGGTCTCACGCAGAACTTCAACTTCGTCTGCGATATCGGCAGGGATATCACTTTTGGAGACTTTTCCGTCCTCTTCGAACAGATAAGCCTGACCGGAAAGCATATCCACTACGCCTTTGAAATTTTCCTTGATTCCGATGGGATAATACAGCAGTACGGGGCTGATGCCGAGTGAAGAGTTTAAGCTGTCAAAAGCAGAATCGAAATCTGCGCGGTCTCGGTCCATCTTATTGATGAAAATAACGGTGGGAAGGTTTGCTTTTTTTACTGCTGCCCATGCCTTGCGCGAAAGGGGCTTGACTCCGTCCACGGCGTCGATGGTAAAGACAACGCCGTCGGACGCTGCTAGAGAGTAGGGCAGGTCACCGCAAAAGTTTGCATCGCCCGGAGTGTCGATGAGATAGTGATCGTTTTTGTCCCATGTGTATCCGGCGAATCCGGACTGTATGGAACCGCGGCGCTTGATTTCTTCTGGTTCGGTATCGAGGGCAGTCGTACCTTCCTCGATTTTTCCGAGTCTGTCGATGACGCCGGCACTAAAAAGAATCATCTCGGCGGTAGAGGTTTTGCCACAACCGCCGTGGCCCACAAGTGCAAAAGTCCTTTGGTTTTGTAAAGCTTCAGACATTCAACAACTCCGTTTCTCTGAATGTTTACAGCCGGGACCGATGACCCGGCTTATACAGGTCTAAAGGTGCAACTTATAATTCTTCCTAATAATCCCTATAGGTATAGCCACGCTAACATGTCAAGCGTAGATAAATAATTAAATCTCGTGCATAAACAATAGTTGAGTACGACCCGATTCCGTTTCTCGGAGGTTATATAAATTGATTGATTCCAGTATTTGCAATGTCTCCCCGGCCGAAATAGATTGCTCCGGTCCATGGCTTATCTATCCTGAAACCCCGGCAGAAAAACTGATTCCATCGTTCAGGAAGCATGGTCAGCTTGTGCCTGTTCTAGCAGTGCATGAATCCGGCAGAACTCTGCTTATTGCCGGTAGGACAAGGGTTTCTGCGGCTTCTATGCTTGGAATGGACGTTTTGGTTCGTTATATAGATGCTTCTGATGACATTTCAAAAATCGTGTTACATCTTGAAGAAAACGCCACGCGTTTGATGGACGATTCTCTGAAGTTGGATGTGGTGCGTTATTTCAGCACCCGTGTTGATGCTTCTGAATTGGCAAAAACGGTAGCCCCGCTGCTCTCCATAAAGCCCAAGTCCCGCGACATGCAATTCTGGGTTGATTGGATGGATCTTGAACCGCAATATGATGAATTTCTCAAACTCGGCCACATTCCCTTAGCAGCTGTTTCTGTTCTTTCCAAATTGAATGGAGATGAACGCGAAGCACTTCGCAGATTTTTTGAAAAGTTGAGCTGGTCGCGATCTAATGCGGTTAATTTCCTGACATGGCTCTATGAGACTTCGCGCCGGGAGAACAAGGCAGTAAGTGAATTGTTGGCCGCACCTGAATTTGAATCTGCAGGGGAGAGCGAATCTCCAAAGGATGCTGTGGCCCGATTCTGCAAGGCAGCAAAAGAACTGCGTTATCCGAAGCTTAGTGAGCTGGAGAAGATGCACAACAAGATCGTTTCCGATATCTGTGCCGGAACCAAGTGGCGGGTTGAGCCTGTGGGTAGCTTTGAGACAGGGGAGGTCATGATCCAGACCCGTTTCAAGAATCGCGAGATGATGCAGAAAGCCATGGCTGATCTGGAATCAATCGCTAAATTCAGCGGCTGGGAAGATTTATTTGAGCTTGGTAGGGATAAGTAGAATGGGTAATGATTTCATGCTTCCCGATCATCTTAAGGGAATAGAAAAAATATACATAGACCGTTCCATGCAGGACGTTCCGCTGACGGATCGCGTGCTTTCCCGCATGCCGGACCTTCCGGTAGAGATCGTTGACCCGGATAACTTCCCGCATGGGGAGTTGGGCGGAAAACAATCTCTTTATCTTAAAGAGTACAAGGGCAGGTTTTTGCGGTTTTGTCCCGGAACCCGTTACTATCATTGCTGCGGCTACCGTATTATCCATATCGGTGAGGGCTGCCCCATGGCCTGCTCTTATTGTATTTTACAGGCTTACTTTCAGGATAATGTGCTCAAAGTCTGGGCCAATCAGAATGATCTTTTTGATGAGCTTGGAAAAGCTTTCTCCGCGGATATTTCTACTCGCTACCGGGTTGGAACCGGTGAATTTACCGATTCACTGGCTCTTGAAGCAGTAACGGGATACAGCCGGGATTTAGTTGAATTTCTAGGTGATTATTCAAATGTCTGCCTTGAGCTCAAGTCCAAGATTATCGATCTCTCGTGGATGGATGTGGTTAAGAGAACAGACCGACTTCTTCCGGCATGGTCTCTCAATGCCCCGTTTGTGAACGAGCATGAAGAGTTCGGTGTTTCCACCCTAAAGGAACGTCTTGCAGCCGCTCGTATCTGCGCAGAGGCTGGATTCCGCGTCTGTCTTCATTTTGACCCAATCATCCGTTTTGATGGCTGGCGTGAGGGGTATGCGGAAATTATCGACATGATTTTTGATTATGTGAAACCGGAGCAGATAGCTTATTTCAGCTTAGGTTCATTCAGGCATATGCCGCATCTCAAACCTATCATTGAGAAGAATTTTCCGGAAACAACATATATCTATGATGAGTTTATTACCGGGAATGATAACAAAATGCGTCTGCTGCGTCCTTTGCGTTTGCGCCAGTTTAAATTCATAGTCGACCGTCTGCGCAAACACGGTATGGATAAACAGCTTTACTTCTGTATGGAATCTACCGAGAACTGGCAGGATGTTTTCGGCTACACCCCCAAGGACCTAGGCGGACTTGGTAAGCATCTTATGCAGCAGGCATTTAACGATTGATTTGGATTTATATACTTAGTCATGCACAAGAAATCCTCGCAGCATACCAGTGCTGCGGGGATTTCTATTTTTTCTACCCCTCATTGTTCTCTGGGATATAGATTATTATCTTGATGAATTATGTGCAGATTTTAGTTTGTGATTGTGCAAATATTTGCGTCACCTGTTCTGTGTGATTTCTTAACTTGTTAGTATTGTATCATTAATTTCATGGCATGGGATATGCTTTAAATAAGTAAAACTTAAATATACGAGGTATGATCATGGAATTTATCAGTGCATTGGGAAGTTGGTGTAGCGGACCCGGATTTGGACATGGTGCCGGGTATGGAATGAGCGGGTGGATGCCTTTTCATTTCGGGGGAATAGTACAGTTAATCATAGTTGGTCTGATCATTTATTTTACTGCGCGAATGTTCCGTAAGCCGGATACCGGCCCGGGAACACTTTCTGCAAACGACATTTTAAAGAAGCGTTACGCAGCAGGCGAGATAGACGAGGAAACCTACATCCGTATGAAGGATGAATTGAAGTAAGGAATAAACGAGTTTGATTCGTTGTTAAACTTGGTGTAATAACTCAATTAAAGGGGGATTATACCAATGTCCTTACAAGATTATAAGATTCGAATTGACCGTCTTCAAGAAGGTTTGGGAAAGGCGTTTGTCGAGAATCCGTTTATCCTGAATATTCCGGGCAAATCCATCGCATTAAAAGTGGACCCCTATTATTACGTTGCATTTGAGCCTGCATTTTCCGAGAGCATGAGTCGTTTTGCAGTCATGCTGCCTAAGAATGTGCGCGAAACACTTGTGCGCACAGGTAATCTGGTCACTGCTCAGGAAACCAGAAATCCGATCATCAAAATTAGAATGAAGTGGAATGAGCGTTCGTACGCAATGAATGTCTGCTTCGTGGAATCGGGGTTTATTGATCAGGCTCTTAAAATATATGGCGGAGTAAAAGAAGAAATAGGTCTGTCTGAGATCCGCATACTTGAATCAGAACGAAAAAGATTGGATACGTTTTTTGGTGAGAGGACACTTTTGAAAAGTGTTGCTTTTGTAGAATAATGAACACCTATTTGTTCTGGTATTGATGAATTTCTAAAATAATGTACAATTACTTATTTTGAGGTGTAGTATCGAATAATTATTATTTTATTAGAGTATGACTCTTCCTGTTGCGGGGTAAAATATGAAATATTTAAGGCCATTGTTAACTATTATCGCTTTTGTTTTATTGCCTTGCTTTGCTCAGGATAGCGATGCTGAAACTTATAGAGTCATGCGATATGCTGAGTTTCTACCTCCTTATTATTTTGCCGAATCCCATTTTCAAAAAGGGATTGTTCTGGATCTTTTTTCTGCTATTGCCCGTGAAACAGGTGACACCTTTGAGTTTGTACACGTTCCTTATAAACGTGCTCTATATAAATTTGATTCCGGTGCTATTGATATAGAGCCTATGTCCAATCCCAAATGGAGAAAGAATGCCGCTGTATTAGGATGCTATAGCATTCCTTTTGCCGTGTCTGAGCAGGTAGTCGTATTTAATGCGCAGCATTCGCTATCCTCCGGCTTTCCGGAAGATCTACTGGGAAAAACATTAGGGACAGTTATGGGTTATACTTATCCTATGTTCGGGCCGTATTTTAAAGATGGGCGTATTAGAAAATATGAACTTCGTAATGAAACCAAGCTGATTGAGATGCTGCTTGCAGATCGTATTCATCAGGCTGTGATGAATAAAGATTTCGCCTTGTATATGGCCAAGATACACGGCACAAAGGGTAAGCTGGTGATCAGTGAACCATGCAATAGGGTCGAAATGATGATCCGGGTTCATCCCAGCAAGAAACACGCGTTGCCCAGATTCAACAAGGCTATAAAGAAGCTGCTTGCGGATGGTACAATTGATAAAATTTATGCCCAATATCGCTAGTAAGCGGCTTTGAGAGCAATTCAATTAGAAGAAAAGCCCGTCAGAGTTTGCACTCCGACGGGCTTTTTGTGGTCTTCTACTTTATCCCGTTTTCTTTCATGTAGATGGAGTATTTGGCATCGACCACAAGGATGTGCTTAATAACCCAGTCTTTCAGGAACCGGACTAAATCGCCTGCGGTTCTTCCTCCGCCCGCTTCAACTTCCTGTTTGAATTTAAGCACCTGTTCAATAAAATTACGATGCAATTTTTTGTGGTGCTCAGCATCACAGTACCCATGCTTATCAAAAAGGCTTTCTTCGAATGTGAAGTGTTTCTGGGTATAGGCCATCAATTCTTTGGCCACTTCTTCAATTATCTCATGTTCCGCTTCCTGTTCTACTGCTTCACTGAATCTGTTTACCAGAACAACAAGGTCTTTATGGTGCCTGTCAATTTCGGCTACACCCACAGAAAATTCATCAGACCATTCAATCTTTCTGCTGGGACCGCTCTGGCTGCTTTCTCCAACTGACATCATGTGGATAATAGAATCCATTTCTTCAATGTTGGTATTCATCTGCGTTAATAAGTCATGTGCGGCTGACATCCTCTCCGAAGTCATTCTGGCAAACTCTGCCACGCTGCTTATTGTTCTATTGATTTCATCAGATGTGGAAGACTGCTCCACGCTGGCGGTTGCTATGGATTGTACCTGCGTATTCGTCTCATTGACTATGGAAACAATTTCTCCCATTTGCTCGCCGGACTTGTTGAAGGATTCTGTGGAACTCATAATCTCCTGTGCCATAAGCCCCACTGCATCAATATTAGTGCGCGAGAAATGTTGTATTTTGGTAACTGCTTCGCCGACATTTTTAGTCGCATCCATTGTTTTTTCCGCCAGCTTGCGGACTTCATCAGCCACTACGGCGAATCCGCGTCCAGCTTCTCCAGCCCTTGCAGCTTCAATGGCTGCATTCAGTGCCAGAAGGTTGGTTTGGTCTGCAATGTCAGTAATTATCTCCATGATCTGCCCGATGGATTCAGCATGTTCTCCCAGCTGGCCCATGCTTTTTTCCAGTGAAGCGGCTCTGTTGTTTATATTGCCGAATGATTTCATCGCAGTCGTAATTTCTTCCGCACCGGACATGGCCAGTTGTTTTGAATCATCGGAACTTGTTGCAGCTAAAGCCGCATTTTCGGCAATGGCAATGACACTGTGGTTCATTTCTTCCATTGCCCCTGCGGCTATTTCTATACGGCTCTGCTGGGTGTTTATCTCGGAACTGACTAATTTTACATGGGAGGTTACTTCGTTGATCCCGTGAAATATTTCAGTGGAAATAGCCTGTGATTTATGTGCCTTGTCCTGTATACTCCGCAAAGTGTTGCCTTTATCGTGGATAGAGTTCTGGAGCAGTTGCACTTCTGATTTAAGGGTATTGATTATGCTCTGTTTGTTTGCAAGCTCTTCCCGTGCAGCAGCAAGCTCCCTGTTGCATTCTTCAAATCCTGATTCTAGTAATGGATGTATGTCTGCTAAGGTGATCCCTTTGTTTAAGTCGTGACCCGGTTGTGATTTTTTGTGTGATTCAAAAAAAGAGTAGACCTTCTCCAGCGGTTTAGCGATTTCATTTTTTAGAACAAAATACAGAACCGCGGTTGAAAAGAAAGCTGTGATAGAAATGGTCATTCGCCATGTTGCATTGTTTGAAAGGTCTGGTGCTGTGGCGAGGAGAAGTGTTGTGAAAGCCGGCAGTATGGCCCAGAAAAGAAATTTGATTAGATGCATCGCTTATTTTCTCCGGTTGGTGATATTTTATTGTATTATTAATAACACACTGGAGGGGTTTAGCGCAAATAATTCCTGTTGATTTGCCATAAACAAAAAAAATCCGCAGTATCAGTCGATACTGCGGATTTTTAGCATCTATGCGAAGAAAAAATTAATGCTTGCGGGTCTGACTCTTGGGGCATGTGTCTTCGAGGTAACAGACGTCACAGCCTCCGGAGTACGGGAAGGGGGTGAACACCGCGTACTGACGGTTTACAGTACCTTCTTCATTCCAGGTCAGGCCGAGGGATTCGAATGCCTTGAGCACTTCTTCGCCGGGTTTGGGCAGCGGAGCACATTTTCCTTCTTCGAGTTGAGGAATAAGTGACTGTGCAGCGGACATGACCATGGTGATGGCCAGGTTGTGGTGAGCGAGCCCCTCAGTAGGGGTTTCCTGCCATACATCCTCTACCGAGTCTTCTACTTCTTTTTCGAGGTAGAGCAGCAGGAAATCAGTTCCTTTGGCTCCTTCGGGCTGCTTCAAGGTGTAGGCCTTAAGGTGGGGTTCCCACTTGTTCCAATGCTTTTCAAGGCTTTCCATGAGGGAATGCTCAATGCGGGTGGAGCCGTGCAGTTCGGCAAAATAGAAAATATTGAATTCCGGTTGCGCCTTTGCTTCAACGATTTTAAAAGCACTCATATTTTGAATCTCCTGACTTGCGTTCTGGTTGGTGAACAGTTTCTTTACCTACTTAAGCTTAATGTCTCAAGTCTAAAAGTCTACCTGCCAAGGTATATTTCTGAAAATAAAAAGTCCCCGGAAGCTGAAACTTCCGGGGACCTTAAAGTCTATAATGATTCAGATCAGTTTAGATTTTGCAGGCAGTTCTGAGATCATCTGCAGCGTCAGTTTTTTCCCAAGTGAAGTTGGGGTTGTTGCGACCGAAGTGTCCGTAACAAGCGGAAGGCTTGTAGATGGGACGACGGAGGTCAAGACGTTCGGAGATGTAGTAGGGGCGCAGGTCGAATACTTCCTTGACTGCTTTGGTCAGGGTTTCGTCGGAGACTTCGCCGGTACCGTGGGAGGTAGCCAGAACAGAAACAGGTTCTGCAACACCGATTGCGTATGCAACCTGAACTTCAGCGCGCTCGGCAAGGCCGGCAGCTACGATGTTCTTAGCGATGTAGCGAGCCATGTATGCGCCGGAGCGGTCTACTTTGGACGGGTCTTTACCGGAGAAAGCACCGCCGCCGTGGTTACCCATGCCGCCGTAGGTGTCGTTGATGATTTTACGACCGGTCAGGCCGCAGTCACCCATAGGACCGCCGATTACGAAACGGCCGGTGGTGTTGATGTAGATTTTGGTTGCATCGTCAACCATGCCTTCAGGCAGGGTTGCCAGAACAACTTCACGTTTGATGTCTTCGTAAATCTGTTCCTGTTCAATGCCGTCATCGTGCTGTGCAGCAATAACAACGTCAGCGATGCGGATCGGTTTGCCATCAAGGTATTCGAAAGCGATTTCGGTTTTTCCGTCAGGACGGAGGTAATCGAGAGTCGCGTTTTTGCGGACTTCAGTCAGTTTGCGGGAAAGTTTGTGGGCCCAGTAAATGGGAGCAGGCATGAGAGTATCGGTTTCTTTGCATGCGAAACCGAACATCATACCCTGGTCACCTGCGCCCTGACTTTCAGGGGTATTGCGGTCAACACCCTGCGCGATGTCAACGGACTGCTTATCGATAGAAGAAATAACAGCACAAGTATCAGCGTCGAAGCCCATGTCGGAGTGTACGTAGCCGATTTCACGGATGGTGTCGCGAACGATAGCGGGGAAGTCGGCGTATCCGGCAGTGGATATTTCACCGGCGATGAATGCCATGCCGGTAGTTACCAGAGTTTCACAAGCGACGCGGGAGTTGGGGTCCTGCTCAAGCAGGCAGTCGAGGATTGCGTCGGAAATCTGGTCAGCCACTTTATCGGGGTGACCTTCGGTTACTGATTCAGAGGTAAAAAAGTACTTGCCTTTGCTGCTGATCATTTAAAAGTTCCTCCTGGAATTAATTAGCGGGGTAAATGTGTACCGAAATAATTATTCGATAACTACCCGAAATATATAGCTTTAGATTGCTATATAAATAAATTTGCATATAAGAATGAAGTCACCTTACACTTTTATAAGCAGATTGTCTATCAATCTTGCTTTGCCAACCTGCAAAGCTACCGCACAAAGTGCAGAATCTTCCACTTTTTTAAGTATATTGATATTTTCCGGGTGCACAATTTCGATATAATCAATAATGCTGCCGGGAATGGCCGCGGCATAGAACGCAGCGAGATCCTGTTTCAACTTTGCTGCGTCGGACTCTCCTGCGGCGACTTGGTCGCGCATTTTCTGTAATCCTTTCTGAATGTTCGGGGCTACAGCTTTTTCTTCTTCTGTCAGATATACATTGCGGGAGCTGAGCGCCAGACCTGAATCTTCACGCACAATTTCATGTCCTTGTACGTCCACAGGAATATTCAGATCGCGGACCATTCTTTTAATGACGGCCAGCTGCTGCCAGTCTTTCTGTCCAAAGACAGCGACATGCGGTTGGGCGGTCATGAAGAGTTTGGTGACCACGGTCGCTACCCCTCGGAAATGGATGGGACGTGATTTGCCGCACAGGTTGGCAGCGAGGTCAGGCACTTCTACCCATGTGCTGTGATTGTCAAAGTACATATCGTCGCGAACCGGGGCGAAAAGAATGTCTACACCGTGTTCCTCAGCCAGTATGGAATCCCGTTCCATATCA
Organism: Maridesulfovibrio sp.; assembly: GCF_963667685.1. Lineage (NCBI taxonomy): Bacteria > Pseudomonadati > Thermodesulfobacteriota > Desulfovibrionia > Desulfovibrionales > Desulfovibrionaceae > Maridesulfovibrio > Maridesulfovibrio sp. The sequence goes on along the minus strand of NZ_OY763932.1, from coordinate 134,103 downwards.
TGGGGGTAGGCGTCCAGATCCTCGTTTTCCCCGAACTGAGTCGGATTGACAAACAGGCTGACGATAAGCACGTCACACTGCTTGCGGGCTGCGTCCATGAGGCTCAAATGTCCTTCATGGAAATATCCCATGGTCGGCACTAGCCCAATTTTTTTACCCTCACTGCGAAGCATGAGGCAAAGAGTCTGAAGTTCTTGCGGATTGCTGATTATTTCCATTTATTAAACCCTGATAGTCGGTTTTGCCGGTCGGAGATGATGTTCTCTGCCGACTTTAATTTGATGGAAGAGCGGGTAATCCGTTTACGCTGATCAGTAATCTATGTCTATACCATTTAAATCAAGACCCGCACAATACAAAGCACATTGTTTTTATAGCTTCCATCTCGCTTATACTCACGGTATCCGGCAGAGTGGGCGCAGCCTGATGCGTAGAGCACACCTTCGTCTTCAATCAGTTTAACAGTGGATTCGCCTTCTTTCAGATTTTTGAAATCTGGGTCAAGTTTGATTATCTCACCCGCTTTGTGGTTCGGGTTGGTGCTGGATATTATTTTACCTTGCGGTTCCACAAACATTCCCTCGGCACCATCAAGAACTTCCCCCTGTGCATCGCGGGGCAGAACATCATGCAACATGGCTTTGAATTCAGGTTCGGAATCAAAAATGATGCCGATGCCACCCAGTACACGGGATGGATCTTCATGCGCAGTGATTGATGCGTTATAAATGTATGTGTAGCGGTCATGTCCATCTAAGGCGTAGAGGTCGGTTTTGAAGAAATCTGAAACGCAATAAAGCTGTGAGTCTGTGATTCTCAGTGCTTCATTTACATAGCCGGCGTTCAACGTGTGCCCTTCCTTGTCTGATTCACTGGCGCTGGAGCATGCCAGAATTTTCCCGGACCGATTATAGATGAACAGGTTTGTATAAACTGTATACAGGCTGTTAATGTAGCCGAGAATTTTGCGCATCTGCGCATGGTCGTCACTCTCAATATTGTCCTTGGCAAGGATGCTTTTGAAGTCCGAGGTCAGTGCCCACCAGCGACAGTCGTTAGCCCGTTCATAAAGGTTGCGGTCCATGATATCGATGGCCAGCCGGGCCAGAAACTGAGTTTCATGCAGTCGTGAAGCTGTTACAAGTTTTAGCAGTCCGTTTGTGGAGTGCTGGAAAACGTTCTGGACCTGATCTCCTATTTTTTTGATCTCATTAAGAATGTGGGGCAGGGCACGTCCTTCCATCTGTTCCACTGGGTCCGGTTCGATGCATTTCTTAGCGGCCATGATTTCTCCGTTCTGGACAACCAGTTCAAGATCGGAGAGTACATTTTCTGAGGACTCTTCCACATGGGTAAGCCGTGCGGAAAAGTTGGCCTTTTCTCGGATGGTGTTCGCGTCAAGTGAATTGTCTTCGCTGTATGTAAACGCTGTCTCCAACTTCTGTAAAACGTGTCCGTACCATGGCAGTCCGAAAAAGTCCTGATATCCCTTAGTCCTGACTGTTTTGGAAAGGTAGGTTGATCCGGCTATGTTCACGAGCTGAAAATCTTCATCCAATGCCATGGAGTATATTCTGCCTGCCGGAGCATTGCTGTTGTCACTGGAAGCAATGGCATATCCGTTTTTATCCAGAATCATCAGTATTGTGTCACTGGAAAAGTCTGCAAGGTCATTGAATATTCCCGACATTTCACCCGCAAAATCGAAGATAAGGCATAGGATGCCCAGAATTTCCCCTGTATCTGGATATTTAATGGCCTGCGAATAGATAAGCACTTTGCCTGCACCGGGAGCCAGATCACTTTCTCGGTATGTTTCGACATATCCGTCAGCAGCGAATGTCTCTTCAATCAGGGGGTCTCTTGAAGTTGTGATATTGTTGTCCTGATTGAGATGGGCGCAGACTCTGCTTCCGGTATCAAGTATGATTATTTCATTGTACACCGTATATTTAGCCCGGTACTCCCGCAGCCTTTCTTCAATTTCAGTAATTTCATGCGCAGTATGTTCGGGGGCTTTCAGAAAACGGACAAGGTCATCATCGGTCGCAAGGAAGCCGACGTCGGCTGTCCTTTCAAATAGGTTCCTTTTAAGGATATCGATGACAACCTGTGCAACAGCTGAAACTTCCTGAACTACCTTGTGGGTGTTTTCTTTGATAAGAATTTCGATCAGGGTTTGTTTCAAGCCGGAGAAGTTTTCCTGTGTTTTGATAATGAAATCTATGAGTGTCTGGGCTATACGGCTGCAATTAATCTTGCCTGTCATTGTGGCCATGGTCCACTGACGGTCAAGTCTTGTAAGTCTTTTTAAATAGTTGGAGGTATTAGGCATGGCCTGCAAGAGGGATTTTTCATGCTTCTCTATTAACTCGGGATTCATTCGCTGTTGCTCTCTTGTTAACAATAAAGTAAAAAATAAAACTACATTTTTGAATTCTATTGGGTAAAATTGCAAATACTGTGCAATATCTCTATTTTTTTGTGAAAAAATAGACAAAGTTGGGTCTTTATTGTCTGGGGTAGTCGTTGGTGACCGTAGTCTTAGGTTTTATTTATATTTATTTTTAGAGTTAAGGAAAAAAGTGTTTGTTTTGCCTTAGTGTTGCATAATAAGTTTCATTTAAGTAGAAGAGTACAGATGTAGTTTGCTAAAATTGTAAATAATAAATTAAACTTAAGGCTTTTATTTTTGTGAATTATGATGTCAGCCTGTAACTCCCCGCTTGTCTTGAGTCTTCATGCGAGGTATGTCCCTGCCTATGAATAAGGATAATCTTTTCACCGCCGGAATAAGTCTTTCCCCGCAGGATCTGATCCTCTACGAGCATACCCTTAAGGACCTCATTCAGGAATTCCTGCCGTTCGAGTCGTACAGCCTCTATTTTCCAAAGCCGCCCAAAGGTCAATTCAGGTCTAAGCTTGAAGCCCGGTACAGTGAGGAAGAGGCCCAGCTAATGCTTCCCCTGCGTTTGCGTGGGCGAGATCTCTGCTATTTCATAGCTAGAGGTGTCGAGCTGGAGGCACCTTTGGCTTTGCCGCCTTATCTCGAAGCCCTGGCTTCCTGTTCGCTTGAGAAAATTCTGCTTTATAAAAGTTCCATCACGGATCGGCTGACCGGGATGGCTACCCGTGATCACTTCATGTTCAAGCTGAAAAAAGAACTGGACCTAATCCAGAACTGCATGATGCCTACTACTGGAGGGTGTAAAGATCCCGGTATTCCTACCTTTAGCGGATCTGTCGGGGTGGTTGTACTTGATTTGGATTATTTTCAGCGCATCAATGACCGCTATGGCTACGGTTTGGGTGATTTAATTATTTCAGAGCTTGCCGCCAGCATTAATGAGGTGGTGCCCGAGTCAGTGATTTGTGCTCGAATTTTTGATGACAAGTTTGCTTTCCTGATCCCGGACGGAAGGCCGAAAGCATGTGCCAAGCTTGCAGAAGAGTTGCGTTCTTTGGTGGAGAGTTTTCCAGTTAAAGATCCGGTTACCGGGGATGTTATCAAGATCAGCGTCAGTGCCGGATACGCCAACTATCCACAGTCCCTTTCCGGTCCGCATTTCAAACGTTCAGCTGACGAGCAGGCCCGTATCCTTATGCGTAAAGCGGCTAAGGCTGTTGCTACGGCTAAAGATTTCGGGCGTAACTGCATTTTTGCTTATTCCGATATTCTCCAGAAAGGTGCTAAGGTTCTTGAAGTCCTGCCATTGCAGCGTCTGGCTCTGTCCATCGGGCAGAGTGTTGATGCCAGAGAGGGCGCGCGTTTTTTGGTCTGGTCTCCGGATTACCAGTCCGGCACACAGGCCCGCCTTACCGAGGATGAGCGTATTTCAGGCACCTATCCGACTATGTACAAAGCCGAGGTTGTTATCATTGAAGTGCAGGAGGATATTGCTTTCGCTGAAATCCTGCATTTGAGTGATCCGGCATGGCCGGTTAGCGAGGGCGACCGGTTGACTCTTCTTAACGAGAAAGACAGTTTTTTTGATGCTCAGGCCGGACCTGAGGCCAATGTTTCCCCGCAAAGGGACATAGTTACCGGTTTGTATAGTTATAAGGAATTTATCGGCCGCTACAGCCGTAAGCGCCAGAATCTTGATAAATTCTCCGTTGCTGTACTGCGACTGGCAATGAACCCGGCCGAGCAGGGTGGTAATTTCCAGAAACTGACTGACGCACAGGTCCAGAAAGTGGCCTCAAGAGCAGAGACTTTCTTTGAAGACTCCTGCATGGGCGGACGGTACAGCTTGAACAGCCTTATCTACTTTTTCCCGGAAGGGGAATCAGACGGAGTAATGGAGAAAGTTCTGCGGCTGGTACGTGAATGTTCGGAAGATTTTGAGATTGAACTTGCAGCCGGAGTGGCTTCATTTCCGTTTCTTAATTTCCGACGTAGTGAAATTCTTGAGAACTGCCGCAAGGGACTAGACCATTCACTTATGCTGGAAAAACCTATGGTGGCCCAGTTTGATTCGGTTTCACTGAATATTTCAGCTGACCGCCTGTATGTCGATGGCGATATTTACGGAGCAATTGAGGAGTTTCGTCTTGCACTGCTGGCTGATTCCGATAACATCCTTGCCCGTAACTCTCTTGGTATTTGCTACGCTCAGGTCGGCAAACCGGAGCAGGCCCGCAAGCAGTTTGAGGAAGTTCTCGACATCACACCCAAAAACATTATGGCTTTATACAACCTCGGTTGGACCTGTCAGATGCTGGGCAGCATGAGTAAAGCGCGTGAAGCCTATGAAAAATGCCTTGAGCTGGAACCGGAAAATGTATTCTCCCTTGTGCGTCTCGGGGTGCTGTCCGAACAGGACAAGGGGCTTGATGAAGCCGAGCGGTACTATCTGAAGGCGGCCAAGCTGAAGGGGGGGGATGCGCTGACCATGCGTCATCTGGCCCGCATTTCATATGTCCGCGGTGATATGGACAAGGCCCGTGAATATTTGCATCAGGCTCTGAACGCCAACCATAATGATGCTTCAGCAATGAACATGCTGGCCCGTATCTATCTTGAGCGCGGTGAAGATCCACAGGTTGCCGAAGTCCTTGCCCGCCAGAGTGCAGCCCTTAAACCCGGTAAGCCGCAGTTCTGGGAAACGCTTGCTAATGCCTTGGAGGTTCAGGATAAATTTGACGAAGCCGAACAAGTCAGGTCCAGAATTTAGGAAACATAACTTTCATGTCCAGATTTATAATCGCACTTTATGTAATCCTTTGCGGGGGAATTTTGTTTCGTGCGATGATTCCGGCAGATGAAGGACGTGAATTCTCTCCTGCTGAGCGGCATGAAGTGCAGCAGCGCATGAAAGTTGCTGACCGGGAACGTATTCCGGTGCGTCCGCTGTTTTCTCAAGTTGCTGAAGAGTTTTCTTTGCAGCCCGAGATTTTGAATGCCATTGCTGATTATGAGAGTAGATACAATCCGTGGGCCTTGAATATTGAAGGCCGGAGCGTGTATCCTGATTCCCGGGAGGAGGCTCTTGCCATAATTGAAAGAAACCGTGGTAAGAGCTATGATTTAGGCTTGATGCAGGTGAATTCCTACTGGATCAGGAAATTCGAGTTGAGTCCTGCTGAGGCCCTTGAACCGGAAGAAAACCTGCGCCTTGGGGCTTGGATACTGCGTTACTGCCTTGACAGCTACGGCTATAACTGGCGGGCTATCGGGGCCTATCATACCGGCTCTCCGAATAACCTGCCGGGACGGGCAAGGGCATATGCTGTTAAGGTGATGAGAAAATATAATGTGCTCATGGAAAAATCCGCTAGATCCGGGAAGTGATACTTTATGAAAATCAATGATTACATCATCTTTGAGGTTGATGCCGTTAGATTCGGCCTGCCTTCTGTAATGGTTGACCGGGTCGAGCGCGCTGTCATGATCACTCCCGTTCCGGAAGCTCCGGACCCTGTGCTCGGTGTAGTCAATGACGGCGGTGACATTGTTCCGGTGCTTGGCCTGCGCAGCAGGCTAGGGACTGAGGAACGCGATGTAATTCTAAGTGATCGGTTGATATTCAGTTCTGTAAATGGACGGCGCATGGCACTTCTTGCGGATGGAATCTGTGATGTTTTGGAGATCAAACCTGACTCAGTGCAGAATGCAGATGAAGTCTGGCCAGGTGTCTCCTTCTTGAAATCCTTTGCCGGATTGGGGGCTGATGTGGTGCTGGTGCAGGATATGGGGGCGCTGCTTGATCCGGAGCAGTTTCTAACATTGAGTAACGCTCTGGCTGCAATGTCAGAGGAGTCCCCGGTCAATGAATAGTGCCCTGACTGATGACAGGATAAGTAAACTGGCGGATATGGTCCGGCAGAATTACGGACTGGATTTTTCCATGGAAAGGTGGAACGACCTGCGTAGCGCTGTGGTCCGGTTTCATAATGAAAATAAATTTTTCAGTACAGCAGCAGAGAGCCTTGATTATATCATTTCCCCGGAAGCACGTAGTCAGGATATTGAGCAGTTTATTAACAGCCTGACCATTGGCGAGACTTTTTTTTTCCGTGATACGAAAGCGCTGAAGGCCCTTGAATATGAAATTTTGCGTAAACTGAATGGTAAAGGCCGCGGCATTAACGGAGCCATAAGAATTTGGTCCACTGCCTGCGCCACTGGTGAAGAACCCTACACTTTGGCTATGATCTGCCGGCGATCTGGATTAACTGCTGAAATCTTTGGAACTGACATCGACAGCAGGGCTTTGATTAAGGCTCGTGAAGGATGTTACCGCAGATGGTCATTCCGCTCAGAAGATAAAGGATTTCGGGATGTTTTTTTCAGGAAAGTCGGGGCTAATTCATATCTCATTGACTCCACAATTAAAAATATGGTCAACCTTTCGCGGTTGAATCTCATGGATGCTTCTGTTCCTGCTTCGCTGGCAGATATGGACGTAGTTCTTTGCCGCAATGTGCTTATGTATTTTTCCCCAAAAGGGGTGCAAGGAGTACTGGATAAACTCTGGGATTGTCTCAGTCCCGGCGGATGGCTTATCGTTACGCCCAGTGAATCGGCGCTTTTGACATCTCACGGCAGGTTCGAGCCGGTTAATATTACAGATGTTCTTTTTTTTAGGAAGAACGAGCATTACAAGCCGAAGGCTCTGGCATTTTCTGCTGATTTTAGTCTGGATGCCCAAGACTCGCCTATGCCGTTTTCCGACTGCCCTCCGGCTGCTGATCTTCCTTCCGGAAATACATTTAGTACAGAATGCACGGAGGGGGGCGAGCCGGACCCGGGGGTTGCTCCTGTAGATATTGCAACAAGCATCACAACAACAGAAGCGGCTGATGGCAGCAGACTTCTTGAGCAGGCACATTTGCTCCGAGGGAAGGGTGATTTGTCCGGGGCCGAAGAGGTGTATAAAAAGCTTATTGATCAAGATTACAGTCGCCGTGTCTGCCTGCCCGCTCTTCTTGGTATTGCGGAATTAAAAGTTGATTCCGGTTTTACTGATGAAGCCCGCATATGGTGCGAAAGGGCGGTTGAATTGGACCGTGTTAATCCGCATTCGCATTTTTTGCTTGGGCAGATTTTTTTACAGCAGGGAGCCCGGGACCGGGCTGTTTCCGAAATGCGTAATGCTGTCTTTCTGGATAGCGGTTTCATTATGGCGCATGTGCTGCTTGGCAATATATATTTTGAGAGCAATGATAAGAATGCCGCCCTTAGGCATTTCAGGATTGCTTTGCAGGAACTGGATAAAATGGATCAGGATGAACAGGTTCCCTTTTCCGACAGCAGAACAGCTGGAAGGTTGCAGGAGATGGTTCGATTGGTGCGGGACAGCATAGGTTAGTGAATTTTTTCTGAGGTGCAGGAATGGAAGGAAATACACTGGATTATATAAGAAAGGAAAGAGACAAGGAGCTTCTGCGTAAACGGGCCGAGAAGCTGGCCTTGCAGGTTTCTGATCTGGATTCTGCCGAATGTAAAAGTGAAAATGACCGTGATTATGTGTTTTTCCGTTTGGGACCGGAGGTGTTTTGTTTGGAGACTTCTATTGTAAAAGAGGTCTTGATCCCGGACGATATCGTCGCAGTACCCTGCACACCTGATTTTCACCTCGGGGTAATAAGTGTTCGCGGTCACCTTTGGGCTGTTGTAGATCTTTGCAAGTTTTTGGGAATGCGGAATGGATTGGAAGCTGAACATCCGGGTGTGGTCCTGATTTCAAGTGGTGATGCTGAATTTTGCCTTGCAGTTGATGAAATAATTGGAGTCAACCGTATTTTGAATACGGATATCAAGAGTCTGCCTTCTGGTGATGACCGAATTTCTGAATATTGCCTCGGCATTACCGGAGATAGAAGGATTGTGTTGGATGGGTCGGCGTTTTTGCATGATGAATCGTTGATAGTCAATGAGTTTGTGGGCAGCATCAGTTAGTTTTTAAGGAGAATACTGGGGGTTGGTATGTCCAAGATCAGTGGTGACCTGAAGCAGAGGCTGCTTAATGCGTTCAGGGGAGAGAGCTCCGACCGGATGCGTGTGCTTTCCTCGGATTTTATGCGTTTGGAAAAAGGATGCAGCAGGGAAGATCTTGCTTTGGTTGTCGAGTCCTCATACCGCGAGCTGCACAGCCTGAAGGGGGCTGCAAGGGCAGTAGGTTTGATCTTGGTGGAAGATTTCTGTCAGACGTTTGAATCTTTTTTCTCTGTACTGAAAAAACAGGAGCTGACCCCTTCTTCCAAAACATGTTCACTCATGCTGGGTTGGCTTGATATTTTGGAGGACCTTTTGCGGGATGAGGATGATTCCGCTGATGCTTCTGCTTCCCCGCAGATGTTGCTTGCCATTTCGCGGATGAAGGAGATGACTGAGTCTCCCGTTCAGATTGAGAAAGACGATAATTCCGTTCCTGGTCCTGCTGCTGTCAAAAAGAATAGTAACCTTGCTAATTATGGTGCAGAGCAGGGCGCTGTTGCTTCATCCGATGCCGTTCAACCAGAAGTACATGAACGCGAACAAAAATCTCGGCAGGAGTCGGGATTAGAATCCAAGAAAAGTGATAATGCCCATTTGTCAGCAGGTATGGGCGATACGGTCAGGGTCAGTTCTTCTTCTCTGACCGGTCTGCTTTTGCAGACCGAAGAATTGATTTCGTCGCGTAATTCTCAGAAAAACAGGGTCAGGGAAATTTCTGAATTAGGTAATTCTTTCAAGAGTTTTTTAAATCTTTTTAGCAGCTATAGTGAAGGACTCACTTCAGAAGTGTCCGAAGATGAGGTAAAGCTGCAGGGGCAGATAACGGATTTTTTGGAAGGTTTTTCCAAAAAGATCGAATTACTGAATGCTTCAGCCCGTAAAGCGGAGTGGGATCTTACTTCCAAGGTTGATGCTTTGCTTAATGATTTTAAGGATTCAATGCTATTGCCATTTTCCTCTTTGCTGGAAGTTTTTCCGCATATGGTCCGTAATTTGAGTCTGGAGCAGGGTAAGGAGTGCCGCCTTGAAGTCAGCGGGGAAAATGTTCGGATTGACCGCCGTATCCTTGAAATGCTTCATGATCCGCTAATGCACATGATTAGAAATTCCATTGACCACGGAATAGAACCCAATGAGGAGCGGCTAGCCAGAGGAAAATCTCAGGCTGGAAGTATTAATTTTTCCATTACAAAGACAGACCGCGATGTGGTCAAAATTGTTTACAGTGACGATGGGCGGGGAATCAATCAGGAGCGGTTGAAGGCTGTCGCAGTTAGCCGGGGGCTGATTTCAGCCGAGGAAGCGGAAAAAATGGACCGGCGTTCCGCGCTGGAACTTATTTTTATTTCCGGTATGTCGACCAGTGAAATTATAACAGATATTTCCGGACGTGGCTTGGGAATGGCTATTGTCCGTGATAAGATTGAATCTTTTGGCGGAAGTATAATTCTAGCCAGTCCCAAGGGAAAAGGACTCAGGATTGTCCTCAATATTCCGGTTGCCCTGACTTCATTCAGGGGAATTGTTGTGGAGTCTGCCGGGAGGTTGTGCGTAGTCCCTAAATCCGGCATCCGTAAAGTTATGCTCGTGCGTCAGCATGATATTCTCACTACCGGTGGAAAGGAGACAGTTTTTGCTTTCGGAAGGCCTCTTCCGCTGGTGAGGCTGGATGATATTTTGGAATTGGAGCATAAGGAGAATAAAGCTGATGCTGTCGCGGTCCTTGTTATGGGCAAAGGCAGAAAAAGCGTGGCTATCAGTGTTGATGATCTGCACGGTGAGCAGGAAGTTATGTCCAAAGGAATGGGTCCCTTATTGAGAAGGGTTCGTAATGTCTCCGGTTTTTCGATGCTTGGTTCTGGAGAACTTGCTCCCATATTGCACTCTCCTGATATGGTTCGCAGTGCCTTGACCATCCATGCCAGTGGCCGGGTTCGGTCGGCAGTACACAGGCAGGAGAGAAAGAGAGTTAAAACCGTGCTTGTGGCAGAGGATTCAATAACTTCGCGTATGCTGCTTAAAAATGTCCTCGAAGCAGCCGGGTACCATGTTATTACCGCCATAGACGGGCTTGACGCCTTGCAGAAGATAGAGGATTCCATTCCGGACGTTCTTGTCTCTGATGTGGAGATGCCGCATATGGACGGTTTTACTTTGACTTCCAAGGTTAGGAAAATGGACAGCTGTTCAAGCCTGCCGATCATTCTGGTTACGTCATTGGGGTCTCCAAAAGATCGGGAGCACGGAGTAGAGGCCGGTGCGGATGCATATATTATCAAATCAGATTTTGATCAGGGCAACTTGCTGGATGTAATCTCGCGTCTTGCAGGATAATATAGAATTTATTTTTATAATTCTATTGTTGCGTGGGGTATAATAGTTGTAGATTTGCAGATAGGTTAATTAGAGTGTAGGTGATATCTCCCCTGTGTATGAGTTGTTTTTTCCCGATAGGAGCAAATGATAAGTGATCAAGGTTTTGATAGTTGATGACTCGGCAACTGTCCGCACCATGTTTGCAGATCTGTTTGAGCGCGAGGATGATTTTGAAGTGGTCGGCTGTGCCGAAGACGGCTACTCTGCCTTGCGCATGGTCCGGGACTTAAAGCCGGACGTGGTGACCATGGACGTGAACCTTCCCGATTGTGATGGCTTCAGGGTTACACGCATGATCATGGAGGAGACTCCGGTTCCCATCGTAATTGTAAGTGCCGTATATAGCGCTTCTGACGCGGAAATAGGATTCCGGTTGATTGATACCGGAGCCCTTGCTTTTCATGATAAGCCCGGCCTGAAGAATGACAATTTTGAAGAGCTGATGCAGGAGATTATCCTCTCCGCGAGACTGATGTCTGAAGTCAAGGTTGTTAAACGCAAGAGCAGATTCAGAAGTGGCAGGGAAATGAATAGTCCGTTTCCTGCTGCCCGTGAGTTCAGCCCACCTTCCTTTCCTGTCAAAGATAAAGTCATATGTATTGGAGCTTCTACAGGGGGGCCGCAGGCCATTAAAGAAATACTTATGTCTCTGCCCCATGAATTTCCGGCGCCTATTTTAATCGTACAGCATATGTCTTCCGGTTTTACCGAAGGGATGGTCAGCTGGTTGAAAAACAACACCGGGCATGATGTCAGGCTTGCAGCACATGGTGATTTCCTACGGTCCGGTGTGGTTTATTTTGCGCCGGAAGGTTTTCATACAGAACTTTCAGCCGATAAACGCGTCTTGTTGAACGATGCTCCGAATGTAAATGAGATAAGACCATCAGTTTCCGTTCTTTTCCATTCTGCCGCCCGTAATCTAGGCTCATCTGTAGTCGGGGTTCTCCTGACCGGAATGGGGCGCGACGGTGCTGACGGACTGCTTGAGATTAAGCGTCGTGGCGGATATACCATTGCTCAGGATAAAGACAGTTCAATTGTTTTTGGAATGCCGGGGGAGGCTGTTAAGTTAGGTGCTGCGCTGGCCGTTTTACCTATTGGCAACATAGGGAGGCATCTATGCAAGCTTTTTTTAGAGGTGTCGGAGGATAAGTAGTGGATAGTAATCATATTCTGGTCGTCGAAGACAGTCTGACGCAAGCGGTTAAACTGGAATACATCCTATTGGAAAGGGGATTTCAGGTTTCGCTTGTTTCCAGCGGTGAAAAAGCCCTTGGCGTGCTGGAGGAAAAGGACGTTGATCTAGTCATCAGTGATGTGGTTATGCCCGGTATGGATGGCTATGAGCTTTGTGAAAAAATCCGGGAAAATGTGCGTTACGAAAATGTCCCGGTTATATTGTTGACCAGTCTTTCAGAGCCGGGGGATATCATCAAGGGACTGAAAAGCGGGGCCACAAATTTTGTGACCAAACCCTATGATGAAGATTTTCTGATTTCCCGTATTGAGTCGGTCCTGAAGAGCAAATATTTTGAGTCAGAGAATTCCACCACCCAAGAGGTGGATTTTGAATTTCAGGGTGAGAAACACGTTTTAAAAGCTGATTTCAGTCAGGTTTTCCATCTTTTACTGGCAACTTATGAGAACACACTTCTACAGTCCCGTCAGCTTGATGTTGCCAACCGCAAATTAATTGATCGAGAGGAGCAGCTCAGTTCCGTTTTGGCTTCCATGTCTGCTAAGATTGCAGTGCTCGATCCCCGCATGAAGATTATTGCAGCTAATGATTCATGGCGCAAAATTTTTGTGCCGGGCACAAGCGAAGAGGGGCTTGGCGGTATTGATTTTGAGGAAGCGATTTCTTCCTCCGGCTTTTTGCGCGGCTCCTTGAGCAAATTAATGGATGGCGTGCGCTCCGTGGTTGATGGAAAACGCAAGATGTTTTCTTGTGAGTACTCTTTTGAGAGTAATGATAAACCTTGCTGGTATCTGTTGGAAGTTACGCCTATGCAGGGTGACTCCGGAGGTGCTGTCGCTTCATTTATTGAAATTACTGAGCGGAAGGCAATGGAACGGGAGATTATCAGAGCCCGCGATGTAGCTGAAAAGGCTAATCGTTTCAAGTCCAGTTTCCTGGCGTCCATGAGTCACGAAATCCGCACTCCTCTAAATGCGATTATCGGCATGACCGATCTTACCTTGCGCTCTGATCTTTCCGCAAAACAGACTGAGAATCTTGAGCTTGTAAAAGTTTCCGCCGATCAATTGCTTACCTTGATTAATGATATCCTTGATTTATCAAAAGTAGAAGCCCGGATGCTGACTCTTGAAGAAAGTGATTTCAGCCTCGGAGATGCGCTGCTTGGTGTCGTTAAAAGCATGGATCAGCAGGCGCGTGATAAAGGGTTGGTGCTTAGTATTGATATTGACGATGATGTACCCAAAGCTGTTTGCGGTGATCAGGTTCGTTTGAAACAGATTTTGTTTAACCTTATAGGCAATTCCATTAAATTTACCTCGCAGGGCGGTGTTTTTGTTCAGGTAAGTAAGCTTGAGGAAGATTCAGAAGCAGGAAAAGAAGTTGTGCAGGTTGCGGTCCGTGATACCGGCATAGGTATCCCTGAAGATAAACAGTCCTTGATTTTTGAAAGCTTCAGGCAGGCCGATGATTCCACAACTCGTAAATTTGGGGGAACAGGTCTCGGCCTGGCCATCTCCCGCGAACTGGTCGAAATGATGGGAGGCAGACTCGGAGTGAACAGCTCCGAAGGATGCGGAAGTGTTTTCACTTTTTCCGTTGTACTCAAGACTGGTGACCCCTCTAATCTGGTAAGCTCCCGGGAAAGCCTTCTCGAGAGTGCGGAAGACGTTTCTGAACACTCCATTCTGCTAGTGGAAGATAATCCCATCAATGTGCTGGTGGCTACAAGTCTGCTGGAAAAGATGGGGCATACCGTACAGGTGGCATCCAACGGCATTGAAGCGGTCAGTATGCTTTCGGGGATTGATGTTGATCTGGTTCTGATGGATCTTGAGATGCCTGAAATGGATGGATTCAGTGCTGCGAAAGCTATCCGTGAGGGAAAGTCAGGTGATGCCGCACGAAATATCCCAATTATCGCCATGTCTGCACATGCCATGTCGGGCGTCAAGGATCGGTGTGCGAAGGCCGGAATGGATAGCTATATAGCCAAGCCCGTTCAATATCTGTCTCTGCAGGAAACAATTTTCCGTGTCATGAGTGGAGGCACTGTTGATGTGCGCAAAGCCGTAGAACCAACAGTCAGCTCAGTGAAAGTTGTCGACCGTGAAAAAGCGGCGGCCATGTATCAGGGCGATACTGAGCTGTACGCAGAGCTTTGCTCCCTCTTTTTGAAGGATGTGCAGGACGAGATTCTTACTCTTAAAGAAGCGCTTGGCAAAGATACTAGTATGGCACGCAGAATTGTGCACACTATGAAAAGCAGCTGTGCCGCAATTTGTGCACCACGTGCCCGTGAAGCAGCTATTCTTCTGGAGAAAAATCTGATCGATGAAGATTTGAGCGGTGTGCATGAGCAGCTCGCTTTTTTTGAAGCTGAAGCAGCTAAGGTTTGTGCCGAGCTGAGAAAATAAATTTATATTTGTCTGATAAATAAAAAAAGAGCAGCCTGCGTTTAGCTGGCTGCTCTTTTTTATTTCTGTTTTGTTGTTTACTTAAGAGCCACTTCAAAGGCCGCATTGACGATCTTGGCGGCTTCTTCCTGAATGGCCACCAGATGCGCAAGACCTTTGAATGATTCCGCGTAAATCTTGTAAATTGATTCTGTTCCCGAAGGGCGAGCGGCGAACCAGCCATGCTCGGTGACAATCTTGAGTCCGCCTATGGCCTCTCCGTTTCCGGGAGCTGCTGTAAGGCGTTCTTCGATTGTTTCCCCGGCAAGAGTCTTCGCTTTGACCATATCCGGGGTAAGAATGCTGAATGCTTTCTTCTGTTCTTCAGTGGCCGGAGTATCAATGCGTTTATATACCGGATGACCGAACTCTTTTTCAAGTGCGGTGTAGTGCTCCCCGGGATCTTTGCCGGTTATAGCGGTTATTTCTGCGGCCAGCAGGTTCATGATGATACCGTCTTTATCGGTAGTCCATACGGTTCCGTCTTTGCGCAGGAAGGATGCACCGGCACTCTCTTCTCCACCAAAGCCGCAGGTTCCGTCCAGAAGCGGTTCGACGAACCACTTAAAGCCGACCGGGACTTCCATAAGCGGACGGTTAATGGAGTTCGCCACTCGGTCGATCATGGAGCTGGAAACAAGGGTCTTGCCGACAGTCAGTTTGTCACTCCACAGCGGTCTGTGTTTGTAGAGATATTCAATTGCTACGGCCAGATAATGGTTAGGGTTCATTAGTCCGCGGCTTTTGGTGACAATACCGTGCCTGTCGGTATCAGGGTCATTGGCAAAAGAAATATCGTATTTGTCTTTAAGTTCAATGAGACCTGCCATGGCATATGGCGAGGAACAATCCATACGGATTTTGCCGTCTTTGTCCACGTGCATGAAAGAGAACGCAGGATCGACCTTCTTGTTCACCACGATCATGTTCAGGCCGTATCTTTCGGCAATGGGTTCCCAGTAATCAATTGCCGCACCACCGAGAGGATCTACGCCGATGCTGAGCCCGGCAGAAGCGATAGCTTCCATGTCCAGTATGTTTTCAAGATCATTCACATACGGCGTGATGAAATCAAATTCTTTACTTGTGTCAGCGGCGAGGGCACGGCTGAAGGGTATGCGTTTAACATCTTTGAGGCCGTTTTTGAGGATTTCATTGGCACGGTCCTGAATAGTGCGGGTGATGGCTGTTCCTGCCGGACCGGCACTGGGTGGGTTGTACTTAAAGCCTCCGTCTCGCGGGGGGTTGTGGGACGGTGTGATTACAACTCCGTCAGCAAAACCGTCTTTGCGTCCTTTATTGTAGGCAAGAATTGCGTGGGATATAGCCGGTGTAGGTGTGTAACCTTTATCGTTCAGCAGCACGGTTACATCGTTTGCAGCAAAAACTTCAAGAGCAGAAATCTGTGCCGGCTCAGAGAGTGCGTGGGGGTCCTTACCCATGAAGAGAGGACCGGTGAAGCCCATGGACTTTCTATATTCGCTGATTGCCTGGGCGATGGCGCAAATATGGTCTTCGTTGAAAGAGCCGTCAAGAGAAGAACCTCTGTGCCCGGAGGTCCCGAATGCTACCAGATGGGAATCAACGGAAGGATCAGGTTTTATTGCGTAGTAAGCTGATACTAATCTAGGTATGTTTTCCAGGATTTCCGCCGGTGCGGGTTGTCCTGCTAATTTGCTGAGTGCCATTTAATCCTCCGAATTTGTGTGTACCAGTCAAGAATATCAAAGAAATATAAAAAAACAATAGTTAACAGTTTATTTCAGCTGATTGTAACCTGCATATCGGCAGGATCTCTTTTGTTACAATTTACAGATTGCCGCCAGCTTTGTCCATAATTCTCGGCAGATATGAAAATTGTTTTTTAGGCTTGTTGTGATGTATAAAGGTTATGTCCCTCTGGTTTTCCGTAACAGCTCTCAGCCTTGAAAAATGAAGTTCCAGTTTAGAGTCGTGCCGAAAAGAATGCAGGCTCCGGTGACCAATGCTATCAGCGAAAACAGTATTTCTTTTGTGTCCGCCTTGTGTGGATTTTTAAGCAGGCCGAAAAGCTGGACAGGCAGAACCAACCCCCTGAAACTGAAGATTGATCCGATAATGACCAGTATCGGACCCAGCAGTGGGAGCCTTACGAATTTTCCGGCACCGGAAAATGCGTACAGGCCGAATACCGCTATGACTGTTGCTATAAAGGCGGTCAATAATGCAGGTATAGGCGAGTTTTTTTCCGCAAGCTTGCTTAAATCTTCTCCAGCCCCGAAATATCGGTAAGCCTTGGGGCCTGCAACAATTATTACAATGTGCAGAATGGCGATAATGAAGCAGACGATGCCGCCGAAGGTGAGTAAGTCAACTGCGTTATGCATATGAATCCGGTAATGCCGTTATGGAGTGGATCGCTAAAGGCAGACGTGCTCAGTGTGCCGTGTTTTTTGCATCAAATTACTTTTACGCCATATTAGCATAATTCGTTTTTATTTACGAGGGGGGAGTAGCTGCTTGAATTTTGTTTTTTAAATAAAAAGGCTCTCCGGCATAGAAACCGGAGAGCCTTATATTGAGGCATTCTAAATCTTGTTCTAGCGGTACTGCTCGAGTTCCTTGAGGAAGTCTTCAGAAACGTCAAAGCCGGTTTCAATGGCTTTATCAACGCACTCGATAGCTTTTTTGAAGTCTTCTTTTTCGGTGTAGCAGAGAGCAAGGTTGTTCCATGCAGGTCCGAAGTTATCAGCCAGTTTAAGGGCTTTTTCGCAGACTTCGATACAGTCGTCGAGTTCACCTTCGTTAAAGTAGGCAGCGCCGAGAGTGGAGAGGGCCTGTACGAAGTTGGGGTCGTACTTAATGGCGCGCTTTAGAGCTTTGATAGCTTTATCGGTTTCTCCCTGTTCCATGTATACATAGCCGATATTTCCCCAGGGGACAGCAAAGAAAGGACGCTGCTGGGTTGCGGTAATATTGTAACGCAGACAGCCTTCAAGGTCACCACGCTGCATTGCTATACCGCCGAGCTGCACGTATGCTTCCGCCATTTTGGGAGATTCGTCGATTGCTACGAGGAATTCCCGCTCAGCTTCCATGAAATCTCTTTTTGCGAGATGTGCAACGCCGAGGTTGTAACGGGTATTACTACAGGTGGGGCTGGCTTCTTTTTTCTTTTTAAGATCCGCAATATAATCATCAATATTATCAAATTTCTGCATGGAAAAACCTCTGATATTTATAAAAGTTTAAGTCATTATCACTTGGCTGTGGCAACAGGAAAAGCTTAAATGCTCTTACCTTCTTTTTTGAGCAGTTCGTCATACCAGACACAAAAGTCATAAATGGGTCGTACTTTTTCGAAGTTCATGACCAGCATGACACCGAATTCGGCAGCTGCCTGTGCGTACTCGGAGTTTCGGCTAGCGTGGACTTCACGGATGAATTCTTCACAAAGCTGCTGCGAAGTTCTTCCTGTTATGTCCTTACGCAGGTCGATGGGATCAAAAGGTTTAGCGAAGGGCTCCCATTCCTCATATCCGATCTTGTCGACAAATTTGCGCCTGCGCGGTGAAAGTTTGTCGTACATGTATCGTTTTTGTTCTTCAATTTCTTCCTGGGTAAGTGTGCCCATCAGATTCTCCTGTGCTGGTTACTTAGTGACTGCACCTAATTCTACAGAATAGTTGCAGCTGGCGCATGCAGACTTGTCTTTGTCGCAAGTTCCACATGTTTCGGAAGATTCAGCAGCCGGGGCCGGGGTTTCTTCCACTTTGTCGCCGGTGTTGGCACCGAGGTATTCCGGTGTGTAATCGGTCAGCAGGGCCATGGACAGAGGAACCAGGACTCCCGGGAGTTCCTTCAAGGATGAGTTGATGGAAGCGGCCAGCTCTTCACTGAGCTGCATCAGTTTTGACTGCAGGGTGTCCATGTTGATGGTGGGGTATGCTTTGCCAGGAGTGAAGCCTGATTTCTGACAGGAGTGAGCCTGACCGCCGATATTCATGGGGACACCGTAAATGCGGCAGGTCAGTGGTCTGAAATCGTAAAGAGCGCAAAGGTTGCTTTCTTTCAGGAACGGACATTTAACCCGCGACATGGAAACTTCCTTGAGGATTTCTGCTGTGGAGGCACCGGACTGGCTGGCCTTGAAAGCCCTTCTTTTGACTTTGTGGATCAGTCTGTCCGCTTTATCCGCTTCCTGCATGATTGTGGAGCGTTCCATACCGCTGTATTTTTCGTTGAACTTGCGGTTTATGTAGATCGCTTCAACAAGGGTCAGATCGAAGAGTGCGTGGCAACATTCGCTGCAACCTTTTGCACAGTTGATGCCTTCTTCTGTCTGTTCGGATATCTTATTAAAAGTCTTGTCTACTTCCGCGACAAGAGCTTCATATTTTTGAAAAATTTCTTTGAACTCCAAAGCAAAACCTCCGTGAAAAATATGTTCAGAGCTTTGACGGAAAGTTCCGCCCAAACTCGTATAAGCTAAGTATTATTGTTCAGCAGTCAATTGGCTGCATGAAAATAATTAATGATTTTATTGGACCATGTCCCGCATGGTTGTCCAATCGTGCGGCGCAGCTGCGTTCCGGGGGCGCATAAAAATGGGAAGGAGAGAGGGGAAGGAGAAAATAAAATCCGGCTCCGGCAGGCTGGTCCGCTGAATATGCAAAATTCGTTGACCTTTAATTAAAGAGCAGGCGGGAATCTGGGATAGACCCTGATTCCCGCCTTTAAAACTTCACTGAAGAAGAGTTTCTTACTGCTCTTCGATGGTGATAGCATCCTGTTCGCAAACTTCGATACAGGATTCACAACCGAGGCATTCGTCTTCGTTAACAGCTACTGCTTTGCCGTCCTGAAGTTCGTAAACTTCGGTAGGACATACATCAACGCATTCGCCGTCGCCGTTACACTTGTCAGTATCAATTGTGATAACGTAGCTCATAGAGTTACCCTCCAAAAAGATTGATTTTTTTAGCCTCTGGTAGCCTGCGTACAAAAGCCGACAGGCTACGCAGTCTTTAACAATTAGGATTTGACCGGATGTTACCGGCATTGACCCCGACTCAGGGCTATTGAAAAGTGGATATCCACAAGCCATCCTCATGTCAAGAAGCCAAGTACTAAAAAGTACAAGAAACATCCTAATTATATAGATTATGATTTTCAAGCAAAGATTATGATTTTCAATTCATGATAACATTTAATATTCCATTAGTGATGACATTAGCCTGACATTGAATTAATGACTGATTTTAACGAAAAAAAATGTGCTGACCAAAGGAGTTTCTTATGCTGACAAAAGAACAGCTTGATAAATATGTTGAAGCCCTGTGGTGGGGGCTTACTACTGCCCGCACCAAGCCTTATGAGAAAGGCGACCTGATAATGGTCCGGTATGAAGCGGAAGCACTGCCTCTCGCAGAAGCCGTGTTTAAACGTCTTATTGCTGAAGGGTTGAATCCTGTCCCGAGGATGACCCTGACTCCGGAAATGGAAAAGAGTTTTTACGGTGACGGCAATGACGATCAACTGAGATACATTGCTCCCGGTGAAGAAGAATTCACCAAAGGGTTGAACGGTCTTATCGTATTGCTGGCCCCTTCTTCCCTCACCCATCTGGCCGGTGTCGATCCTTCCCGCATGGGCAAGTGTGCGGTGGCCCGTAAATTTCTGCGCGATATTATGGAAAAACGTGAGCAGGGCGGTGAGCTGGGCTGGACACTTTGCTCCTATCCCACAAAGGCGCTTGCACAGTCTGCCGGACTTTCTTTGGAAGAGTTTACCGCGCAGGTCGTAAAAGCCTGCTATCTTGATGAAGAAGATCCTGCCGCCTGCTGGAAGGGCGTCTTCGATAAGGCTTCCGAAGTTAAAGACTGGTTGAATAGTCTGGATATTGAATCCTACCGCGTCGTTTCCAAGGATATGGATTTGACCGTGAAACACGGTGATCTCCGTCAGTGGATCGGCGTTTCAGGGCATAATATTCCCAGTTTCGAGCTGTTTATTTCCCCTGATTGGCGTGGAACTTCTGGTGTTTACTATGCGGACCAGCCTTCCTACCGTTCCGGTAACTATGTCGAAGGAGTGCGTATCGTCTTCGAAAATGGCGTTGCCAGGGAAATTACAGCTAAGGAAGGTGAAGAGTTCGTCAAAAAACAGTTGGCAATGGACGAAGGCGCTTCCAAACTTGGGGAGTTTTCTTTGACTGATCGGCGTTTCTCCAGAATTGACAAGTTCATGGCGAATACTCTTTATGATGAAAACTACGGTGGAGAATTCGGCAACTGCCATGTTGCCGTCGGCTCTTCTTATGCAGACACCTACGCCGGAGATCAGGCCGAGCTGAATGAGACGCTGAAAGAAGAACTCGGTTACAATACTTCCGCTCTGCACTGGGATCTGGTAAATACTCAGGATAAGAGCGTTTATGCCACTCTCAAAGACGGCAGTGAGGTGCTAATATATAGATCCGGAGAATTTCAGGTCTAAGCAGCTGAGCTGGTCAAATGATTATAAAATCCCGGAGGGTTAATTTCTCCGGGATTTTTTGTTTGGCAGAATAATTGCTAGATAACGCAGATAGGGTCATTTTTTCCGACATCCATGGTTGTTTTTTTTGTTTTAATGTATACATTTGTAGTATGGTCTTATTGACATATATACTGACTGAATGGGGTTATTCTCGTTCATGAGAGCTTAATGATAATTATACTCGTTGACAGTTGTATGTGCTTAGGTTATTTATAAGGTAGGGAAAAAGGTGGAGGTAAATAACATGAAGAAGATTATGAATATTTTATTGGTGCTTGTTATGCTGGCTATGCCGGCAGTGGCATCGGCATCGATGTATTATACATTGGAAGGGACTGTTAACCAGGTTAATGATAATGGCGGTCTTGCAAGATCTGCCGGGATCTCTGTTGGCGACACAGTCCGTTATGTCATTATGATTGATACAAGTAAGTCCGGGACCACGACTATTGGCAATGGACATGTTATGAATAAGTGGAATACTTCTTACGCTGGTTTGTATTCAGGTATGCTTGATGGCGCTCCTGTGGATAAGAAAAATTATATGGATAATTTTTCCTACCAGACACGGGCAGCCAATGATAAGTCCTCTGTATATGTGAATGCCTGGGGTATTGATCCTAATACTTTTGGAGTAGGTTCTGTTGTTCAGCAGGTCTATGAAGATGCTTACAATATGGCTAATAACAGAAAGTACACTCAGCTTGTATCGTACAACCTGAAGGTGGTTTCTGCTTCTCCCACCGCGCCCACTCCGATTCCGGGAGCAGCGCTCCTGATGCTCGGTGGTCTTGGAGTTGTCGGATTTGTAAAGCGTAAGTTCGCTTAAGTACGCGATTAGAGAAAACTGATTATGAAAGAGCCGTGGCCGGATATCCGGTCGCGGCTCTTTTATTTTTCAGCGTATGCAGTGTTTTTCCGGTTTCTTATAGCCCAAGGTGAGTGCGCTTATCCCAAGCATTAAGCCCAGTGGCCAGATAGACGAAAATGCAAGCAGACAGATGAAACCTATACAAAGAATAAAGCAGGGAATACTTACGGCAGCTGATTTGAATATTTTCATGGCGGCTCCTACGGCAACCAGCGAATTGGAAATAAAAAAGACGTTTGCAAAAGCTACAATATCCCCAAGACTTAGAAAACCTGTGTGCAGCAGCAAAATATCCACCAGATGTATGCAAAAGAACAATGTGATGGCGATGCAGGGTGATCCATTGCTGTTTGTACGAGTCAGTACTCGCGGCAGCTTTCTTTGCTCAGCAAGACTGGCCAGCAGCCTTGAAATCCCGCCGACAATCATCAGGTAGGTACATATGCAGAGGGCGCAGGTCACAACCATGATTGAAAAATCAGCGTAATTTCCCAACAGGGGTGTCACAATCCGCGATACATTTGCAGGTTCGGCGTGTCCGTTGCTGACGCTGTGCATGGCCCAGCCAGCGAGCAGGTATATTACGCTGATCATACATACTGCGATGATAGTTGCCAGCGGAATTGTGCGTTTGGGATTACGTACTTCCATTGAGTAATTACCAATGATTTCCCAACCTATAATAGCCCAGAATATGAGCAGCAGAGTTGACCCTAAAGCCGGTATGTCCGCTGGTGTTGAGGGGATCGGGCTTACGGGGGCAATAATGATGCTGGCGATGCTGCCGCTGATGAGGATAACCCCGATAAGAATGCTGGCAATCAGGGAGATTGTGCTCACGAAAGTGACTCTACGCATGAGAATAAAGCAACTTAGGATAAGCAGAATCGCCGCAAATGTCGGATTTTGTTCTTTTGGCAGGGCAAAGGAGGTGGTTATGGCTTCTGCCGCAGTCATGAGAACTGCCACTGGACCGACGCAGACTGCGCAGATAATGTAGTTGGTTGCCAGTTGTCCGGCCTTTTTGCCGAAAGCTTTCCTGATAGCAATAGGTACCCCTTCCGATCCTGGATAGGCCATAGCCAGCCGTGCGAATATCGAAGCAAAAATAGCGCCTAGCACCAGAATAGCCAGCCAAGCTGTTACTGACCATTCTCCCAGTCTAGCTTCTGCCATGGGCGGAAGCAGGATTATGCCGGACCCAAGGAGTGCTCCGGCCAGCAGTCCGCCTAACTGTACCGGTCCCATCTGTTTGTCTGTCATTTTTACTATCCTTTATTTTTGTGAGTTAAGCGTACTAGCTCTCGCATTATTTTAAAAACTGAATATTCAGATTGAAATGTTCATTAAAATCGATAAGGCTGTTGGCAGGAGGTTGATATGGAAATTCGCCAGCTGGTGTCATTTAAAGAAATTGTTGAGCAGGGCAGTTTTAGTAAGGCTGCGCAAGTTCTGAATTATGCTCAGTCTTCAGTGACTTCCCATGTTAGGGCCATTGAGGAATTTTATGAACGTCCTGTTTTTGATCGACTCGGCAAACGGGTGGTACTGAATTCCTTCGGAGAACAGCTTTACCATATGGTGTTGCCTCTTCTGGCCGGATATGATGACCTTTGTGCATTGAAACAAGAAGTGGGGGAACCAGCAGGACCATTGCGCATCGGTGTTCCTGAATCAACCATGCTTTACCGTCTTTCACCTGTTATTAAGGAATACAAATTACTTTATCCCGGTGTGGATATCATTATGCAGAATTCCATTTGTCCGGTTATGCGTAGGCTTTTACGTGAAGGAAAACTTGATATGGCAATCCTGTTGGACAGGGTGGTCGAGGAGGATGAACTGGTATGCAGATCGATTTTTGATGAACCTATGTGCGTGGTTCTTCCACAGGAATACCCGGCAGATGAGTTGATCAATTCCCCGGCACATGCAATTTTGTATACAGAAGCAGGTTGTTGTTACCGGGAAATATTTGCGCAGTTGCTGGCAAAGCAGGGGATCGAAACCGGGAATATAATTGAAACCGCGAGTGTAGAAGTTATTAAGCAGTATCTACTCTGTAATCTCGGGGTGTCATTTCTGCCGGAGGTGGTCGTGCGCAAAGAGCTGGAAGTCGGTAAACTGCGCGCAATTCCATGGAAATCTATTGATCCGGTGCGGGTTCAAATAGTCCATCATAAAGACAAATGGATTTCTCCTGCAATGGCTGAGTTTATCCGTTTGTTGGAAGCAGCGTCGCTGGCTTGGGAGTAGTTTTGTCTACAAATGAACTTTTGCGTTTGAATATCGCGAGCAGCGGCAGGATTAGCTGAATGGTTTGCGAAGGTGTCAGATGAAGCTTGAGCTGAGTTTTGATTTGGAATAGGGTTTCTGCGAACAAAAGCAAAGGATACACTCGATATGGCAAAGCAATATAAGCCCCGCATGCATTCTGCGGAGCACATTCTGAATCAGGTTATGGTGCGTAAATTTGGTTGTGACCGCTGCTTCAGCGCACACATCAACAAAAAGAAATCCAAGTGCGATTACAAATTTGAGCGCGGGCTTACAGACGCCGAAGCAGCTGAAATTGAGCAGTCCGTTAACGAAGCGATTTCGTCTGCTCTGGAAGTTACTGAACGGATGATCAGTCTTCAGGAGGCTGACGAACGTTTTAATCTGACTCGTCTGCCGGAAGGGGTGACCGAGGTTAGAGTGGTAAATATCGGCGACTTTGATCTCTGTCCATGTATCGGTGAACATGTCGATAATACTAATGAAATAGGTATGTTTAGCATGGTTTCTCACAGCTTTGAGGATGGCGTTCTACGCATTCGCTACAAGCTTGGCGAACCGGAAATTTAATCTAAATTTGAAAAAGTTGTTTACAGAGCATAAATCTGTTGCTAGTCATAGACCAGCTTTTTGAATACACATTCCGTGCAACTGGCGATGTAATGTGGAATTAACCACAGGGAAACACGGAATTTATTTTACCAGCCGCTCGCCTGGGCCTCGTCTTTTTCAAGACGTGCATCCTTGCCTCTCCATGAGGTGAATCATAAGGAGTGCCCATGCAGCAATATCGAAATTTTCTCCAGCAAAACGATCCTGAAATCTTCAATGCTCTTTCCGGCGAGGAATCACGCCAGAGAGCTGGTATTGAATTAATTCCCTCAGAAAATTACACCTACCCCGAAGTGCTCTGCACCCTCGGCAGTGTTTTTACCAACAAATACTCCGAAGGTTACCCCGGCAGACGTTATTACGGTGGGCAAGAATTCACCGATACCATCGAAGACATTGCTCGTGAACGGGCAAAGCAGGTCTTTCGTTGCGAGCATGCCAATGTGCAGCCACTTTCCGGTTCTCCAATGAATCAGGCTGTATATCTCGGCCTTCTTGAACCCGGCGACACTATTCTGGCCATGGATCTCTCCCATGGTGGGCATCTTACTCACGGTGCTCCGGTTTCCTTCATGGGTAAGCTTTTTAATTTCATTCGCTATAAAACCGATCCTGTTGACGGTAGCATTGACTTTGACGAGCTGCGCAAAACAGCCCTTGAACACAAACCGAAAATGATCCTTTGCGGGTACACTTCCTACCCCCGCGACCTGGATTATGCCGCTTTCAAGAAAATTGCCGATGAAGTCGGGGCCATCACCATGACAGATGCTTCCCACTACGGCGGACTCATTGCTGCCGATGTTCTCCGCAACCCATTTGATTTCGGTTTCGATGTAGTTACTTCCACCTCACACAAATCCCTGCGCGGTCCCCGCGGCGGTATGATTTTTTGTAAAAAGGAATTCGCCGCCAGAATTGATAAGGCTGTCTTCCCCGGTCTTCAGGGTGGGCCGCATATGAATACCATAGCAGGTATTGCGGTTACTCTCAAAAAAGCACTTGAGCCGGAATTTAAAGAGTACGGAAAGCAGGTACTGCTTAATGCAAAAACTTTGGCGGATGAGCTGCTGAAATCCGGTGCATCCCTTGTCACCGGTGGTACAGACAATCACATGATGGTTCTCGATACCGAGAAGAGCTACGGCATCAATGGCAAAATTGCCGAAGAACTTCTCGACGAAGTGGCTATCACCACCAACAAGCAGATCATTCCCGATGATCCTAATCCTCCCCTTAAACCCAGCGGAATCAGAATCGGAACTCCCGCAGCCACCTCCCGTGGCATGAAAGAGGCCGATATGGTCAAACTGGCGGGTTGGATCACCACCATCCTCCGAAATCCTGAAGATAAAAATCTGGCCGCCACCACCCGGTCGGAAATTGAATCTTTCTGCTCAAGGTTTCCGGTTCCGGGAATCTAGTTGAAAACTCCTTCCTTCCTACGTGTCCGGGATTCCGTATATCCCCTGGAATCCCGGACAAAATTTCTCACCGGACTGGCTGAAAATAATTGTAAATTGTCTTGTGGGTAACTTTTTTAGCCAGCCCGGTAATTTTTATCTTCCTCTACCTCTTATAAAAAACGACTTGAACACTCTGGTTCAAGTCGTTTTTTTGCTTTTATTTTACGGTCTGTATTTTTCCGGCAATTTGTATTTTAGCCAGTAACTCCAGAGTAGCCAGACTGAAACGGCAACACATGCCCCCAAGGTCCATCCGGCCATGACATCAGTGGGAAAGTGCTTGCCCAGATAGAGGCGGGAATAGCCGACACCGATGGGCAGAAAGAGCATCCACGGCCTAAGCTTACGGAAGAAAAACATGATCATGACCGCAAAGGCCATAGTGTTTGCGGCGTGTGCAGACGGGTAGGAGTTACCGCGTTCTTTGGTTTGTGTATAATCAAGCGGTCTGCGCTGCCATTTACCATCTTCTTTGAAATAAGTAAGCGCTACAGAGTTGAGTGGGCGGACCCTGCCGATGGATTTCTTGATAAGATTAGTAGAAAAGTCAGTCAGCCCCATGGTGGCGGATATAAGCAGAATTATGACTAGAAATTTTGATCCCTTTTTCCAGACACCGAAGATTGTTACCAGTGCGATGATGGTCCAAAGCAGGGCAGCAGAGGAAAGCAGGGGC
Organism: Maridesulfovibrio sp.; assembly: GCF_963667685.1. Lineage (NCBI taxonomy): Bacteria > Pseudomonadati > Thermodesulfobacteriota > Desulfovibrionia > Desulfovibrionales > Desulfovibrionaceae > Maridesulfovibrio > Maridesulfovibrio sp. Next base: position 107,206 of record NZ_OY763932.1, on the reverse strand, counting down.
ATTGCAATATCCAGCCAGTGTTTGCGCATAATATGGTTAGCCAGAATGAATATCTGCATATCCAGCGGTTGGGTAAAAAATGGCACTTATTTCTCCTTGGTGAGCGTTTTCCTTGGCAAGACGGTTGTTTCCGAATAACATCTCCGTCCGTTGAAATGATTTCAGGCTCGTAATTTATTATTTGGGACGGCTTAATCGTTGTCGTGCATGGTTTGCGAGTATCAATATAAATAAAAGCCCGCAAGGGCTATACATTAAACATAGATTACAATGAAAAGAATCGCATTGATCCTGCCCCGTTTCAGCCGTTATGGCGGTGTGGAGCGTTTCGGCTACAACTTGAGCGCGGCCCTTGCCGAAGCCGGCTACGGTGTTGATTTCATTTGCGCCCGCTCTGAGGATATGCCGCCGCAAGGTGTGAATATCATTAAGGTCGGCCGTTATGGATTCTGCCGCGCAGGGAAGCTGCTTTGGTTTGTGATTGCGGCGGAGCAAGCGCGCAAAAAGGGCAATTATGATTTGACAATAAGCCTTGGTAAATCTTTGAATCAGGATATTCTGCGTATCGGTGGCGGACCGCTGGAATCTTTCTGGGCTCTTTCACAAAGAGCATGGCCAGCAGGTTTTGCGAGAAGCTTTAAGATGTTTCGCCGTCGCACGGCACTGGTCAATATCCTGATCAAATATATTGAGCGCAAACAGGCCGTATCCGATTGCCGCATGGTTTGTGTTTCACACCGGGTTCGCGATTGGATGATCGACTCCCATCCTTCCCTTGCAGGACGTGAAATTGATGTCATTTACAACAAACCTGATTTGTCATTATTCACCCCGTTGGCCCCTGAAAAAAGGAAGGCATCCCGTGCTGAATTTTCACTTACGGAAGATGAGTTTCTTATAAGCACGGCCACAACAAATTTTGCGCTCAAAGGGGTTTCATTCCTTATCAAGGCTCTTGCCGAGCTTCCTGCAAAATACCATTTACAGGTTGCCGGGGGCCGCAATCCTGCGAAATATATTCAGCAGGCTAAAGAGTTGGGAGTGATTGAAAGGGTGCGCTTTCTGGGCAGGGTAGATGATATGCCCACACTCTACGGGCGTTCTGATCTCTTCGTGCTTCCCTCTTTTTATGATGCCTGTTCCAATTCCGTGCTTGAGGCTTTAGCCTGTGGGTGTCCTGTGATCAGTTCCCGGGATAACGGAAGCAGCTATTTTCTCCCGGAAGAGCAGATCATCGACGATCCGGCTGATTTTATGAAATTGGCAGAAATGATCAGTGAAGCCGAAATACGGGAGAGCGGGAAATATTTCGAATGGCCGGGTGATGTTCCGTGCGGGATAGAGCCATATCTTGAGCTTGTTGGAGATATGATCGGTTAATTTTTTGACTGTCCGTTTGAGACTGTTTTGTCTGCTATAGCTAAGTGAAATGGAGGCCCTTGTAGATTTTATCTACAAGGGCTTTTTCATTTTATTATTTCATCAGTTCTATAATGATTCCTGTTCTGCCTTGGGTCTGCTGGAAGGCAACTGCACTGTACTGAATGAAAAGAAAGCTTAATTCTGTTTCACTGAGTTTCAAGTCAGCAGTGTTGCCATTATCGGTCTTTTCTTTATCAGACCAGATTTCACCGAGGTAGGTTTTACCTTTAACAGGGTGGTCGTAAATAACGCCTTCAGTATTATTCAGCTGGACCAATTCAGCACGAATTGCCTGATATTCAGCTTCAGTTCCATCAGGGATATATAATTCGCAGAACTTCTGGCTGAATTTAGTTCCTGTTGTAACAATCAGGGTATGACCATCAGATTTTTTCTCGAATACTTTCTCGCCAAATGGATTTGCAGGTTTTGCTGAGCTTTCAACAAAGCCGAGTTTAATCACAGCACCGTCGCCGGAATTAAGAGCAGCATCGCCAATGGCAGCAGCCTGTTTGAGGATAGGTGATGCCGCAAATACAGGGGTTGCAACCATGACCAAGGCCAGAAGTAGGTTGAAAAGTATAGTCTTTTTCATTTGGTTCTCCAAAATAAGATTGTTAAGGGTTAAAATCTCCAAAGCTTTTATTTAATATAGACTATAAAGGCAAGCCTCATGTCGATTGTTCCTGATTGGCATCACGAAAATAAAAAAAAGCGTTGATGTTTCCATCAACGCTTAAGTCTTTATCGGTAAGATTTGAACTACCAGCTGTTACGAACCCGGACTCCCTTGGAAGCCATGTATTCTTTCAACTGGGGGATGGTGTAGTCTCCATAGTGGACAATGGAAGCTATGAGTGCGGCTGTTGCGCGGCCCTCAGTTACAGCATCGACCATGTGCTGTGGATTCCCTGCACCACCGGAGGCGATTACGGGAATACGCACGCTTTCAGCCACAAGGCGGGTCAGTTCAAGATCGTATCCGGTTTTAACCCCATCAGCGTCAATGGAGTTGAGGCAGATTTCACCGGCACCTAGAGACTCTCCGGTCTTGGCCCATTCAAGAGCATCAATGCCCATGTATTTGCGGCCGCCGTTGATAACTATTTCAAAACCGGAAGGAATCTTGTCAGATTTTTCAACGCGTTTTACATCCATTCCGAGCACCACACACTGGGAACCGAATGCGGCGGCGCCTTCGCTGATGATATCGGGATTTTTAACCGCGCCGGAGTTCACGGAAACTTTTTCCGCTCCTGCGAGTAGTACGTCCCGCATATCCTGCACGGAATTAATTCCGCCGCCAACGGAAAAGGGGATGAAAATCTCGGAGGCTACCCGTTCGACCACGTCGAGGAATATTCCACGACCTTCCGATGAAGCGGTGATGTCGTAAAATACGATTTCGTCCGCTCCCTGTTCGTAGTAAAGGCGTGCGGTTTCAACGGGGTCGCCAATATCTACATTGCCTTTAAATTTAATGCCCTTGGTGAGGACTCCGTTCCTGACATCGAGGCAGGGGATAACTCTTTTACTAAGCATCGGTTGCCTCCTTGCAGTATTCGTAAAAGTTGGAAAGCAGTTTCAGGCCGGGATTACCGCTTTTTTCCGGGTGGAACTGAACGGCCCAAAGACCTTCCCGCCCGTGCAGGGAACAGAAGGGACGGCCATAGATGGTTTCACCGATAACGAATTTTTCTTCTGGAGCCGGGTAGTAGCTGTGTACGAAATAAAAATGTGCTTCAGGGTCAATGTCTTTGAACAGGATGCAATCCTGCTTGAGCTCGATCTGGTTCCAGCCCATGTGTGGCACGCGGATGGGGATGCCTTCGTAATCTTCCCAGGAAGGGTTGAATAGACGACATTCACCGGGAATGACGGAAAGTGCCTGAGTGTCATTCTCCTCACTATAGTCGAGAAGAATCTGACAACCGACGCAGATGCCGAGCAGTGGTTTTTTCTGATGCACGAGTTCTTTGAGAAGTTCATCCAGACCGCCGGATGTCAGTTCATCCATGGCCTGTCCTGCAGCACCGACGCCGGGGAAGATGATGCCGGTTGCCTTGGTCAGCACTTCCTTGTCGTTGGTGATTTCGTTAGGAATGCCGAGTTTGTTCAGTGCGCGTTGCACACTGGTCTGGTTTCCGGCCTTGTAATCAAGAATAGCCAGCATTAGAGGGGCCCCCTTGTGTTTGTTAAATACTTATCGAACCGCCGAAGTCTGTAACTATAATGAGGGTATATTTCCCGGATGCAGAATTGAATCCGGAAGAACGGCAGCCGTAAGACGGCAGTATATAACGGTTCTGTTCTATATATAGGAGCTAGTCAAAAAACCGGAGGAAAACAAGTGAAAATGTCGTCGGGGAAAATAAAATTTCAGAAAAATGAACAGGACTGAAAAACTACTTGGCCATGATGCGCAGATAAAGATCGCCTTTGAACGGGCCGAGTTTACGGCCTTGTCCCTTAAGGCGTATGGGACGGCCTATGACAAAGTCGCGGGGCAGGGTTATTTCAAGAGTTTTACTCTTTTTACGGAGTCCCTGTTGGAGGGTGATGCGCACCGTGCGTCCCGGGTGTAGGGCGGATGCGGGAAAGTAAACGGTCTGTTCATCATCCAGCTGGCCCTTGAACCATGCTTTAACGCCTGACCCAAGTCCGGTGGACACGTCAACCGAAGCGGTTTTTTCCCCCCAGCTCAGATTTATCTTACGTTCCTTGATAGGTGCGCTGGGTCTTTGGAAAGGTTTATCCTTGCTGATCTGGCTGTAGATATCCTCAAAGACCTGCCGGGCAAAAGGATCATTTAAAATGTCCTTGAGCACATCTTCTTCTTTCTGGAAAAAATATCGGCTCTGCTGGGCCGTGGAGGTGTTGTTGCCGCGTGCATCGGTCTTCGCTTTTGACTGCTGCGCCCGGTAGGCATTAGCTCCCTCACGGGCTGTTTTGCGCTCAGACTGTGGCTTGGATTCTTTTTGCTGGCGGGTGTATTGGCGTTTGTCTGTAGCGGCTTTCCCTGCCGCTGTGTTTCCGGCAACATTTTTGAGGAAGACGTATGCTTCGTTAAGCTCGCGGAACTTCTGGGCGGCATCAGGGCTGGGATTCAAATCAGGATGCATGCTGAATGCCAGTTTACGGAAAGAACGTTTGATGTCCTCTTCGCTTGCGTCCTGTCCGACTTTGAGAATGCTCTGTGCCTGTCTTGTGTTCATAGCAGAATTAGTCTTCGGTGATGAGTGCATTCGGTGCTACATCGGGATCATGCTGGCGCAGACCTTCGGTGCGGATATATTCTCTGCCTTCTTCCACAAACAACGCGTGCCCTGCGTCAGGATTAACTCCGGGACAGTATTCCTGAATCATTTCCCAGCTCATTTCATCTATAAGATTACCGCGGAAAAAAGGCCATGCCCGGCATATATCCGGACGGCCGGGATGAATCCCGCAACCTTCATTGTAAAATACACAGTATCCGTCTTCACGGGATTGTAGACGAATTTTTCCGTTTACAGTTTCGCTGTGTTTTTCAATCAGTTCCTGTTCGGAGATTCCAAGGTGTTCGGCGAGTCGGTTACGATCTTTGGGGGTCATAATGATACCACCTTCACCCTGACAACAGTGGCCGCACATCCGGCATTCAAAAGCCTTGCTCATTATCGTTTGCCTGCTAAATTTATGTGGTCGACCATTATGCAACGGTCTTCAATTACGGTGATATCTTTGCCGGAAAGCAGTTCCCGTGCTTCGGGGCTGAAAATATCCTGCTGCATCCAGAAACATTTGGGCATGGTTTCAAGCTCAAGAACTTCGCGCGCATGGTCGGCGCAGAATTGTGAAGCCCGGAAAAGGTTTACCACATCCACTGGAAAAGGGATGTCTTTTATTGATTGGTAGGTTTCAAGGCCCCAGACATTTTCCCGCTTGGGATGTACCGGAACAATCTTATATCCTGCATCCATCATATAGCGGCAGACCCTGTCTACAGGACGTCCGGGTTTATCCACTGCGCCGATTACGGCAATGACCTTGACCTCTTGAAGAAGTCCGGCTAACTTTTTTTCATCAACTATAAGCATATTTTGATCTCTCCGGGCAATTAATTTCCGCATGCTACAGTAAAGCCCGGCTACTTGCAAAGTTCTCTTTTACCCGTTGTCGCGTTTTTATCCAAAGGAGCGTCTTCCATGTCTGATCTGGAATCAAATATTGTCGTGCCGCGCAGTGAGCTTGAAGCACGCTGGGCAAAGTGTCGTCGTTTTCTGCCGGAAGTGGCCCCCCGGGCTGGAGGCATAATCTGCTTTTCGCGTTTGCAGATTTATTATCTCTCAGGCTCATTTGTCAACGGTGCAGTGTGGTTGCCGCTTGAAGGTGAACCTGTGCTTTTTGTGCGTCGTTCATTTGAACGTGCATCTATAGAAAGCCCAATCAAAAATATTGTCCGTTTCAAGTCTTTTAAGGATCTAGCACCTCTAGCTAAACAGGCGGGCCAGCCTTTGACAGAGATTATGGGTGCCGAAACCGCAGGGCTCACCTGGCAGCTGGGCGAAATGCTTACTTCCCGCATGTCGGAATACAGATTTGTTCCCGGTGATAAGGTGCTGGCTATGTCCCGCGCAGTAAAGTCCGAGTGGGAGCTTGAAATTATGCGCGAAGTCGGCCACCTGCATAACACCGCACTGGTGGAGGTCCTGCCTGAACTGCTTGAGACCGGTATGAGCGAAATGGAGATCGCCAAGTATCTCTGGAACGTCTTTTTTGAACTGGGCCATGAAGGTCACATGCGCATGCAGACTTTCAATGAGGAAATTTTCCTCGGTCATGTTTCTGCCGGTGATTCCGGTATCTATCCCAGCTCTTTTAATGGTCCTCTGGGTCTGCGCGGTGTACACCCTGTTTCTCCGTTCATGGGGAGCGGGGATAAATTCTGGGACGAGAAAGCTCCTCTTTCCGTTGATTGCGGGTTCGTTATGGAAGGATACCATTCTGATAAAACTCAGGTTTACTGGTCCGGTCCTAAAAGCTCCATTCCAAAAGAAGTGCTGGATGCCCAGCTTTTCTGCCAGGATATGCAGGCACTGGCAGCCGAGAATCTGAAACCCGGCAATATCGTAAGTGATGTATATGCCATGGTTATGGCTGAAGCAGAAAAACAGGGGTATATGGACGGTTTCATGGGAATCGGTGAATGTAAAGTTCCTTTCATAGGTCATGGCATCGGGCTGACTGTGGATGGTTTTCCTCCTATTGCCCGGGGATTCGATATTCCCATTGAGGAAGGAATGGTCTTTGCTATTGAACCGAAACAGGGCATCCCCGGAGTGGGGATGGTCGGGGTTGAGAATACTTTTGAAGTCACCCCGAGCGGCGGGCAAAGCATCTCCGGCAATGATTTCGATATCATCTGCATAGAGTAATTGAACATTAAAAAAGCCCCGCAACAACCTGGTTACGGGGCTTTTTTAATGTTCTAGGGGTAATTTATTTTACATCAATATCCAGCCCGATTGCGGTCTTGGTGATAACCGGAGCCGGAGTCTGACCTTTGAGGTCCATGACCATGCGTATTTTATCTTCGTAGATTCCGATTCTGAATCTTGAGAAAATCGGGTTTTCCGGCTTGAGTACTGTGGGGCCGAAGTAATCCCATTTGCCATGAATATCGACAACAAGGCGGTTGGGATCGCGCAGGAAAAATGATGTGTATGAAAGCGGTGAGCCACCCAGGTCAAGGCTGATTCTGGTTTTGCCGCCAACTTCCTTGAAGTAGATGGATCTTAATTTACCTTCCTGAAGCCCGTGTTTTTCTTCACTGACAGCCTTGTTCTTTTCCACCTTATCACTCGGAACAGTAGCATTTGCCACTTCTGTACTGTTGAAGGCTAAAATGGTTTTGGAAGTAGAGTTGGTCTGTGTTGCGTTGGCAGTTGCATTACCTCTTTTCACCAGAACAGCTTCTGTGGAATTACTGATGGTGATAGTTCCGTTTTCCATCTGAAAGCTGCTGTTGGTCGCGTTTGCAATTGCCATGCTCAGCAGGGGGAGTTCATTTTCCGGTTCAGATTCAGCCAGTTCTATCTCTGATTTTTCTGTCGGAACACTATCCACCTGCTTTGTCTCTTCGTGCATGAGCCAGTTTTCAGGGAGTAGCAGTTGAGGATTTATTACCGCCATTATCACGAAAAGACCGAAGAGGTGTGTCAGAGCCTGTTTGCTTGTGAAGTAGTTTCCATAGCGGCGAAAGCTTCTGCTGCATGAACCGCAGGTGTATGACCTGGCCGGTACAATTAGGGAAATTAGTACGTCAGAAATCAACCCCCGCCTGAAATACAAGCGGTTGCTGTCGCAAAATGGGCATTGAACAATTCTTTTCTGCTTTTTAGTCATTGTGCGGTATTTTCCTCCAATCCCCATCTACCTGCACTGTGAAGCTTTCAAAATTCTTTAATTGTCTGAAGTTATACTTAAAAAGACCACACTGAAATGTCAATCAGCAGTTTATTATAGTCTAAAGGGAACCCACAGAGTGGGGTCCCTTTGTTTTGTCAGTATAGACGCGGAGCATATCAAAGGGGATAGGCCCCTAGGAAAGCTCTCTGAAGGGGCCAGTCCATTAACCGGCAATGGCTTCAGACATGATGCATTCCAGATCTTCACGACTCATTTCAGCAGGAGTGAATTCGAAAAGCTTGCCCATTGTCTGCTCGGCGATATCGACCAGCTCTGCAACGTCTTCTTCTTTCGCGCCGTAGTCCTTTAGAGATTCTTCGTTGAACCCGGCTCGTTCCAGCAGGGAGCGCAGACCTTCCAGAAATACAGTAGCTCGCATGTTCTCATCAAACTGCTGGGTATCGTAACCCATAGCCATGGCGAGGTCTTCAAAACGTTCCGGGCTTTCCGGAATTAAACGCTTGAAGTAAGGCACAGAAAGCTTGGCTAAACCCAGTCCGTGCGGCAGTTCGGGGTATTTGGCACTTAAAGCGTGCTCAAGAGAGTGCTGCGAAATGCAGCGGGAAAGGGTTTCGCACATGCCTGCCGCGGTGCTGGACCATGCCATGACGGTACGGGCCTCGATGTTGTCGCCTTCGGCGATTGCCATGGGCAGGTAATGGCTGCTCAAATGGACAGCTTCAAGAGCCAGCATATCGCTCATGGGCTGATGCGCAGTGGAAAGGAAGGTTTCAACCGCATGGAAAAATGCATCCATACCGGTATAGGCTGTCATGCGCGGAGGTACGCTGACCATGAGTTCGGGGTCAACGATGGAAATTGCGGGAAAAGTGGAGTCATTACCAAGGCTGATTTTTTCAATGCCGCCTGATTTGCTGATTACCGCCCATTGGTCCGCTTCGGTACCTGTGCCAGCTGTAGTGGGGATTGCAATGAGCGGTGCTGCCGGATTTTCGGGATTGATCCCGCCGCCGGAGCCGGATTGCATGTAATCCCAGCATCTACCAACGTTGGTGGTCAGCAGGGCAATGGCTTTAGCAGCATCAATGGTGGAACCGCCGCCTAATGCCACAATGAAATCAATTTCCTTTTCGCGGGCTGTTTTTGCCGCTTCATCAACCTGATCTGATTGCGGGTTGGGGGAAATATTATCAAAAACAACAGTGGAAACATCCTGTTTGGCAAGTGCGGCCTGAACTTTATCAAGGTAGCCGTTCTTGATCATGGCTCCGGATTCGCCGATGACGACCATGGCTTTTTTGCCTTTAGGCAGGGGAAGTGAACCCAGCTCAGCGATCTTACCGGGACCGAATACTATACGGGTGGGAATGAATATCTGAAAATTAAGCATATGCTTCCTTAGTAGTGTTTTAAAGTTGCTGTTGAGCCACGTGATAACTGACTGTGCTACAGTCGTAAAGAGGCGATGCGCAGCTAAATTGTCTCATGTCGTTTTTATTCAGCAGGAAGTATCGTGCTGGTACTGTTTTTCAACATGAAGCCATTACTCAAGAGTTTGACTCAAAGCCTCATCCATTTGTCCGGTGGTATAAAGATCGCGTATCACTGTTGGGGACGGGGCATCTTCACCCGGCTTGAAGATCGCAGCCAGTGGAATGGACCTGCTTCCAAGCGCACGCAGGAATTCGTCTGCTGTTTTGTTCGGTGCAGTGAGGTCTACTTTTATGAAAGTCAGTCCGTATTTTTCCTGCCAGCGATTAAGGTTGGCAGGTGTCAGTACCGTCTGTTCCAGAACCTTGCAGGAGGGGCACCAGTCTGCGGTAAATTCAACCAGCATTGCTTCGCGGCCCAGACGGGCAGTGAAATCTTCCTGCTCAAATCCTATCCAGTTGGCTGTACGTTCATGCGGAGTCGCAGCCCAGAATCCGGCCGCAATGCAGAGTGCCAGAGCTCCGACACGCATCAAGTACATGGTGGACTTCTTGTCCGTTCCGCCTGCAAGTGCCCAGATCCAAGCGCCAACTGCGACGAACCACATGAAGATCAAGGTCGGTATGTGCATGTCCTCGGGCAGGATACTGAACAGGTAGATGCATGTTCCGGCAAGGAAAAAGCCGGCAGCCCGCTCAATCCAGATGGTCCAAGCCCCTGGTCTGGGAAAGTGCGTTGCCATTGAAGGAAACATTGCCATCAGAATATATGGCAGAGCCATACCAGCCCCAACGCTCAGGAAAACCGAGCTGATCACGTAATGCGGCTGAACCATTGCCCAGCCCAGCACTCCGCCAAGGAACGGGCCGCTGCAAGGAGTTGCGAGCAGGGTGGCAAGTACCCCGGTAAATAAGGCCTGGCTGCGCGGTCCGCTGTTCTCTGATTCAAGTTTGAGGTCTACAATGGGCAGATTGAACAGCCCGAATAAGCTCAGGCATAGAGCAAACACAAGACCTGTTAGTCCAATAACAACCGGTGGTTTCTGAAAAATCTGGCCCCAAGCCATGCCGGTTGCCCCAAGTATTCCGCTGAGAATGCCAAAATAAAGCATAATACCCAGAGCAAAGAAAAGGTTGTGCTCCCGGAACCCGCGCTTCTGTTCAGCTACACTTTCATGTCCTGCCCCGGCTAACAGGGTGGAGAGCTTCAGGCTGATTACCGGAAGCACGCAGGGCATAAAATTGAGAAGAAATCCTGCCAGTAACCCGAAAAGTATTGCCGTTGAAAGGTTTGTAACTTCAAGGCCCGGAGTAAACGGTCTAGGTTTGAGTGAATCAAAGTTGAAAGTGACTTTGTCCGGTTTTGGATTTTTCACTTGTGCAGGAGGCGCATTCTTTTGTGGTTGAGTTTTGGCAGCAGTTGCAGTTTTTTTGCTCTCGACCGAGGCTATGTTTTTTAAGGAAATTTTAATGGGCTTGGCATTTTTACGCAATTCAACGAATTCAGCCCACCAAGGCTGGACATTGGCCAGCGGCAGGGTCTCGGTTGAAACAGCTATGCCTATGAAGCTGAGATCGGTCTTGAATGGTTGGCAGGCCGTTTCAGAACACATGAGCAGGCTGAGCTTTGCCTTAAGCGTGAACGACTTTAAGGATGGCGGAACCGGAACAAGAATCGGAGTCGGATGGGAATAGGTAGCAACTTTCTGTCCTTTGTTAAATGGATCATCCTTAAGTTTTCCCGGCAGATAAATTGTCGGAAGTATTGTGTTATCAGGTGTAAGTGTCACCTTTAGGGTTGTGGGCTGGCCCAGTTTGCCCGGATTGTGCGAGTAGGTGTACCAGCCGTTTTTGGGCTCAAGAATTAGAGCGGCCAGAATATCGGTTTTCAGCCCGGTTTGTTTTTGGTCTTCAATGGAAAGGGTATAAAGTTTCCATTGCGTATTCAGATTAGGATTCTGTTTTTGGGCACTGTGGGCTGATTGTGGAGAGATAAGAGTAAAAGCGGAAATGAAACTTAATAAAATTAAATAAATTAGCTTAAAACGCATTTAGTTGCCTTTTTTAGTAAAAAAATAAAAAAACTGTTTGACATTCGCAGTGAATATCTCTAAACCCTTTTTCACGACACGGGTCACTGGCTCAATTGGTAGAGCAGCGGACTCTTAATCCGTTGGTTGAAGGTTCAAGTCCTTCGTGGCCTACCAGTAAATACAGGGTGTTAGATGAAGAGTCTAGCACCCTTTTACTTTTTCAAAATCTGCCTTCCCCATACTCTTCCCCATAAAATCGAAAAAAGTGAAAAAAGTTTGATTAAGCTCAAATTTTTCCCTTTTTGCGTTCCCCATGTTGATTCTCAAATAGTTCCCTTAATTGTTTTGCGATTTGTAAAAAATACATACCTCAGTTAAGGGGGGCTAAGCTACATAAAAGTTTCGGGAGTTTGAGCATGAATAAATCGCAAAATGGTAAAGCTAAGTCTAAAGCTGTTGAAGAATTAAAACGTGAAATTTTGATTCAGCCGCTTGTTCAAGAAAAGCAGGGTGAAGATAAATTGGTAGATGCAGTTATCCTGTTTCTTAGCTTGATTGGGCCTGTTCTTTTGGTTCAATATGGGCCTAATTCTTCGAACGTTGCGTTTTTGGGTTATGCTTTTTTGTGTGCCGGGATTGTTTGGGGAACAACTTGGTTGCTCAATTGGGCAGCGTCATATTTTGCTGAGGGTTTGAACTGGTTCGTAAAGTATGAAGTTGAGCGTAGAATACCAGCCTCTGAGTTGAGAGTTCGATGGAACAGAACGTCTAGTGCTGATTTTATAAATGCTATTCTTGAAACCAGATTGAATGTATATTTTCAATTTGAGTATAATTCTAATAAATTCTCAGCGCTACGTTATTTTTATTCCTCCTTTTTCCGTCAGGACGAGAGATTGAAACGGCTTTTTGATGAGCGATGTTTCTTTGATTTAGAAGAAGTTGAACAGATTGAGCAGAAGTATCCGAGGTTTTCCCCAAAAGCCAATACAAGCGGAATAGAGCAAGATCTAAAGATCGAAGAATTGGAAAATGAGCTGGATGCAGCACGAACTATGAAGGCCAGATTGACTAAAGCCAAGAAAAAATTGGATTGCGCACGCAAGGAAGGTTTTTTCTTTTCCAACATGATTCTTGAGATGGTCGTTGACCCAACTCCGAAACAACAGTTTTTACACGAAGAATATAAGGCGATTGCGGATACGGTTATAGAAAAGGATTACATCAAGAAATTAAAACTGGTCAGACCAGCCAATTCCGTTATTGAAGAATTTAGGAAAAACATTCCTATCGAGTTCAGAAAAGAAAGTAATCCAGCAAAATAAAAACTACGGGACAATATGGACAATATGGACAAAATTAGATTTCTGTCCATTTTGTCCATATTGTCCCGGCCTATCTACTTTCTATTTTCTTCTGCTATCCCGTTTCTTTTGAGCTGAACCCTGCCCCTCGACAAGTCCTGTTTATAAATTTTGGACTTTTTTCAATACTTGTGTCTTTCCGATTTAAATTTCACTTAATATTCTGAAAATGTTGATGTTATGGCTTCAAGTTCTGTTGTGTGCTTACAGAACTTGAAGCCTCCAGCACAGAAATTTTACCCTTCCAGATGGTTTTACATCCCGATTAAACGTGGTTGCCTTGCATCGAAGAAAAAACACCTCCAACCAACAAGGAGAAATCGATGCAAGGACTATTAAGCACAAAAGAAGCAGCTGAAAAATTAGGACTCAGTCCCGGAACACTCGAAGTATGGCGTTGTCTTGGAAAAGGGCCGCGCTACATCAAAATCGGCAGGCGGGTCGGGTACGATCTTAAAGATCTGGATGCCTATGTGGAATCCTGCAAGGTCGTGCCGCTTGAAGAAATGTCTGACCTGCCGAGGCACAGATGAGCGAGTCCGGCACAGACATTCTTTCCATGTTCGGAAATAAGGCCCCAGTTCCATTGGGGCCTCAGTTTCCGCCTTCTCTATCCTCGGTTCAATTACCGCCGGTTCTGGCTGATTACAGCTTTGAGCTTAGCGAAGCGTTACAGGTGCCTTATGAGATGGTGCTCTGCAATCTCCTTGGCGTCCTATCAACCGCAGCGCAGCGGAGGTTCCATGTGCAGATTAAAGAAGGTTACGAAGAATCTTTGAATCTGTACCTTCTTTCGCCGCTACCACCCGGAGAAAGAAAAAGCGCGGTGACGCAGGCCGCAAGAAGACCGCTTACCGGCTGGGAAAATGAGCAGGAAAAGATCATTGGTCCACTGGCGCAGGAAGCGCGTTCAAAACGGATGACTATTGAACGCGCCATTGAGCACCGGCGTAACATGGCGGCCAAGGCAAAAAACTCGCAAAGCCGTGACAGCCTCATTCAGGACATCCGGGATTTGGAAGATGAAATGCCGGAGCTGATTACAATCCCGCGCTTGCTTGCCGATGATATAACTCCTGAATGCCTTGCCATGCTCATGGAGCAGCAAAGCGAATGCATGTCCATCATTGAAGCTGAAGGCGGTCTTTTTGATACATTTGCCGGTCGCTACAGCCGCATGCCTAACCTTGATCTGATTTTGAAAGCATTTAGTGGCGAACCGTGTCGGGTGGATCGTAAGCATGGGCAATTTATCGGCCTGAAGCATCCACTGTTAACTATCTGCGTTACCACTCAGCCGGATGTGTTGCGTGGAATGGCCGGAAATCCTGAATTCCGTGGACGCGGTTTCTTGGCGCGTTTCCTCTATTTCTTTGGTCAAAGCAGGCTTGGTTATCGAGTGGCGGAGCCTCCGCAGGTATCATTACAGGTGGAACGAGCTTTTCTAGAACGGGTTGAGTTTCTGCTTTCTCTCAAAAGTAATTCTGAAATGAATGCACAAGGTCAGTCTCTTCTGCTTAGTGCCGGTGCGTATGAGTCGTGGAAAAACTTTTTCCTGCTCATTGAGGGAGAGTTGCGACCGGGGAGTAGTCTGGAAAATATGACTGATTGGGCGGGTAAGGTTCCGGGGCAGGTTGCCCGTTTGGCTGGTCTGCTGCATCTGGCTTCAGCGCAACAGATTGAGTCGAAGGTTGACCCCGCTGTCATGTTTGCGGCTACTGAGTTGGGGAAGAAGCTTGTGCATCATGCCCGCTACGCATTTCATGATATGGGGTGTGATGATCTGACTTCTTGTGCACAGGCAACTTTGAAATGGATAACGGACCGGAAAATTGAGCTGTTCACTGGGCGTGAATGTCAGCGTGCGATCCGTGGACGGTTTCCGAAAAAGAAGCAGATTGAGCAGGGTCTAACCATGCTCGTGGAGTTCGGATATGTGGTTGCGGTCCCGGTGCAATCGTCCGGTCCGGGGCGTCCGCCAAGCCCGAGTTACCAAGTTCATCCGGCTGTGCATGCTGCCGAAGCTATCCCAATATCGAATCCTAGCCAGCCTACCCACTGTGACACTGTTAGCTGCGCAACAGGTGTCCCCGTGGGGGCTGGCGAGGGAGGCAAGCCTCCCTTCGAACCCTCTGTTTACGCCAGAAAAATGGAGGCTGTATGAGCACTCCTCGCACTAGATGGTTGAATGTCCGGGTTACGCCGGATGAGAAAAATAGCGTTGTGGAAGAAGCAGAAGCCAAGGGCATGACTATCGGTGATTTCATGCGTCAGCTTCTGGGCAAAAGACGAGTACGCAAGACCAGACGTGAGCGGGAGAAGCTTCTTCACCTTGTCCGTATTGGCAACAACATCAACCAGCTTGCTCGCTGGGCAAATACCTATAAGAGCAATGCCGATTCCGTTCTCATCCTTGCCGAACTGGCAGCCATTGAGAGGGAACTGAAATGTATATGAAGGTTTTCGCCCATGGCCGGGGAAACGGAGCAAAGGCTATTGATTATGTAATTGATCCTCGGCGCAAAGGGCGAGAAAAATCACCGCCGGAAGTTTTGCGCGGTGATCCTGAAGCGGTGCAGCGGGTGATTGGTTCAACTGATCGGGTATGGAAGTTTACATCCGGGGTGCTCTCATGGGCACCGCAGGACAAGGTTTCACCACAGCTTGAAAAAGAAGTGATGGACGACTTTGAAAAGATCGCTTTCGCAGGACTTGAGCCGGATCAATATTCAATTCTTTGGGTCAGGCACAGCCATGCCGGTCATCACGAAATGCATTTCATCATACCGCGCACGGAATTGCGCAGTGACAAGGCCATGAATCCATGCCCGCCTAACTGGCATAAGCAATATGATGTCTGGCGTGACCTCTGGAATGGGCGCATGGAGTGGGCAAAACCGGATGAGCTAAAGCGGTCCCGGTTGTTGCAACCCGGCAAAGACATTCATTCGCCTAAGGGAAAGCAACTGCATAATTTCAGGAAAACCGTAACTGATTTCCTAGCTCAAGGCATAGCCGACGGTCTGCACAAGGATCGTGCGGATCTGATCAAGGCTTTGGAGGAAGTCGGGCTTTCCGTGGTCCGGCAGGGCAAAAAGTACATCACCTTGGAGTTACCCGAAGACAAGAAACGAGTCCGATTGAAGGGAGGAATATATGAATCATCTTGGAGAGCTGAGCGAGAAATTGCAAAAGCGAATGAACTCGCAGTCGCAGGAAGTGGAGCAGGTCGTAAGCAGCGCATTGAAAGACTTGAGCGGGAACTTGCTGAAATATGCCGAAAGCGAGCTGAATTCCATCACAGCCGATATGGACGGCCACATCCAGAAGCTCAGGAAAAAGCAGTCCGCGATTTCAGCAAGCTACTGGAAGCAAAACATCTTGGTGAACATCGTATCCGTGCTGCTGTTGCTCATAATATCGGTCTGCATAACCGGATTTTACGGCTGGAGAATCAAGGCCAGTCACGAAGAGCTGACAAGTCTCAAAGCGCAGGTAGAGAGTCAGAAGAAGAACGTAAGCGCGTTCACGAAATGGGGAATCGAAGCGCACCAGAGCAGGAACCAGCAGTATCTGGCCTTTCCCAAAGGCACCAAGCTGCAAATCAGAGAAACCCAGAGCGGCCAGCCAGCCGTTTTATTGCAGAGGTAGATCATGAACGAGTTATCAAGGAGCTTGTCGGAGGCCCTAGCCGGAATGGAGAAGGAACAGGCCCGCCGCTTGAAAGAGCAGGATCAGAAAATAGCCGAGCAGGGGCGCAGGATTTCGGAGCTGGAAAAGGAAGTTCAGGGTTGCCGGGACTTGCAGAGCGAATTGGAAGATGTTTTGAGGGAATTGGGGAGGTTGTGCGGGCATTAGCTCAGCGTAAGAATAAAAAAACAAAATTTAATATGGTAAGCCGGTAGTGAATCTGTTTTTGTAGTAATTGACAATATACAAATAAGATGTAGCAGGCAGCTAGTGTGTTAGCTTTCTGCTACATCTTATTTTCAATCTTATCCTTTGAGGATGATACGTTTATACCTTTTTTTAAAGGCTCGCTTTCCTCCTTCCATAATTTCACATATTTTGTCTCTGATTTGTTTCTGACCAAGTCCACCTTTAGCATTGTTTCGAATTTGTCCCCCACTAAAGTTAAGAACATGAACAAGTTCAGCGTCGCCATTGACAACAATATTGGCGTTATGTGTGACGAGTATTATTTGTCTACGTTTTTTGTTTTCCTGTATCTGTGCGACAATTAATTTGTATATTAATTCACTGTCTAGATCGTCCTCTGGTTGGTCAATTATCAGAGGGGTATCTCCATAGCTAAGGAGGAAGGCCAATATAGAAGCTGCTTTTTGACCGGCAGATCCTTTAGCAAGGTCTTTAAAGTCTTTTTTTCCCGGATTACTATGACTCACTTTAAGATGGTCCTCTGGGAACCATGCTAATAATTTGTCTATGCACGCAGGGGCTTCCTTGAACTTAGTCTGCAAAGTATTAGGGAATCGTCCATGTATATATTGTTTTGACTCAGGTTTTTTCCCTGTATTGATCATCTCAATCGTTTCAGTTTTTATTTTTTCTAATTCAGGGAAGATATTTGTTCCTGAACTGTCCACGTTTGTCCAGTTTGAAAGTTCCCATAAAATACCTTGTTGGCTTTCTACTTCTAAGATCGATGGTTCGTATCCGTTGTTGGGCAAGTTGAGGATGCTTCTATAGTCCTTTTCTAGCTCAGAGATATCACCAAAGTTGATTAACTCCATTTTGACATACGGGTTTTCTCCTAATGTTTGACTAAGAAAGTTATTCCGTTTGTTATATAATTCAACTCTTTTGGTGCGTAGTTCAGTGAATACTTGATTTATTTCAGATTGAGTTTCATTTAATTCTTGGCGTTTTACAGAAAAATTTTTAAGCTCTCGTTCACACTGCTGGCGTTGGTTAACCCATTCGTTATAAGCATTTAAGTTCCGTTCTTTTTTCTGGTACTCGTTTAATAGTGCAGTGTACTCTGCGTTTGCCTGCTGAACTGAAGCATACCATACGCTATTTTCTAAGGCTGATTTTCTCTTTGAGGTTAGTGTGCGTACCTTTTCTTGTATAGAAGTAAGAGCTTGAACTATATTTGTTAATTCAGATGCTGTTGAATTTTGAATTTCAATAATTTCATTCTTGTAGGGGTCGTTTAAATTAAAAACATCTTCTGGGGCAACTAAATATCTTGTTTCGTCTATGGCACTTTTTAGTTTGTCCGCTAATGTGTTGAAATTGTCTTCAAGGGATATTGAGTCAATTTGCCGTTTTTTATATTGATAATTGGTAAGTATTGTGCCGTGCCCCTGTTCTTCATAATTTTTCATATCATTATTGATGTCAGATAATCTTGCTTTTACAGGGGGCTCATTTTGTAATTGCTGTATTAGACTACGTTCTTTTTCTCTTAGCTGAAGAAATTTACTTTTGATGGCATTCCATTTTAATTGCCATTCTGTGCGATTAACGCTTGGTGATCTATCAATAATGTCTAGTAAGCCCTTAGGATTAGATGCGAGTGTGTAAATCTGTTTTTGGCTGTATATCTCGATAGGGAAACGTTCTAAAAAATTTCCTTCAATATCACATTGATTCCAATCTATTCCGTTGAATTCTTCCAAGGATGTTTGAGCACTCGGTGTCCAAGTCGTCCGGTATAGTTTGTTCCTCCTAAATATTTCTAAGGTTAATGATGTCTTGTCTGTCATTACGCCTTTAGTTGCGGATGACTCCATAAATTCATTAAGGTCTTGTGCTATTTTTTCCATTCCCATTTGAGTTAGTTCAAAATCTCTACGACTCGCAATTCGTATAGATTCAAGAATGGTTGACTTGCCTGAGCCTCGCCCACCAATAATGGCGTTAAAAAAAGGATTGAAGGTAATTTTTAAATCTTGAGACGGGTGTCTTCCACAATGAGACATTTCATGTATCTTGACTGATTTAATAAAAATATCAGGATGCTGGTTGGGGTTATTGTAAGTTTGGTCAAGGATACATGTCTCGTGGGCTAAGAGAGCTTGATGCAGTTCGTCCCACGTGGGCTGTTCCATTTTTACCCACGAAAAGTGACTGCCCGGAAATTTTTGGGTCTCATCACCATTTGGATGGTGTTGGTCTGAACCTGTGACTACTGCCCAATCCAATTTTTTATCTCTATACGTTTGTGGGGGGAGACATATTCCTGAAGACTCCATTGCAAAGATACTATTATTACTTAAGATTTCGTTTAAAGCGATTCCCTGTTGCTCATGGAAAATACCTCTAATGTTATCCACATGTGCTGGGATAGCTATTCCTTCTTTTTCAGATATCTGTGAAGCTACTTCTGATGGAGTATCTTTTGTGCAATCATCGCTTTTGCCCTTTGTTCCATTGTAGCGGCAATTATCGACTATGCTGTTTATCTCTGCTGTTGTGGTTTCGGTGGGGAAAATGCCTAGTATGTGAATATTTCCCGCAGCTGTTATTTCTACGCCAGGGAATATTGTTAGTGGCCTGAAGTCTGGATGATTAGAGTCTTTAAGTTTATTATATTCTATTTTTAAATAGTCAATTGCGTTGCCACAGTTGTGGTCTGTTACGGCAACGCAGTCAATTTCGGCTTTCATGTAGTCAAGTAACCAATTCTGCAGGGGATATGTTTTTAGAAACTTTTCGTCTTTATGGTTTCTGCCATAACACTTAGATTCTGGAGTGTGTGCGTGAAAATCAAATTTTAGCCACCGACTACCTGAGTAAGAATTCATTTGCGACTCCTCATAGCAAGTTATATATCTTCTTTAGTTGTAGTTAGTTGTTAGGAAAAGTAAAGTAGGAATATGATATTCAGTGTTGGTGATATTAATTTGATTTTTTACCAGTTACTTGTCGCTAGATTGCTTTTAGCAGACTGTGGTTTTGAATGATTGCATCATCTCAATTTCACTCTTTCTGGCACTGTGCCTTCAAATATTAATATTGTTTACAATTTAAGACCTTGCTAAACTTCCCCCATGCCAACCTACCACCCACCCCACACAATAACCCCACCCATCGTAAATCTGATAGCCCAGATAAGCGAGGAAGTAGGGCGTTTGACCGTTTTAACCGATAGCTCAAAGGAACTAAGGCTAAGACGCATAAACCGTGTGCGCACTATTCGCGGATCACTGGCTATTGAAGGTAACAACCTTAGTGAAGAGCAGATTACAGCGATTCTGGACGGCAAAAGAGTAATAGCTCCGCCCCGTGAGATTCAGGAAGTGCGTAACGCCATTGCAGCTTATGATCGGTTCGATGATTGGTCGGTGGAGAGCGAAGCGGATTTGAAGGATGCGCACGGCGTGCTCATGGCCGGACTGATTGACGAGGTTGGTATGTATCGCCGTTCCGGCGTGGGTGTGATCGCAGGGGAGAGGGTGATTCACATGGCCCCGCCTGCCGATAGAGTCCCGGCATTGATGCAGGATCTATTTTCATGGCTTGGTGCTACTGAAGACCATCCTTTGATTGTCAGCTCGGTATTCCATTACGAATTTGAATTTATCCACCCATTCGCAGACGGCAATGGCCGTATGGGCCGTTTATGGCAGACTTTGATCCTGAAAGGATGGAATCCTCTGGTCGCGGATATCCCGGTGGAAAGTCTGGTTTTCGAACACCAAGAAGAATATTATGACGCCCTCCAGCAGAGCACGAATAATGCGGACTCGGCACCGTTTATAGAGTTCATGCTCAGAATGGTTCTGAATGCCGTTTCATCTGCCACCCCCCAAGTTGACCCCTATGTCACCCCCCAAGTTAAAGCATTGATTGAAGCCATTTCTGGCGAAATGAGCCGTGATGAGCTGCAAACTGCTTTGAGCCTTAAAGACCGCAAGTCATTCAGGGAACTTTACCTCAAACCTGCATTGGAAGAAGGGCTTGTTGAAATGACCATTCCCGACAAGCCCAATAGTAGGAATCAGAAGTATCGGTTGACTGAGAAGGGGCAACTGGCTGTATACATTTAGCCCTTCAATCCCATCCGTAAATCTTCATGCTCAAAAGCTGACCGCATCATCTCAATTTCATTATTGCTGGCCCCAAGCCGTGCGGCATCATTGGCCCAGCTTCGGGTGGCTTGTGCGACCTTTTTAGCAATGGCCTTTGCTTCCTTGAGCGAGAGGCCGAATTCTTCGATAACTGAATAGGCGAGATCAAGGGAAGCTGTGCCGTCATCAAGGTCGATGAAGGTGTGCAGGATGCGCGGTTTTTCGTGTTCCGGGGTCGGTTCCAGATCGTAGAGAGGGGAAAGCCTCCAGCCTGCTGATCCGGCATAGAGGAAGCCGTGGTTGCGCAGATGGTCGTCCACGTTTGAAATCATGATGTTGAAGACGATCCTCCGCCAGAGGTCTTTGAGATCTTCGGTTGTGCTGGCTCCGTATTCGCTCAGTGCTTCCCCTATTTCCAGATAGCTTCCCTGTTCGCCGTCAGAATAATCGAGCATGCTCATTGCCGACAGAAAAGGGATGCGCTTGCCTGCGTTGCGGTCAAAGCGGTGGAGCAGAAGTACGTTTTGCCCGCCGACTTTCTTAAGCATTACTTCCGGTGTTGGTATTCCGGCCTTTTTTGCCATCTGGAAGGCGAGGTATTCCCATAATTCAACATCCCATTCATCGGTGGGGCTGGGGAACTTGGCGATCAGCAGCTTGCCGTCTGTGTCTATAATGGATGCCTTGGGCCGTGCTCCACCGAGTGACGCTCCGGGTGCAATCAGATCCTGAATGTCCTGATCCAGTTCCTTGTTTTCCAAGATGCGGCTTGAAGCAGCCATAAGCCGACCCAACTCAACCATTGGCGGAATTGTTGCATCTTCGTCCGTTGCCAAAAAAGGCCCGCCTTCCTGTTCGGCAAAACGCAATGCACCTTGTCGTGCCAGATCATTAACCATGAGCAGGAAGTCGGAGTCGTGCAGCATGCGGCGGGTGCGTTTTTCAGCCTTGGCGTTTCTGGCCTCTAGTCGTTTCATGAGTACACGGCCCCAGCGGTCTGGGGCTGAATCTCCGATGGAGCCGAAAAGAGATTTACCTGCTGGCGTATTGAAAGAGCCTTCACCGAGATTTAAGGTTGGCTCAAGGGAAAAGCTGATGGGCGATTGACGCCATTGGCGGGAATATTCAAAAGATGCGCTTTCGCCGCGCTGACCGGAATGAATCCATAGGCGTCCAACGAAGTGCGTTTCGCCTTGAATATCTATATGTACGAAAATTTCTTTTGGCATAATTCTGTCCTAACTTGATATTTCGTGCACTCGGCTGGGCAACCGTTCCTCGTCGAGAGCCTGCCCGACTTTATCTTCGGTTATGTCCGCCAGATTCATCCAATCCGTTCCGAGGCCGAGGGCGAAGATTACGGCAGCATAGTTGCCCATGCTGACACCGGGATCACCGCGCTGAATTTTAGCAAGTGTTTCTCTACTTACCCCGGCACGGTCGGCAACTGTGACCATCTTAAGGCGGCGGCGAATCCGTGCATTTTTCAAGGATTCACCAAGCCCCTTAAGGCCGCTACGCAGTTTTATAGGTAATTTCTTTTTCATATTAATGCCTAATAAAATAGTCTTTAAATTGGTCTAGGACTAAAATATTAGGCATTAATCTTTGATAGGTCAAGTAGAGGTGCGTTTTCTCTGCATTGCCTTATACATATCCCCGGCAACCTCGCTAGCTCGCTGCATGGCATCATCACGCAAATGGGCATACCTTTGAACCATGGCTGGCGTTTTGTGGGTAAGAAGCTTTTGCAGGGTGTACATATCTACCTTCCCGGAGCTGGCAAGGGTAGATGCGAATACATGCCGGAGTCCATGCATGGGGCGGAAGTCTTTGGGCAGCCCCGCATTGGTGCGGATGCGTTCAAAAGGTTCGCGCATGTCCTTGACGTGTCCTTTGAATCTACCGGGGAACACCCATTCAGAATTACCGCTTCTAGTGTATTGATCTTCGAGAACATTTCTGGCCGGGGTGTTTATGGGGATACGCTGATCAATTCCGCCCTTGGGTGCGTGGATCAGGATAAAACCGCGCTCGAAGTCTATATGCTGCCATTGTAATCTGTAAATTTCGCCCTTACGCATGCCTGTGTATAAGGCCATAAGCATAATGCTGGCTGCTGCTCTGTTTGGTTCCTTCTCAATAGTTTCTAAAAGAGTGGAGAGCTGCTTGCTGGTCAGGTCTTCCGTTTTTATATTGTTGAGCTTTGGCATTTCAAAATGAAGCCGAGCGGGATTGATCGGTTCACAAAGTCCACGCTTGGCTGCGAAATTCAGGATACGTTTCAGCAGGACTAAGCCTTGTTTGACTGTGCCGGGAGCAAGGCCGCGATCTTGAAGCTTGCGGCGGAGGTTATCCACATCCAGAGTGGTGATTTCTTCGGGCAGCTTGTTGCCGAAATCCTTTAGCAGGTAGCTACGCCAGCGGTTGCGATCGTCTTTTATGCTCTTGTTTTCCTGCTTGGCGTCATAGAAAGCTTCCCAAAGTCGGCTGACGGTTTGCTTGGATCGCTCAGTGCGGATTCTTTCTCTACGTTCTTCATTGGAGTCAACTCTGCCTTCAATGCGCAGCACCCGTAGCCGGTTCGCCTTGGCGGGTGTCATGCGGTCCTGGTGCTGGCGACCGGCTTTCTCTTCAATGGATTTTCCGTTCTTGTAATAACGGATGTAGTAGATCCTTTCATTTACCCCGGATGTGGGGTTGGTGCTGGTGATGTAAAACACGCCTTTGTATGCGGTTTTATTTCTTTTTTGGCTGCCATGACCTTACCTTTTTTACCTGTTTGTGGGGAATCGCTGGACTACTCTCCCCATAAAAATCCCTAAATAAGGTAATTTGAGCTTAAATCAAATAAGGTAGGTTAAAGAGTGTTGTTCTTTAAATTAAACAACTTATGGCTGAGTTAAGGCGGGATAAATTCGGTAGACCAGTACTCTTAATCCGTTGGTTGAAGGTTCAAGTCCTTCGTGGCCTACCAGTAAATACAGGGTGTTAGATGAATAGTCTAGCACCCTTTTACTTTTTGTTTTTTCGGGTTGCACAACTCCTGTACAACCTTTTCACGTGACGAAGGGTGGCTCTTCTTCTCCGCCTACCCCGAAATTATGGCTGATTGTTCGCATGCTGTCTATTTTTTTAGGTTTGTTTTGCGGTTACATCCATCCAGACCAATCAATATCCTCCAGAAGCCCAAGAGTAAAAATCAGAAGTATCGATTGACTGAGGAGGGACAGCTGATAGCATACAACCAGCAGTTCCTTTCCTTGTATTTGGTAGTCAGGTTGATAATGTTGTGGCTGTTGTCGTACTTTGGCGAGAACATGAGTATAGCAATTCTGGTGTTCGTGTAGAAAAAAATGTTATTGAATATCTTGAAAGAGTAAATTATCCATCGCGCCGACGGAGTAATTGAGATGAAATCACATTTTAATTTTGAAGATCTGAGTCAGACTTTTGTAGGGGCGTTTGCATTGGCTGTTCCAATTTCTTTTTCGGAGGAAGCCTGGTACATAGGTCCTTCGTTGCCGCTGTTGAACTTGCTTTTGATTTTTACTTTGTCAGTTTTATTTTTAGCTTTTTTCACCTATGAAAGTGTGTTTAGAGGGAACGTGAAGCATAGGATAGGAGCCTTTCTTTTTCGTCTCCTCGTTGCTTACGCCATTGCAAGCCTAGTGGTTGCTCTCATTCTATTTGCCTTGGATAAGTTCCCGTTATTTATATCACCTGAAGTCGCAATCAAACGTCTGGTCGTCATAACTATGCCAGCTTCTATGGGGGCGATTGTTGTAGACAGTTTTGATAAGGAATAAAGGTATCTCCCCGGACAGCGTCAGCTTTTATTCACTGTTGCTAATGTGTTATACGCTTGCCGGTAAATCCACTGCACTTAAAGAGTGACACACTAAGGCGTAAGAATGTATTTACCTGTAATTACATCTTAAAGGTAGGTTGTTAATTGGTAAGAAGTCTTAACGGGGTTCCGTTAGGCCTTTGGCAGGTGGACATATACGGTTGTCATTCCGGGGGTAGAGCAGTTTAATTCAATATTGCCATTTTGAGCTTTGACCATCAACATGGCTAAGTATGTTCCCAGTCCAGTTCCGAATTTTTTGCCTGCCGTAACCATCTTGTCGAAAAAAGTATCCCTTATGCTTTCTGGGACTTCTCCGTAGTTACTGATAGCGATGGAACAAGATTCGTTTTTACTGAGAATAACTGAAATTGGCTTTCCGCGAGGAGAAGCCTCTACTGCATTTGTAAGTAAGTTCATGAAAATGCTGTAGAGAAGAAACTTATCTCCAGTTACTGGGAAATTATCGCTTTTAGTGCCTTCAGCGTCCATGCAGGAGATTGAAATATCATGTTCAAAATTTGAATGGGAACTGGCGATACGTTTGGCAATAGTTGAGATTATTTTGAATAGGTTTACAGTCTCAAAATCTTTTTTATAAGTCCCTTCTTCTATACGATAAAGTGTTAAGCTTGACTCAAGTATCTCAAGCATCTTTTCCCCACTGTCCCGGATCAGTCGCACAATTATTTTTTGTTTGTCAGTTAAGTTGGGATCAGAAAGAACAGATTCTGGCAATGCTGCTGATGCTATCAAAGCACTTCTGAGATCGTGATGGATCATTTTCTCTATTAATTCTCTCGCTTCAATTTCTCCATGTAAACGGTCTATTTCGGTTTTGAGCACCGAGATAGATTGATTTGCATCTTCCAAATCAGCAATACTTGTTGTTAATTCGGCGTATGTGATACGTTGTGATTTCTCATAGGCCTGCTCTAAAACTCTATTCTGAAGCTTGGTTTGCTCCATATCACTTGCTGAATTTGCTGTTTTGTCCCACATTCCTCTCATTATAGTCGCAATTGTTCCAATAAAAATACCGAGTATTAAGGATCCCAAAAGTACTAATGCGCGTGAGAGTTGGATGGACCAAAATAAGAATATGATTTGAATCTGCTCTGTGTTTTGGACGATAAACAATAGAAAAAACAGAATTATCAATATGATGACAGCTAAGTATGACTTCTGTCGGAATTTTATTAGAAATTGCATCAATGTCTCAGGAAATATCCATTTTTTCTAGATTAGGGTGGTGGTGTTTTTTGGGAGAATATTTGCCACACCAATCTGATTTTTCTACTCTTGGCCAAACACCCATGGCGTTATTTAAGGTTGGAGACACTGTTGGAGGCGAGAACCTGCATATTCCGTCTTCCTTGTAGTCCATTTGGCTTGGAAGGTAGTAACGACAATTTTCGCATGCTTTATCCATTGAATGGTCTCCTTAAAAGTTTCGCTGTCAGTAAAGTTGTGCTTTTTTTGCTTCTACCTTTAAGCTTATGACTTCTATAATCTTAGGTCAACCGACATGCAAAAAAATACTCAGTCCTGATCCTGTTCCTTTTTTTAATGAGATTTGCCCCCTTAACGGGCCGGGCAGGTTCACTCATTGGAAGGGAAATTCACGAGATGCGTTCTAAAAAGTTTGTTTCGTTTTATTGCTTAATAAGATCGTTTTTAAATTGTTATATGCCTAAAAGATCAGGTCTTAATTTGGGGTTGGTTAAGCGTGATTTTTATTATTCTGCATTGCCTTATGCATATCTGCGGTAACCGCGCCAGCCTGTTGCATTGCTACATCTTTTTCAAAGGCCGTTTAGTTATATGGGTGGGAGACCGGTAGTGGCCGCCGCAGACTTCCCGAAGAGCCCCCAGCACTGCAGCCGGGGGCATTCCATGACAAATACCATCAAGTTAACGGAGGCTGATTGAGGGAGATGGGAACGGGTTGCCCCGGTGAACAAGTTCCCCCTGCTTCAGGAACTCATGTCTTACCTGTTCAAGATCAATAATTTTGGGTTCTACAAGGGTAAATCCCTGCGCCTCGCACCAGTCGTTGCGGTCAGCGAATTCTCCGTTGTACCTTGCTTCATCGAGGATGAAATAATTGTCTTCACCCATGATGCGGTCCCATTGGTGAACCATAAATTGGAATTTATCAGGATTGAATTCGGTCACATTATCCCATTCCCATGAAAACTTGCATATTTCATTGTCATAGCCGAGCACCGCAAGATATTTGGCATTGCTGTCGAGGAAAATGCGGCGCCTGATCTTTACCGGGGTTTGGGTAATGATGTTGTAGTCGAATTCAACCGGTTTCTCATCAAGGGTAATTCTCAGCGAGCAGTCAGAATCAATTTTCATGCCCCATGTTGTTGTTTTACCTTTACGCCACCAGTTCATTATTTTCATTGAATAAACTTTCGGACCGTTCTCTTCGATGGTCTTTGCTGTTTTTTCAGAAACAGGATGCAGGGCCAGATCGCACGAGCGTCCATGAGCAGAAATCTTGAGTTTCATAAGTATTATCCTCCTGAAAAGTTAGCTTTACGCTTATGATTTGGAGGAGTTGTTAGCATAGCTCATGCCACAAACCAGTGTAGGCCGTTTCCTGTGTTTGCTGTGTTATTTTGGCCTCTTAATTGAATTGCTTGTTTTTGAGCATCTGGCAAAGAAGTCGTCTTGCGTAATTTCTCGGCCATGAAAATGTGCAATTCAGCTTAAAGAAACGCCAGCAGAATTTAATTGGTTATTCTTCCACAATATAGCGGGTTGAGGGACCTCTCCCTGTCTTGCGCAGTTTGCCGGACTTGACCAGTATCTGCAGGTCGTAAATGGCTGTGCGGGAAGGGAGCCTGCCCCCGACAATCTTCTGGTACTCGTTACGGGTGACTGAGTTCATGCTTTGAATTGCTTTCCACGCTTTAAGCTGGCGTTCATTAAGTGAACTACCATGCGTGTGGTCCGGTCCGGAATTGTCATAGACCGTGTTTTCATGGAAATCGGTGTGTGCTTGCTCCTGCTTTGTTCCCGGAGTCAGTGGCTGTTCATTTTCAGCTCCGATCACGTCTTCTCCTTCAAGACGAATTTCGCGGGCCTGAATAACGTTGCTCTCGGCCATGACAACAGATCTAGTGATACTGTTGACCAACTCTCGCACATTACCGGGCCATTGGTAGGAAACAAGCTTGGCTACAGCTCCACGGCTGAGAGCCATATTCTTTTTATCGGTCAGCTTTTCGGCCTGCTTGATGTAGAACAGGCTTAGTAGGGGGATGCTTTCAGGATGGTCCCGCAGAGCGGGTGTCTGAATCATGAGAACTTTAAGGCGGTAGTATAGGTCTTCACGAAATTGTTTTTCTTTGATCAGGCCGGGCAGGTCGGCATTTGTGGCGACAATAATCCTTATGTCAAAGGCTGTTTCCTTATCGCTGCCCAGAGGTTTGAGCCGGCGTGAGGCAATGGCCCGCAACAGTGACTGCTGTACTTTCAAGGAGGCGGACTGTATTTCATCAAGAAAGAGGGTGCCGCCGTGGGCCTCGATAAAGGCCCCTTTGCGGTCTGTCTTTGCATCTGAAAAAGCGCCCTTTACGTGTCCGAAGAGGGTATCAAGGAGCAGGCTTTCATCCAGTGCTCCGCAGTTGATAGAGATAAATGGCATTTCCCGGCGAGCACTGTTGTTGTGGACAGCTTCCGCTACCAGCTGTTTGCCTGTCCCTGTTTCCCCGTATATCAGGACATCTACATCTACGCCGCCTGCCTTGAGAATTTCATTTTTGAGACTTTCGATCTGTTTACCGTAGCCGATGATTTCCGGAATGACAGTAATTTCCAGATCGGCAAGGGACTGTGTTTCTTCCCGGAGATCGGCCCGTTCCTGACTGTTGATAGCAACAAGCTCCTCATCCTTGGCTTTAATCTGTATATACTGGCTGTTAACATGCTTAATTATCCTGTTAAAAGCCTTTTGCAACACTTGGAGGTCGTGGTCCTTGTAAGGAAGGTCCACTTCTTTGAGCTCATCCAGTGAGGTTTGTCCGGCCATTGCCGCAGCGAACTCTCGTATGGGGTTGGTCAATGCCCTGCCGAAAAACAGGACCACCAGGATTGTTGCCGCAATGGCTATGCCTGACACCACGAGCAGAATGTTCATGAAATCATAGCCAGCGACTTTGGGCAGTACGCTACGGTCAGTATAGATGATGCCTCCATACACTTCCGGCTCTCCATCCGGGGTTTTCTTGAAACAGATAGGAGCATAAGCGAGGGTCGGGATTGTCGATGAATGCTGATCTGATTCGTGAAAGAGAAATTCCAGTCCTTTCTCTTTTTTCTGTATTTTGCTGATGCGTTCCCAGTAGTCTGCATGCAGTTCACTGGGGCGGAAGGCAATATTGTGCTCCGCTTTTCCCAGCGTTCCCCGGTATCCCTGTCTGGCAAGGAATGAGGTCAGTTCCGTGGATCCGTCTCCTTTTGGAATGGATTGAAACAGTATCCATCCCTGCGGGTCGACAAAGTAGCTGAATCTCAGTTCGTCACTACGCGTGAAGGACCAGAGCGGAGAATTTTTAGAGTCGTACAATGTGAGGAAATTTCGTAATTTCTCAGCCCTGATTGATAAGAGCATTATTCCTTCTGTCTTACCCTGTCTGTCGATGGACTTGATGTAAAAACGGATGACTTTTTCTTTGTCCAGCATGTTTTTATTTTTGCTGTCCGGATGTGGATAAGTGATATCACGGATGTAGGATGGCTGGACTTCGTTCTTTTTCAAAGAAGATAGCCTTTCTAGTTCCAATAGAGGGTTGGGGGTAATTCGGTCGACATCCTCGTCAGCAAGTGTGGTTACTTTTCTGTTCTTATTGATGAATATCTGCGGTTTTCCTGTGGATGCAGGAATAAACGCCAACTCGTAATATTGGATTCCTCCTACTATAATTCTGTTTCGAAACTGCTGGCCAAGATCTTCACCTTCAAGTCTGCATTGGGCGAAAAAGCGGAGATCCGTTGCGCAGTTCTCCATGAATATTTCAATGTCGTGGACCATGGCTAGGTTCTGCATTGCCACGGTCCTGCCGAGAGCGATTCTGATATAATCCTTTGATACCTTATAGAATGCAGCGCCCACGACAAGAATGATAATCAGTATTGTCGGCAGAAGGGAAAGCAGCAGCTTGCCTCTTAACCCGGTTCCGTACCACAACTTCTTAGGAGAAATATTCCAGCTGTTATTTCTTTCGGGAGAGGGGGTTGCTTTGGACATATGATTCATTCCTGCTGCTATGCATAGATTGTTAGTGTGTATATTATTATCGTTAGAATCGAGCGTTGCGCTTTGTCAAGGCAATTCGGCATGGGGATTGCTTTTCTTTTGCCTGTAGCCAAGTACAGAATGTGCTCTGAAGTTAATTTATGCTTAAGTAGCTAAAATAATGTTATTAAATCTAGCAAATTGTAATGGGGAATGATGTGGAAAGAACACGCAAATATCACGGAATAAGACGGGTGCTTCTTTTATCAATGATAATTGTCCCTTTTATCCCATTAATCGTGGCGGCGACTATCGGGTATTACTCCCACGTAAGATCAACAGAAAAACTGGCTCTATCTGCGATCAGACTTGCTGCTGTAGATCACGGCGACATGATTACCTTTTTTTTGAATGAACGCAGGTCAGATCTGATGGAATCAATGGAACTTCTAGGTGTTGAAATCGGGAATACCACCAAGGCCCGGGCAATGCTGACTGAATTGCGCAGCTTGAGAAGTGATATGTATTCCGATCTGGGGCTTATTGACCCCAATGGCAATCAGGTCGCCTATGTTGGAGATTATCCCCTTGAAAACAAGAACTATCTGGAATCGGACTGGTACAGGAAAACTATCAGCAAAGGTTACAATATCAGCGATATATATCTGGGTTTGCGGGGAGTGCCGCATTTGAATGTGTCTGTATCAAAACTTATAGCTAATAAGGAGTGGGTCTTACGGGCGACGTTGCGGCCCGGCGCGTTGCGCAGGCTCGCTGAGAAGGTAAATATAGGAGATACCGGGGAAGCTTATATTATAAACAGTGCCAGTCGTTTGCAGACCTCTCGGCGCAGCGGTGGCGAAATGTTTGATCGTGACAGATACCCATATCCTGCTCAAAAGAACGGGGTGATCACTTTCAGTGGTGTGATAAACAGTGAGAAATATATATTTGCCTCAACCAGCCTGAACGACGGCAAGTGGAGACTTATTGTCCGCCAGAAACGTGCCGATGCTTTTCAGACCAGCAACAGTGCATTGTTTCTAATTCTGGCAATTCTTGTTTGCGGTGGATCTGTGCTGGTTTTGCTGGCTGTTTTTGCCAGCAATAAGGTCTACGATATGCTCACCCGACAGGCGGATACGGTCTGTGCCCTTGAAGGACAGTTTATACGTGCCGCGAAGCTTGCCGAGTTAGGGGAGATGTCGGCCGGATTTGCTCATGAGATCAACAATCCTTTGCAGATAATGAAAAGCGATCTTGCACTGCTGGATATTCTGCTGGAAGAGCAGGCGGAAAGTTTTGGTGATGGAGAAAACAAGGAAGAGATTTTAGAGATCAACCGGCAGCTAAAACTGCAGATTGACCGTTGCGCGGGAATTACCCGTGAAATTCTCAATTTCGGGCGGCAGAACAAACCTGAATTGAAAGAAATATGCATAGTGGATTATCTTCCGCAGGTGGCCTCCATGGTTGAGAAAAAAGCAAAATTGGAAGGGATCAGACTTACATTCGATGTGGACGGGCAGACGCCACCTGTTCTTGCCGATCAAGGACTTTTGCAGCAGGTTATGGTCAACCTGCTGAATAATGCCATTCATGCGGTTGTGGAGCAGCACGGTCCGGAAGGCGGTGAAATTGTTGTGGCCGCCGGCCCTGACCGGAACGGCGATACTCTTATCAAAGTCGGGGACAACGGAATAGGTATCCATGAGAAGGATATGGATCGGATTTTTCTACCTTTCTATTCTACGAAAAAGGACCGTAATGGTACCGGACTGGGGCTTGCAGTCTGTCATTCAGTAATAGATTCCCTTGGTGGAAGATTGAGGGTCAGAAGTGAGCGTCATAAGGGCACGGAGTTCAGCATAACTCTGCCTGCATTAAGAAAGGGATAGTCTGATAAGGAAAGCATCCGGCCCAGCACATATCAGTGTACTGGGCCGGATGTTTATGTGTTCATTTGCGGGGTTACGTGGGTTATGTCCTTTTTGTAAGACATTTCTGCTGATTGGGTGGAATAATCCTATCCAGTTCAAGAAGATAATCTTCATGCCTGCGCAAATAGAAGGAGAGCGGTTTGGAAAAATTATTGCCGACCAGTCCGTCCACAATAATGTGTGAGACAGACTTTTTCTCACGCAGTATCTGCTGGGACGAATGGAAAACGCATTTTTCATCGTTGGACATGCGGTCGACTGCCTGTTGCAAAGCCTCTTTGGCGCGCGGCTGGTACATGCGCAGGTAGAGTAGGTCCAGCGCGTTTGCCATAAGTATTGAATCGTCGCGGCTGTTTTTCTCGCGGCACAGTTTTATAAACTCAGCCGGTGTTTCCAGAAGCGCAGGTAGATCTGCTTTGGGAAATCTGATTTCCATTTCAGAAAAGAAATCCAGTAATTGACTGATTTTTTCCTCATAGTCCCAGGATCTTGCCGTAATATTCTCCTTGCGGTCCGCCATGCCTTCCAGAAAACCGGCTGCGCAGTCTGAGGCCAGCTTGGATATTACCGCCGCCCATTGCTGGATGAACATATCTATTTCCTGAACCCCGCAAATATAGAGTAGCATGGAAATTGCGTAGCTGAAGATAATTGCAAAGGGGATAGAGATTATGCTGCGAAAAAAATTGCCGAAGGCTGCTTCTTTCGGGAGCTCCCGCATGATGTTGTGACTGGTTATGTAAACACCGTTAGTGATAGCCATGATTGTATAGAGTAGGCCCGGACTGGTGGTGACATTAATGTCTAACAGACCGTTCAGCACCACTGATTTACACAACCAGTCCAGCAGCGGTACGGAAAAACCGGTGTAAAGTAGTGAGTCTGCAATGCGGTTCCAGTTGATGAAATCGTTCCAGACCAGATAAGGAGATCTTTTGAATCCTCCGCCACCAAGTACAGACTGAATGATATTGCGTATACCGGTGATGGAAAACCAGATCAGTCCGCCCATCCACGCCAGAACCCACCAGTCCTTGGTCAGGTAGAAAGTCAGAAAGGCCGGGATAAAGCCTATGAGAATTTTCAGTATATTTTTCAGGGTGCTGTTTATGTACTGTGGCTCGATCCTGCCCACCGTGTCGTCTTTGGTTTTGACCAGCGAAAAACCGTTCCCGGAACTTTGCGATATACCGCCCAGAGGAATTATATTACCGCTGCATGCGTATTCTATCCGGTAATTTTCAATTTCCCATCTTTTCTGCTTGTGCTGGAAAATATCGCGCAATGGAAACGAGTCCTTTGCGTATTTCAGGAACTTGCAGGAGAGCAGGGGAATGTTTCTTTGCGAGATGTATTTTATGGTCTGGGAAATGTTTGCCGAAACCGGCAGACATTTGCTGTCCTGATTCTCAAGGATTTCTCGGCGGGCCTTAGGCGGGAGTGTCTCTGCTACGGCAAAGCCCATGCCTATAGCCCGCAGGGAACCTCCTGTAGATCCGCTTCCGATTCTTGTGCTGATTTTACGGTGTTTATAGCAGCTTTTAAAGTCTTCAATGGATTGTTGAATCTGGACCAGTTTCTCAAATTGCTCGCGATTATTGTCTTCATTTTTGCGTAATTTTTCAACGCAGCTTCTGACGATTCTTTTCAGCTTTATTGAGTTGCCAGTGTTCAGCGCCTGTTGAAGTTTATTGAAGGGGACACGGTTCGGGAAATTTTCCTCGGTTATGTTTTTAAGGTTGATCAGTTCAAAGTGCGTGATCCGGCCACGGCAGTCGTAGACAACTTCCACTACTTCTTCCAGCTCCATGTGTTCAAGGATCAGGGTTATTCTGCTGGAAGGGCAGGCTTCAATCAATTTTCCGGTCAGTTCTTTCGGTGATAAATGCATAAACTCCGGGGTGGACTCGCAAACATAGGGCATGTCCGGGTCCTGAAGATCGGAATTGGCCTGCGGTGCAAGGTAGCGTACCGTTATGGTATCCGGGTCCAGCAGATTGATGGAATCGACCTGTTTTTCAATGCGGCTTTTCTCTTCCGGGGCGGCATTGGCATATATGTAGGTCAGTTTCTCCACCCGTTCCCTGAAGTAGGGAAGTGAAATTTCATGGATGAATTTTCCAAGATGGGTCAGAGTCGGTGTAATTGATTTTATACTGCCCAGAAATTCGGAGTAGTCTATTTTCGGAAGCCTTACCCCGACTTCCTTTTCAATTGATTTACGATGAACAGAGTTGAATTTTGCTGTTACATCACGGACATACCCGGCACGTATTTTTTGAATTTTTTGCCCGGATATCATGATTTCACGAACTTTTGAGTTTTCAAAGAAATCCGTGATGTCTTTATGGTCGATAATGTCTTTCGGAGTCCAGACGAATTTTGCATAGCGGTTGCGGACTACTGCCCGCAATTCGATTCCGAATTCTACCTTTATATCCAGAATTTGAGCTGCGGAATACAGTTCTGTCGCAACTTCCGGGGTCAGGCAGTCATAGTAGACTACGCGCAGCCTGCGGATGCCTTTGACCCATGCGTCCATAATCAGGTGTGAGGCTGATTTCCGGCCTTTGCTATTGGCATCATGCACCCGGTCGTCAAAGGTCAGCTGGTTCCATTCCTCGGGCATTTCAAGGAGATGGTATTTCTTGAGCTGTTCGCGGATAAAGCCGCTTTTACCAAAGGATACACTCCGGAAATCGTGGGCCAGCATAAGCTGTTTCTGTTTGTCGCCTTTTGATCTGATTATTTCTTTTGCTATCTGGATCAGCACCCTGGCCCTGTTATTGCGCATGCTTGTTTTAGAAGTAGCCAATACCTCATTTCGCATGGCTGAGAGGGCGTTCAGCCTTTCTTCAACTTTACCAGATTCGAGAGATCCCAGCAGGTTGAATGCAGCATAAGCAATTCTGATTCCGTATGGCGCGGCCAGTTCCTTGATTCCATGCGGCTTGAGGTACGGGCTGAGCAGAGACCGAAAGCGGGCCTGATCTTCTTTGCGGGAAATAATATCGTTAAATAATTCTACTAGCCTGTAGTCATTGCGGTCGAAGTAAATGAAATCGTAATTCAGCATAGCGGCTCCTGTATATATGATCTTTGCTCAACGTATTTTTGCATTTCCGGTGCCATCCTTTCCGTTCAGTCTATTTGCGTAAACCTGTTTTGTTATCTGCTGTGTCTTTTGCTTGATACGGCGGATGATTCTGTTTTTGCTAGATGTATTTTGCGTATATTTATTCTTTTAAATCAGAGTGTTAGTTGTTGGCATGCGCTCTGCAATAAAGATGGCGGTTTCATTGATTTGCCCTGTGTGACCGTAATCAATTTAAAAGGATGAATCAACATGAGGAACACAAGGATCATGCTCGTAGACGACGAGGAACGTCTCCTCTGCACTACTAAAAAGCTTTTCGAGAAATTAGGGTTTGAAGTCTTTACCTGTTCTTCAGGAAAAGAAGCTCTCGAACTGCTGGCGCAGACTGAGGTTCACGTGGTTTTTCT
The DNA here is from genome assembly GCF_963667685.1 of Maridesulfovibrio sp. NCBI lineage: Bacteria > Pseudomonadati > Thermodesulfobacteriota > Desulfovibrionia > Desulfovibrionales > Desulfovibrionaceae > Maridesulfovibrio > Maridesulfovibrio sp. Next base: position 71,959 of record NZ_OY763932.1, on the reverse strand, counting down.
TGATATCAAAATGCCGGGCATGGACGGTATCGAAACTTTGCAGCGAATCAAAAAACAGTTCCCCTTTGTGGAGGTGATTATCCTGACAGGGCACGCCTCAATGGAGGCGGCGGTGGAAGGCTTGAAACTTGGTGCATTCGATTTCTTGATCAAACCGGTAAATATGAAGGAGCTGCTTGAAAATGTAGAGGAGGCATCAGCAAAAGTACATAGACAGAAACAACGATTTCTTTCGGCCCGGAAGGAGGGATCTGTATAAACTTTCTTCCGGTTATTAATGAAATTAAAGGAGATTACGTAATGAATATGATCAAAGTACTCATGGTTGACGATGAAGAGCGTTTTCGTGAGACAACTGCCAAGATCCTTTCGCGCAAGGGTTTTGAAACCCTACTTGCGGGTAGCGGAGAAGAAGCTCTGGACAAGCTCTCGTTTTCTCCGGACGTCATTATTCTTGACGTCAGGATGGGAGGAATGGACGGTCACGAGGCTCTTCAAAAAATCAAGGAACAAAAGCCGGATATCCCCATTATTATGCTTACCGGCCACGGGGATCTTTCAGGAGCGAAAAAGGCGTATTCGTCAGGTGCTTTTGATTATCTGGCCAAGCCATGTGACATCGATCTTCTGGCTGCCAAGATCAACGATGCATTTCACCACGCGGCTCCCAAAAAGCTCCCTGAAAAAATGGTCGGCAGCGTGATGATTCCCCTCGATGATTATACGGAAATCGATGCTGACAGCACAGTACTCGAAGCCATTGCCGCCTTACAGAAATCAATTAAGGGGCTGGTTGCGACGAACAGGCTCATGGAGTCAGGACACCGTTCCGTAATTGCAAGGAACGCCGATGGCAGCACCGCAGGCATTCTGAGCCCCCGCGATCTACTTCACGCGGTCCTTCCGGAGTATCTTTCAGCCCCGAAACCGTCCACGGCGGACAGTTTACAGTATTCGGCAATGTTCTGGGACGGCCAGTTTACAACACTTGCTGCAAAGCTTGCGGATAGAAGTGTTCGTTCTCTGCTGTCTGGGGAGTTCCTGACCATCGAATCCTCTGCGAATCTTATGGAGGCGGCCAATGCCCTGATCACCACCGGTAAGAGACGCATAATCGTTCAAGAGAACGGAAAAGACGTAGGAATCGTGAGGGAACAGGAACTCTTTTACGAAATAGCTCGAATTATTTCGTCCAGATAATCACAGCAGATTAGCAATACAGAGGTAATTATATGTCCAACTCAAAGAAAAAAGCAACCGGCTACGATAAGTTCGTAAACTGGAAGATGCTGATTATTCCGGTAATTCTGTTTTTCGTTATTCTGGCTCTGCCCACTTCACAGGGCATGAAGAAAGTCGGGATGCAATATTCGGTCGGACCTAAAGTCGTTACTAACTACATAAGTGAACAGCTCTTCGGTTCAGGAAGTGCCACTGTGGAACAGTGGCAGGTGCTCACCGCCCGCATGATGGAACAGAATATGCGTATGGGCGCCCTGAGCAAGAAGCGTTTTATGAGCCGTAATGAAAAGTGGGCAAAGAAATATAAGATCCCCGTTGATTCCGTAAACCTCGCCAAGGCCCGGGATTACGTGGAAAAAAGTATTTCCGATGAAGGCTTTTTCAAGATTATGAAAAGCGCATATGAGCTGCGCGTAAATGACCTTAATTATTCCAACCTATCCGACAGGGATAAGAAGAATGCGGATGAAGGCACATGGAAAATCAAGGTCGCCATCGCCATGGTCGTCTTTGTTGTCTTCTGTTTCATGACCGAGTGCATGCCCCTTCCGGGGGTCGCTTTCTGCATCGGGCTGATTCTGGTCTTTAGCGGAGTGGTCAGCAGAAGTCAGGTGGCTGGTTTGTATTGGGATGACGCGGTCTGGTTTATCATGGGTTCACTCATGTTTGCGACAGCTTTTGTCAAGACCGGGGTGGACAAGCGCGTGTGCATGCTCATGTTCAAAAAACTGGCCGTGCCCAATGTCCGCTGGATTTCCCTGATTTTCTTTGTCGTAATCAGTCCTCTGGCAGCATTTATCTCCGACCATGCCCTTGCCGCGATGTTTCTGCCTATCGGTATGCTGCTCTATCAGAACAGTCTTACCGACGAGATTCCTGAAGATAAGGAACTTGCTAAAATGCTCATGATTACCATCGCCATGGCATGTAACGTCGGCGGTCCCGGCGCCCCTTCCGGCGGTGCCCGTAACGTAATCATGATGACCTATCTTACCGACATGTTCGGCATGGACATTGGTTATGCGCAGTGGATCATGTATTGTATGCCTTTTGTTTTAGTCATGATTCCGGTGACGTGGCTCGCCTGTAATATGCTTTTCAAACCGCGGATCACTTCTCTGGCACCGGCTATGCGCCATCTTGAAAGCGAAATCAACAAGATGGGCCGTTGGAACAGGAACCAGATCTGGGCCATGATTATCTTCCTCGTGATGGTTTTCGGCTGGTTTACTGAAAAGGCCTTCTACAATATCGGCATATACCCGATCCGGCTCGGCATAGGCGTAATCGCGGTTGCCGGTGCGGTGGCATACCTATTGGCCGGAGTTGTAAACTGGCGCGACTATCAGGAAAAGGTCGACTGGGGTGTCGTCTGGCTCTACGCCGGTGCAATCATCTTCGGTAGAACTCTCGATCAGACCGGTGCGGCATACTGGCTGGCCCAGTCATGCATCGACATGCTTGCTCCGCTGGGCATGAGTGAAGGTCTGCCCCTTATGCTGACCTCAAACGGTCTTACCGCAGTGCTGACCAACCTGATGGCTGACGGGCCTGCCGCTGCTGCCGTTGGACCTATCACTTTGAACATGGCCAGTATTGTTCATCCCGGAACTACCTTCCTGCCGTTTATGGCAATGTCCACCGCAGTGGCCTCATCTTTTGCCTACTGCCTGATCATCGGAACTCCGCCCAACGCAATAGTCTACGCTTCCGGTTATCTGGAGCCAAAGGACTATCTGCGGGTAGGTATACCGATGTGGTTTGTTGCGAATATTCTCATCATCCTGCTCACAGCGGTTTACTGGAGCGGAATGGGTTTCGGCAACCTGCCGTCCTTCTAAACCGCAAAAAGCGGTCGGCTTCGGCCGACCGCACCATACAGGGGGTGCATATGAAAACTGAAAATCAGGCTGATAAAAAATTTATTCACAAAAACGGAACCACATATTTTTCAAAACAAACAGAGCGACAGATACTTTTTGTGCTGACCTCGGCCATGCTGCTCTGGGGATTGGTCGAAGGGATCAGGAGTTATCTGAATTAGGGAGAATGTCATGACGAATACGCAAGCACCTGTGCTGAAAATGGGAGTAAGGGAATATCTGGAATCATTGGTTTCCATCATCCGTTCTCCGAGCAGTTTTTTTGAAGATACCACTGGCGAATCCGGCAGCAGGCGGGCACTGATCTTTCTGATGATTTCAGGATTGTTTTACTGCTCTGTCAGCATGACTTATTTTTTTGAAAATTCATTGATCATGGGTGTGGTCATGATGGCCAATGCTGTGTTTATGCCTGCACTGGGTGCCTGTTTTTCATTCTGCATAATTAGGATGATGACCACTTCCAGGGTTTCCTACTCCAGTGTTTTCAACATTTACGCCTACTCCAGCGGAGCCGTGATGGTAATATCATGGATACCGGGACTGGCTGTTGTCATGGAGCCTGTCCGGGCAATCCTTGTAGGGGTAGGGCTATACAAGACCGGCAAACTGGGCAGATTACGGGCTTTCATGACCGTGACTCTCACCGCTGTACTACTCCTCTTGTTTTTCTGGACCATTGCACCGCTTGTGGTGGCTCTGCGTGATTCTTACGGGAGCTGGGCTGCACAAATTTCCGTGACCACATATTGTTGATCACCCCCTTCATGAGCAGGCCGGGAATTACCCGCCCGGCCTGCGACATGGGTGGGTACAAGGAGATAGTAATGAAAAATATCAAAGTCCTTATGGTTGACGATGAAAATGATTTCCTGACCGCGTATAAACGTCGGCTTATTCGGCGCAATGTCGATGTTTCCGTGGCCCCGGGCGGTCAGGAGGCACTGAGCATGGTTGAAAATGATGATTTCGATGTAATTGTGCTGGATATCATGATGCCTGAAATGTCCGGGATTGAGACTCTGAAAAGGTTAAGAGCAATGAATTCGGAAGTCCCGGTAATTATCCTTACCGGACATGCAAATATGGAAGCTCTTGCACAGGTCTCAATAGGCGGGGCCTTTGACTACATGCTCAAGCCGGTCAGCACCGAAGAACTTTATTTTAAGATAGTAGACGCGGTTCGAGAAGCCAGAATCAGAATACATTGACGCAGGAGGCAAGCAATGCGCACCCTCATAAAGGCAATTTCCCGTATATTAAGAAGTCCTTCAGATGATGGCCGCAACTCATCGGCCCGTTTCCTTGAGCGGTGTGAAAATTTTCGGTTGCTGCTTGCTGCCAATAACAGTGCCCTGAAAAGGATGGCTGAACTTACGGAAGCCTCCCGGAGCGCAAAACCTGTAGGTATGACTTATATACGGGCTGAGATTGTCAGGATTTCTGCAGACGTGCGTAATATGATCGAGCGGCTGTGCCGGATTTCTCCCGGCAGGTATGAGGGACTTAAGGGAGCTTTCAACAGTATTCTGCAGCTGATGAATAGTGAACTTGCAGTGGATAATTTGGGTAATGGCGGTCCTTATGTAATTCCGTTGCCTGAACTTGATTCAAGCCAGATACCTGAAGCCGGTTCAAAGATGGCCCTGTTGGGTGAAATAGCCTTGCTGCCCGGAGTCAGTGTGCCCGCCGGATTTTCCATTACTGCTTCGGCATTCAGAGTATTGTTACGGGAAACCGGGCTGGGCGAGGAATTGAAACGTATGGCTCAGATCTGCGGTGAGGACAGCTACGACACTCTTAAATTACTGGAAAAAAATGTCCGGGAAATTTTTACTTTCTGCCAGCTTCCACCGGGCCTTGAAGACGGGATTACTGCTGCTGTGGAAAAGTTGTCCGCCGACAGGAAAGTCTCGTTTGCAGTGCGTAGCAGTGCCTTGTGCGAGGACAGCTCCGGGGCAAGTTTTGCGGGCCAGTTTAATACAGAGCTGGGGGTTGCTCCTTCTGAAGTTCTAGAGGCTTATCGCACTATTCTTGCCAGCATGTATACCGTTTCCGCTGTGACATACCGTTTGAATCACGGGATACGTGACGATGAGATTGTCATGTGCGTAGGGTGCATGGAAATGATCGACGCCGCGGCCGGGGGAGTGGCTTACAGCCGTGATCCTTCCGGGATCAATGAAGGTCAGATTGTTGTTTCCGCTGTCCACGGTTTGCCAGGAAGTATTGTCGACGGGACAACCCGGAGTGATTTTTGGAGGCTGGACAGTGAATCTCTTGATGTTCTTCATGAGGAAATAGCCGATCAGGAATGGGGACGATTTCTGTCACTTGACGGCAGAGTTGTCAGTAGAAGGCTGGGACTGGGGAAAAGAAGCTTACCGGCGATAAATCGCAACCAACTTTCCCGCATAGGTCAGACGGTGTTGGACTTAGAAAATCATTTCAACTGCCCTCAGGATATGGAGTGGGCACTGACGAAAGACGGAACCCTGTATATTTTGCAGTGTCGTCCGCTTGGGATCATGGAATCTCAGGAAGCTCATGATTATTTTAACGGGGAACAGAATCCGTCTGTTCTTATTGATTCCTGCCAACCAGCGAGTTCCGGCATTGCCTCCGGAATCCCCTACCTGATAGAAACCGACCGCGATATGTTTGACTTCCCCACCGGGGGAGTTCTTCTCGCCAGAGTCGCCGGTCCCGAACTGGCGGCTTTGCTCCCCGGGGCTTCGGCAATCGTAGCGGAATTCGGCAGCAGTACCGGTCATCTGGCCAATGTAGCCCGAGAATACGGTATACCGGCCCTTATCGGTGTCCCGGATGCAGTAGAAAGATTGAATGGAGTTGGGGAAGTCGTTGTGGATGCTGTCCGGGGGCGAATATTTCCGGGACATTTTGAAAACAATAGAAAACAGCATGGAAATTCAAATTCTGATACCCCGGTGGGCAGAGTTTTAAGTTCGGTACTTAAGAATATTGCTCCCCTGAATCTGACAGATCCCCGCAGTCCGGAATTTAGTCCTGAAAAATGCACAACCCTGCATGACATAACCCGCTTCTGTCATGAAAAAGCCGTTGCCGAAATGTTCAAAGGTCGTTCCGGGGTAGAGGATTCCGCAAAACAGATGCTGGACGGCGAAAAGCTGCAGTATTGGATTATTGATCTTGGTGGTGGCATAGCGGAAACCGAATCTTGCGGTGGTGACGGATATGTGCGCTTAGAAGATATACGCTCCAATGCCATGAAGTCCTTATGGTCCGGAATGACTGCTTTTCCATGGGAAGGCCCACCGGATATCTGTGCAGACGGTTTTGCTTCGGTTCTTTTCGGGGCTACCTGCAATCCGGCGCTTGTGCCGGGGGTGCGCAACAGCATGGGAGAACGCAGTTATTTCATAGTAGGCCGCAATTATTGCAGTCTTCAGTCCCGCATGGGGTTTCATTATTGCTCCATTGAAGGGTTCGCGGGCAGGGATCAGGAGATGAATTACGTGCTCTTTCAGTTCAAAGGCGGTGCTGCGGATATGGACAGGCGGTCACTGCGGCTTCAAATGGTAGCCTCAATACTTGCGGAATACGGCTTTCATACAACGGTACGTGATGATGTCCTTTTTGCCCGCATGGAAGGAATTGCTCAATATAAGGCAGAGCAGGGGCTTATAATTGCAGGGTATCTGCTTGTGCAAACCCGCCAGTTGGACATGATCATGAAAGATAAGTCGGCAGCAGGGCAATACGAGAGCAGATTTCACAGTGAAATTAAAAGTCTGATTTCTGGAGGTGGAAAGTGAAACCTTCCCTTTACCTTCAGCTTAAATGGAAACTGACGGCGACTGCCCTGTCTTTTTCCCTTATTCCCTTATTTCTGCTCGGTTTTGTCCTTCATGGTCAGTTCAGTAAATCCTATGAGGAAAAACTGCGCAGCAACCTTCGGCTGACCGTGCTTAACAAGGCAGATGCCATTGATATGTTTCTCGGTGAACGAGTTGTTCAACTACAGAATATTGCAAACACAAATTCTTTTGCTGACATTTCACAGCAGGAAAAGCTGAACGGCCTTTTTGACGCCATCTACAGCACCTCCAGCTCTTTTATCGATCTTGGCGTTTTTGACCAGCAGGGAAACCATGTCGCCTACTGCGGACCATACGATTTGAAAAATATCAATTATCAAGATCAGCGCTGGTTCAATCAGGCCATGCTCAAGGGGATATATATCAGTGACGTGTTCATGGGATACAGGAATTTCCCTCATTTCATCATTGCCGTGAAGCGCAGGGAGCAGGGGCGGACATGGATTTTGCGGGCGACTATAGATTCCGATGTGTTCAATACTCTGGTCAGCAGCGTGCGGACAGGCAGATTCGGTGATGCCTATCTCATAAATTCCGATTTGCTGCTTCAGACTTCTTCCAGACGCAGCGGTATGATTCTCGCTAAGGCCGAACTTCCTTCCTTTTCCGCAGGAAGTGAAGTGAACATAGTTAGATGGGATGATCACGGAACCGGCATGGTGGCCGGTATTATGGCTTTGAACATGGTTGATTGGAGTCTTGTGGTTCTTGAGAATCCCGGGGAGGAGCTTTCTCCGGTACTCCGTGACCAGTCGCTTGTATTTGTTCTGCTGTTTGTCTGTGCTTTGATGATTTCATCGGGAACCTATTTTGCGATTACATCCATTGTCCGAAAGTTGATGCTGACCGACAAGGAAAAGGCGTTGATGGATGCCACGGTAATGCAGTCTTCGAAAATGGCTTCGCTGGGCAAGATGGCGGCAGGGGTTGCCCATGAGGTGAATAACCCACTCTCTATTATCCGTGAGAGTGCGGGATGGATTCGGGATATGATTACCGACGGCGATTTCGAGGGGGTTGCAGCCCGTCCTAATCTGGAAGAAGCGCTCGCTGATATTGAACGGCATGTGGAACGGGCTCGGTCCGTTACGCACAGGATGCTCGGTTTTGCGCGTAGCATGGAGCCAGTGCAGGATGATGTCGACCTTAATCAACTGGTCCGGGAAACAGTTTCGTTTCTGGATAACGAGATTTTGTATCGTACTATCTTGGTAAATTACGACCTCAGCCCCGAGCTTCCTTCAATCAGTACGGATTTCAATCAGGTTCAGCAGGTTGTTTTAAATCTTATGGAAAATGCGATTGACGCCGTGGGCAATGAGGGGACTATCTCGCTGTCTACCCGCAGGGATGGCGATTTTGTCGAGCTTGAAGTCAGTGATACCGGACCTGGAATTCCGCAGGAACTCCTTTCAAGAGTTTTCGATCCTTTTTTTACCACCAAAGCTGCCGGGGAAGGAACCGGGCTGGGGTTATCCATCATTTACACCATCCTCAAAAAGGTGGGGGGAGACATCAAGGCAAGGAATCTGCCTGAAGGCGGTGCGCAGTTTACTGTGCGGCTTCCGCTGGTGAATATGAATGTTTATGAACAGGAGGAATCATGTCCAGAATAAAGCTGCTTGTTGTGGATGACGAAACTGATTTCCTGAAGCTGGTCAAAAGAAGGCTGGAGAGGAGAAACTTTGATGTTGCAGTTGCTTCCGGAGGTGCCGAGGCCCTGCGTTATCTGTCCGGAAATTCAGTGGATGTGGTCATTCTGGATGTGAGGATGCCCGGAATGAGCGGAATGGAAGCCCTCAAGCATATCTGTCGTAAACACAGCGATGTAGAGGTGATTATGCTTACCGGACACAGTTCGGTTGCTTCCGGGCTGGAGGGAATAAGCCACGGGGCTTACGACTATATCCTGAAGCCTTTCGATATTGACGATCTTATTGAAAGGATTCGCAATGCGTATGAACGTGCGATGCTGAGGCGTAAAGGCGGAGACAGTAATGGCTGCTGTAGCGATTAGAAATTTCAATATATTGCGTTATCTTTCTTGCCTTATTGCGTTGGCCGGCGGGGCCGGGGCGTTGGTTAATTCCGGATATGGGATCTACATTGAAATTTTTGCCGTCATGGCGTTGTTTCTATTGCTCGGATTTATTTTAGAGCAACTGATGCGTTCAAGACGCAGGAATCTTGATTTGGAATGTCAGCTTGTTCAGGCTCAGCGCGTGAACTCTCTTGACGAGATGTCAGCTGGAATAGCCCATGAGATAAACAATCCCCTGAATATAATTATGCAGGAGGCCGAGATAATAAGGGTCCATCTTGGTTATCCCGGTATAGGTCCTTTCGCCAATGATATTGATGAGAGTCTTGAGGTGATCATGAATCAGGTAAGGCGATGCTCGGAAGTTACAGGCAAGTTGTTGGATATGGCCAGGAATAGGCTGACCGTAACCCAGAAGGTGGATGTCAATAAACTGCTGAGAGATCTGCTCATCTTGGTTGATGAGGATGTGGCCGGGAAAAAGATCAGGATTATTCGCAGGATATCCTCCAATCCTCTTTATGTCTACACGGATCCCCCTTTGTTGCGGCAGGTGTTTCTGAATCTATTTAAAAATGCAGTTCAGGCTGTGGGACGTAAAGGTGAAATAATCATCTCCAGCAGGCTCGAAGACGAAAAGGTCGTCATTGCTGTTGCTGATAACGGTCCCGGCATAGCTGAAGCAAATATTCCGCATATTTTTACTCCCTTCTTCACAACTAAAAGTCCGGGGGAGGGTACAGGAATCGGGCTTGCCGTAAGCCTGCGCATTATTAACCAGCTGGGGGGGACCATCGATGTGGAATCCGTCGTCGGCAGGGGGACGGTTTTTTCGGTGGCGATTCCAGCAAATCGCATGAGGTCGTCATGAAATGTAAAGGACGAATCCTGATTGTGGATGACGAGGATCGGTTCAGGAATTCCTTGAAACGAATTCTTGAAAAGTCCGGGTATGCAGCAGTGGGTGCAGCCGATGGCATGGCCGCCATGCATGTACTCGAACAGGGAGGGGTGGATGTAGTTTTGCTGGATAGTAATCTGCCCAGCCTGCCAGGGGAGGATATTTTTATGATTATCAGAGAACACGGCATGGCCGTGGAGATAGTTCTTCTGACCGGTTTCCCGGTTATTGAGAATGCTCTCAAAATGATGCGCAATGGAGTTTTTGATTATCTGGCCAAGCCGATAGCGATCAACCAGCTTTTAGCTGTGATCGGAAGGGCGGTAAAAAACAAGCGGATTAGGAATTGGGATGCTGGGGCTACGGATATTCTCGGCGAAACTATCGCTTAATGACGTTCTTTGACCGCTTAGCAACGCAAAGTATGCTGCAGGGAGTATTTATGAGTATCAAAGCAAAATTAATGCTGGTGTTTATTACTTCGTTCTTGGGTCTTGTTGCCGTTTTTGCAGTTAATTTCTGGGGTGACAGGCTTATAGAAAACAGTCGCAAAATAGAGCAGTTAGCGAATGAAGGTGTTGAATCATTTTTGCAGGCAAGAAGACAGGAAAAAAACTTCCTGCTGCGCATGGATTCCTTATGGTTTAAGAAGGCTCTCGAATGTATAGGTGAATCCGCACAAAAAGTGACCGGTTTGCAGCATCTTTCACCGGAGTTGAAAAATATTTGTTTCAAGACTTCGGCATTTCTGGACGAGTATGAAAAATACCTTACTGAACTGCACGGCCACTATGTGGCCAAAGGTCTGACCATGAATGATGGCCTGCGTTGGAGTTTTATTAAGGCATCAAGAAATATGGAAGAAACTTTTAAAGAGGATGGAATTGATGCCGATCTTCTGATTCTTGTCCTTCAGATGCGCAGGCAGGAGAAGAACTATATAATTCGGGGCGGTGAAACTCCGGTAAAGCGTGTTGATTCCATGATCCAGCAGATCAGAGATGAGGTCCGGTCTGCCTATCCTGAGGAACGGGCTCAAAATCTGTTTGCTGTATTGGATGAATACAGCAAAGCTTTCCATGAATATGTTTCGCTTGATAATTCTATTCTCAAGATCAAGGACGGTATGATCAATTCTGCACGGGCCGTGGAGCCGTTATATGACAAAATTCTGAGCATCAGTTCGGATAAATTGAAACATGACTCAGCAGTCATCAGTTATATTGTGATTGGTATAGAAGTGACTGTGGGGGTTGCGGTTCTATTGATTCTGCTCTGGGTCATGCTGACAGTTTCCTCTTCGCTCAAGAGGCTGGGCGGGTACGCACAGTCCGTGGCTGGTGGAGATCTGGACTGTGAACCGGAAGGCCGGTTTGCTGCCGAGTTGCAGGACCTGCGTGATGTTCTGGTATGTATGGTCGGCAAGCTCAAGGAAGGTCTCAATGAAGCTAATTCGCTTAAGCAGGATGCTCTGGATCAGGCCGTGCTTGCCGGGAAAGCCCGGGATGAGGCCGTAGAGCAGCAGAAGCAGACTCTTTTGCTTATGGAGAAGATAACCGGTGCCTCCTCTCGTGCCGGGGAAATCGTGCAGCGGTTGACTACGGCTTCAACTGACTTGAAAGTCAGGATGCAGAAAATAGCAAACGGCGCGTTGGAACAGCAGGGGCATATGAACGCTTCCGCCACAGCGGTGGAGCAGATGCATATTGCCGCCAGAGAGGTTGCCGTCAATGCCGAAGGAGCCTCTTCCTCCGCTGATGATGCCAGAAAACAGGCTGGCGGTGGAATTGAGGTGGTTTTCAGAGCAAGGGATGCCATGGGCATGGTCTCTGGAAAGGTTTCAACACTTGAGAGCGACATGGTAAGTCTTGGAAATGAAATTAGTTCAATTGGTGAAGTGGTTGGCGTAATAAATGAAATCGCAGATCAGACTAATTTGCTGGCTTTGAATGCCGCTATTGAAGCGGCCCGGGCAGGCGAGGCCGGAAAAGGTTTTGCTGTGGTTGCGGATGAAGTGCGCAAACTGGCGGAAAAAACCATGGTCGCCACCAAGGAAGTGGATAACTGCATTTCCGGTATTCAGGACCGCACTCTCCAGAATATAGAGGGGGTCAAGCAGGCTCTTTCTTTTGCGTGTTCTGCTGATGATGAGGTCAACAATTCCGTGGATGTATTCAAGCATATTCAATGCCTGTCCGATGATGTGGCTGAAAAAATAGAGGGAATAGCCCTTGCCGCTGGACAGCAGTCGATCGCATCTAAAGATATCGAGAATACGGTTTCGCATATTGCCATGTTGGCAACGGGATCAACGGACGCGGCACAGCAGTCGGCATGTTCAATTGCCGATCTCGCAGTCATGGCCGAAGAGTTGAAGGATGCCATTGTGCAGCTCAATTCAGGTAACGTGTGATCCAGCCGTTATTGCAAACACAGAAAAGCCCCGGAGTTTTTTTCCGGGGCTTTCTTTTGATGTGATGAGGATGGTCTTGAGTGGCTAATAAGCAGGAGGCGATTTAAACATATGATTTTGACCGCTGTATTCCTGAGAGTAGTGGAATTGTCTCCAAGCCTTCAAGTGTGTGTTTTTTATTTATTTTAAGATGTCTTTGTAATTGTTTTTAAGCAAAGCTTTGTCTTTACTCATAGGCTTATTGAAAAGAAAACCTTGTCCATATTTGCAGCCTAATTTTCTTAATTGCTTAAGTTGTTCTACTGTTTCGATGCCTTCGGCGACTACGTCCATTCCCAGTGAATCGGCTAGCGTTATGATTGTTTTGACTATGGCCAGTTTTTCTTCGTCATTTTCCATCCCATCAACAAATGAGCGGTCAATTTTCAGGTTGTCGGCCGGGATTCTTCGCAGGTAACTCAAGGATGAATACCCTGTCCCGAAGTCGTCAATCTGCAGCCTTAGTTTTTCCTTCCTCAGTGCATGCAATAGCCGGAGAGAAGTTTCTGCATCGTCCATTACCCCGCTTTCCGTTATTTCAACTTTTAACAAATATGGATCAATATCATAAGCTTTAATCGTATCCGTTACACGTGTGGCAAAATCAATCTGACGCAATTGATGGACCGAGACATTGAAACTGATGAAAGGCGTGATTGATGATTTGACAGCTTCCCATTCCTTGGCTTGAGCGCAAGCCATTTCCACTACTTTGTTTCCAAGAGGAATGATTAATCCACTTTCTTCCGCAACAGGAATAAAGCTGTCCGGCATTATAAGACCTTCTTCGGGATGTTCCCAGCGCAGTAAAGCCTCAAATCCTTCAACCAGTAGAGTGCTTATGTTTACAATTGGCTGAAAAAGTAGATAGAATTCATTATTGGATAATCCCTTGCGGATATCGCTTGTCATTTTGAAATGCCGTGTGGCCTTGTCATGCATTTTTTCATCAAAGAAATGGATTGAATTTTTACCGTGCGACTTGGCTTCATACATTGCAGTGTCCGCTTCGCGGATCATTCTTAGGGCTGAATCATTTGAATTATGATTAAAAGCAATACCAATGGAATTGGATACAAATATCTCTATCTCTCCGATCTTGAATGGCTGCTCCATTGCTTTCTGAATTTTATCCGCAAGAGTAATGACTTCGCCATTGATATTCTGAACTACAATTGCGAATTCATCTCCGCCCAAACGTATTGCTTCTGTGTTCACGGGCATCAGGGTAGTCAGGCGCCGTGCGTAGTTTTGCAGTAATAAGTCCCCAAAAGAATGCCCAAGACTATCGTTAACTAATTTGAAATTGTCCAGGTCAATGAAAAGTAATGCAAGCTGTTGTCTGGCATCCGATTCTTTGCTTAGTTTTTCTGATAGAATTTCAAGCAGGCGTGCTCTATTGCCTAGTCCAGTCAGATCGTCATGGTAAGCTTGGTATTCCAGTTGTTCCTGCTGTATTTTCCGTTCAGTTATGTCGCTTAGCACAGAGAGCAGACGAAGAGTCTTGCCACTTGCTTCCATGGAAACATCGCTTGTTTGAAGTATCCATCTATATTGTCCGTCAGGGAGTATTATGCGGTATTCTGCGGATGGGCATTGATTGTGGTCCATGCAAAACAAACATCCCCTGCGTGCGGTAGCTACATCATCCGGATGAACTTTATTGAAGAGTATTTCAAGATTATCCAACGGCTGGGTATTGTCCAACGCAAGCATGCCCCGGGCATTATCAGACCAGCGAGTAAATATCTGCCGTCCTTTCGGGTCGATCTGAACTTCGAAGCTGCAGACGCTACCAGCCTGTTGTGATAACCTTAAAAGCCTGTTGTACTGAACTAGCTCGTCAATACCTTGATACAGTGCTTCCAGAAGATCAACCTTGGTTACCGGCTTTAGTAGGAATCTAAAAATTCGTCCTGAGTTTATGGCATTTATGCTGGCTTCAAGGCTTGCATGCCCCGTAAGCATTATTCTGCATATGTCTGGATAGAGACGTTTGACCTCTGTCAGCAGGTCGCTCCCGCGCATTCCGGGCATTCTTTCATCGCTTATGATAATGTCTACCGGTGTTGTGTTAAGAATCTTTAAGGCTGCAGCGGCTGACTCGGCAGTTAGTACGTTAAATGGCTCACCCAAAAGGAGTCGTTTGAGGGTATTCAGAACCCTTTTCTCATCGTCTACAAAAAGAACGGTGTTGGTGGTCTCTGATGAGTCAACCATAATTTTCTCCGGATGTCATATTGTCTGAATGGCATTAGATATTTTATTGATTGTATATATTTTTATCTTACAGTTCAGAATCAATCGGGAAGCGGAGAAAAAAAGTTGTTCCTTCTCCTGAAACGGAATTGAAACTAACACTCCCCTCATGTTTTTGCATTACCGAATGTACAATCCCCAAACCTTGTCCTGTTCCTTTTCCAACTTCTTTTGTCGTGAAGAATGGATCGAATATTCTGTGTTGAATCTCCAGGGGAATTCCTTTCCCTGAGTCACTGATACTGATTTCAGCAACATTTCCTTTCTTACGGGTTTTAATGGTGATATTTTTTTTGGGGCCTGTCCCGGCAGCTTCGGCGTTTGCGTGTGCCGCGTTAACGAGAATATTGAGCACAGCTTGATTGAAACTACCGGGCATGCATGAAATTGTTGGAAGATCTGGGTCAAAATCAGTAATAATATCAGAACTATATTTCCATTCATTGCGAGAGACGGTAATGATATTTTTAATTGTCTCTTCAAGCTCTATGCTTTGTTTTGTTTCAGAACCAGGGTGTGAAAAATTCCGCATTGCTTTAACAATTGAGCTGACCTGATCGACCCCGAACAATGTTTCTTTGAAAGCCTCGGGAATATCTTCATTCAAAAAATCAAGGTCATTCTCACTTTTTGCTTTATCCCATGCTTTTAAAATAGAGTTTCCAGTGTCGTTATTGTATTGTTTGAATGATTCATCACAAAAGTATATCAGTCTCATCATCTTGGTGAAAGACTCTTTGAGATAATCAATATTTCCGGCAATGTATTGAACAGGAGTATTTATTTCATGTGCTAATCCTGCGGCCAGTTGTCCTATGGATTCCAATTTCTGTGCATATGCCAGTTGTCGTTCAATTGCTACTTGCTCAGTTACATCGAATAAAACGGCTACAATCCTTTTTTCTCCATGTATGGTTACCGGAATGAAACTTTGTTCCAGAGGAATTTGTGAACCATCAGATTTTTTAATTCTGCTGCGTTCTTTAAAAACAAGATCACAAACTATTCCTCCGCCGGCACTGCATTGTGGGCAATGATTATTGCACTGAAGAACCTTGGCACATGATTGACCTATTACTTGTTCTTTATTCTTGCCTGTAATTCTTAGAAATTCGTCGTTGGCATCGACAACGATTCCTTTGGTAAAGTCAATAATCAGAATCGCCGCTTTTATTCCATGCAAAATATCTCTCAGAAATTTTTCTTTTTCTTCCAGATAAATCAGGACCAACTTTTTCTCGGTAATGTCAGCCATGGCCCCCAATATAGCCACAGGATTTCCGGATTCATCTTTTTCCCATGTCATACTGTCGTGTACCCAGTGGATATTTCCATTTCGGTCCAAAATCCTATATTCCAACTTTACGTCGTTAAATTCCCGGACGGCTTTATTTATATATTTTAGGACCAATTCCTTATCGTCAGGGTGTAAATTTTCTTCCCAGACATTGGGCTTTGCAAGCCATTCGGCCGGAGTATAACCGTATATGTCTTTTACTGCTTTGTTTACATAATTTATTTTTAAAGTCTTATAATCAGCTCTATATATAAGCTCTTTTAGATTTTCAGTTATCACTCTGAATTTAGTTTCTGAAGCCTTTAAATTCTCTTCAGCCTTCTTGCGTCTGCTGATGTCGCGAATGGACGCAATTGCATGAGGGCTGCCATCAATAGAAGTCAGGGATAACGCTATGTCTACAGGGACGCCAATTCCCGATCTGGTTTGTATGCTGATATTTTTGTTCCATAGTGGTGCATGGAAATCAGGAGATTTGAAGTAGGATTTACATTTTATAGTGTGCTCTTTTTTATATGGTTCCGGGACAAAAAAGTTAATGTTTTCACCTAGCAATTCTTCCCGCGAGTATCCGAACATTTTGATTGTTGCGGAATTGACCATTACAATATTTCCGTCTTCATTAACTACGACTAAAGCGTCTGAAATGGCCTCTAAAATATCATACAGTTTTTTTTCACTGTTTCGGACTCTTAATTCTGCTGACTTTATGTCGGTAATGTCCTGAAAAGCCCCTCGAATAGAGATAACCTTTCCATCCTCAACTCTGGGTTTACAGATAGCCCTGATCCATTTTTTATGGCCTTTCGCTGTTGTCATCTCCAGCTCAAGATCATAAGGAGTTCCGTTCTCAACAGCTTTTTCCAATGCGGCTTCGATATTTTCCCTATGTTCGCCATAGAAAAAAGACAGCCCAAGTTCTGCAGTAGCCGTTATATCAGGGTCGATATCATAAATTCTGGCTGTTTCGTCCGTCCATGATCCCCTGCCTGTCTGCGGGTCAAATTCCCAGCCGCCGACCTTTGCCAGCTGTCCAATTTCTTCTAGCAGAAAAGCCTGAGATTTCATTTCCTGCTCAGTTTTCTTCCGGCGTGTGATATCCCGGGTAATGGCTGAGGCTCCGATTATGGTTCCCTGGTGGTTTCTTATAGGAGAAATGCTGGTTGAGACATCAATACGCCTTCCATCCTTACTTAAGCGGATAGTCTCAAGTTGCTTGATATGTTCACCTTGCGCAATGAGATTCATGATTTTTGTTTTGTCGGCATAGATATCCGGGGGGACCAGAATCTGAACTGATTTGCCTATGATTTCTTTAGGTGTATAACCGAAAATTCGTTCCGCACCTGTATTCCAGTCCGTGATTGTTCCATCCAGTTTGGCGCCGATAATCGCATCTTCAGAAGATGCAACTAATGCCGCCAGACGAGATTGCTCAATTTGAATGCGTTGGTTCTTAGCGATCATGCGGTCCACATGCGCACGTACCCGCTTTTGGGAAAGAGGTGTTCCTAGTAATTCCGTCATAGGGTCTTTAGTGAATAGTTCAGAAATATTTATTGTTTTGTTTTCAGTTACAAGAACAGGAATATTAGCAAATTTTTTTTCGGCGCGTAGTGAGTCAATCAGTGCGTTTATTTTGTCCGGGCAGCATAGATCGATTATAATTGCTGTAGGGTTCGTGTTGTGGACATAATGCAGGGCACTTTCACAGCGGGACGTATGAAGTAGTTTATATCCCTCTTTGAGGGCTGCATTGACTGTCCGCTCAGTTAGCACATTGGTGCTGAGCAAGAGAACCCTGGGGAGATAGTTCCCATCCTCAACATGGTCAGGATAAACGGTCTGAGGTGTTGGGGCAGGGTGAGTGGCGCCACTCTTTTGGGGTTTATCAAATGTTATATTTATACCGGACATGACAAAGTCCGTAACATCCTCTGTCTTAAATACAATACAGGACAGATCTCTTTTTTCATCCATCACCGGATAATTGGAATAACTGATGTATCGCGTACTGCTTGTTTCCTGAACACCATTTTGAACTACTGCAATATGTTCTCTTAGTGGCATTCTGTTCGGAATTAGCTCCTCGGCAATTTTGTTCAATGAGAGTCTTAACGAACTAGAGAATCCTTCTGTATCGTCTTCGCAAAAAGGAGGCTGTATCAGAAAAATAGTTTGCCCAATAATATCGGATGTCGTACCTGTCGCTTTATAGAAGTCTTCACTGGCGTAGATAATATTGTGTTTTTTATCCAAAACTGCAAATATACCGGAGATAGCAGTACATATATTTTGAAAGACACAGCATTCACCTGTTGCTGTGGTTTTAACAATATTTCCATTGTCAGAATGTAAACCTTCTGTCGTTTTTTTATCCATCCGCAAGTCCTTTTAATTTACATCCCCAGCACTACACCCAGGATTTGCTTATCCCTACACTCAATTGGATATGGGTAATGTTATAATTATTGTTGTTCCTACTCCTTCTTCGGACTCTAGCACAATGTTGCCGCCATGGATATTTACAATAACATTATAGGCAATCGCCAGTCCTTGTCCTGTGCCTTTTCCAATTTTCTTGGTAGTGAAAAAAGGATCGAATGCTTTTTTTATGATATTTTTGGGCATTCCGCATCCTGTATCTTTAATTTCCAGGAGAATGGCGTCATTCTCGACGTAGCTTTTAATCAAGATGAGTCCTTTGCCGGATTCAGCATGACTGTTGCTTTGTTCAATTGCGTGGGCACTGTTAACAATGAGATTTAATATGACCTGTCCCATTTCCCCCTTTAGACAGAACAAGGGGGGCAATTCCTCGTCCAGATCCATTTCTACTTCTGCTACATATTTCCATTCGTTTGTTGAAACTGTAACTGCGTCGTATATAATTTCGTTCAAATCATGATAACTTTTTTGAGTTTCACCCGGGTAGGCCAGCTGTTTGACCGACTTGACTATCTCAGCGATCCGCCTCAATCCTTCAGTGGATTCCTTGATTGCATTGGGTATATCTTCAGCAAGAAATTTGAGCTCCTCTTCATCCATCATATTGGAAATAAGAGAATCAATCTCCTCCCATGATTTGTTTTTTGTCTCAATATTTCTAATGGAATTGAGTATATTCAGGTTTTCAATGATTTCCGGGAAACTGTCTTCCAGAAATTTGACATTAGTAGCTACATATTGTGTTGGGGTATTTATTTCGTGCGCAATTCCGGCTGCCAGTTCACCTATTGATTCCAGCTTTTGAGCCTGACGCAGTTGTGCTTCAATAACTAATTGTTGGCTGATATCTCTTGCTACAGATACAAAATTAACTATCAGTCCATGCTCATCCCGGACGGGAGCAATGATTGCATCCTGCGTGAAGCGGTTTCCTGCCTTGTTTATACTGACCATACGTCCCTTCCATACCTGTCCGCGACTGATTGCTCCCCAGATTTCTTCATAAAATTTTTCTTCATGCTCATCGCTTCTTATCATACTGGGTTTCTGTCCGATCACTTCTTCAGATGAGTAGCCGCTGAGGACTTCAAAGGCGGGGTTTACATATGTTATTGTCCCTGAGGTATCAGTAATGGTGATTGCCTCCGCAGCTTGATCTATTACTGCTGACAATCGTTTATATTCAAGTTCAGCATCTTTTGTGGGGGTGATATCAGTTAAGGATATGATATATCCTGACATCTTATCATTTGTATTATCCATTTCAACAATCTGGGCGAGCACCCAAAGGTCTGTACTATCTTGTCTCTGAATTCTGAATTCAAGTCTGTCGTTAGTCAGGGCCTTGGAGTTAAACCATTTTTGAAAAATAAGAAGTTTGTCCTTCATTCTTAAAAAATGAGTCCATCCATTTTTTATCATCCAGTCTAGAGTTGTATTACACATCTCGGTTGCACGGGAGTTGGCATACTGAACGTTGCCGGACAAATCAGTAATAATCAGACCAACCGGAGAAGCTTTGGCTATTTCTTTAAATCTCTGCTCACTCTCGGCCAGTTCTGCCGCCAGCTTTTTGCGTGAAACAATTTCTGCTTCAAGATTAGCACGCATGGTAAAGTCTTCCGGTACCTGGCTGAGAACCTGAATGATGAGTTCTTTAAATGGCAGCTCCGAACTTTCCACTCCCAGCCAAGGTAACGGCATGATAGGCTCCTCCGTCTGCCATAAGATATCAAACTGTCCGAATTCATTGCTTCTACCGAGGTATCCAGTGCGCAGAACATGATGATTCGGCTGGATCTCCAAGCTTCCTAAAGGACTGTCCACTGTGCTGCCGGGAATGTTTCTTAAAATGTCAGCAGGATCGCAGGAGCCGATACGATTAACAATGGATGCCCAAAGCATGACCTGACTGTATGCCGTTGCCAGAGGGTCTGAAGCAATTTCGCAGCCTATGCCTTTTAGTTTTGCTAAAAACTGCTTGTTGGCTGGATTATCTATAGACTGGAAATATCCCCAGCAAGCCAGCTGTCCTTTAGGATGGTATGTAAGCATGGAGAATAAAGTTTCAGAGCAACTTAGAGAGCAGATAAGGTCAGGTTGGGCCAGATTTGGGAAAAGTTGAAGTTGCTCAAAAAAAGGAATGTTTCCATAGCCGTTGATGGAGTTAATGATCAGGTCAGGCGTGGTTTCGCTCAATGCATCAAAAACAGGGGCAAAGTCCTGACAGTCCAAAGGATGATAACTTTCATATACGATGGTGGCATCTGTTTCTGTAAGCATGGACGAGATAAGCTTGTTCGCTGTGCGTGGAAAGACATGATCTGAACCGATCAAAGCTATACGCTTCTTTTCTGTAGATAGTGCCCACCGTATCATAGGCACAATCTGTTGGTTCATGCAGTTGCCTGTATAAATAATGTTCGGGGATTGCTCCAAACCTTCGTATTGGCAGGGATACCAAAGGAGACTGCCCTCTTGCTCAACCACCGGTTTTACTTGCTTACGTGACGTGGAAGTCCGACAGCCGAAAAGTGAAAGGACTTTCTTCTCGTGCAAAAGTTTTTTTGCCTCTTTTCCGAAATCACTGTCAGGTGCCAGTTCCTCACCGACGTAGGGGAGCACTTGTTTCCCGAGTAATCCGCCTCTTTCGTTGATTTCATCAACAGCTAAAAGCGCTGCGTCTACCAGCATTCGTTCACTATTGGATAGTGGGCCTTTTAGGGAGTGTAGAAAACCAATGGGGATATGGGATGGCATTAGAACTCCTTGTTGGTCTGTAAAAATATAGTGTAGACTTTATGTCATATCAGCTTGTAGTGAGGGTCAATTCTCTCCTGCGTCAAGTTGCGCTTATATAAATGGTTAATGCCGATTATACGGCATTAGAGATTATAATTGTAGCTTAATGAGTTGAGTCAGGCATAGGTTTTTCTCGGTCAATTTAATTTTAAGTATCCATGGCTTTCAAAATGCATGTTTTGTATGATACTAATCATCATATCATTTTACTAAGTATTTATGAAGGGAAACGCTTGGTTCTTTTACGATTAAGAATAGAAGAAAAATACGAGATAATCATTCTGAAAAATTGGTAAGGAGTAAGGATGGAGGATAAAATAAGGATTATTTTTGTTGATGACGAGCCGAATGTGTTGGGTTCTATCCGCCGCATGCTTCGCTTTAAACAAAAGGAATGGGAATTTGCCTTCGCCGAGTCTGGAGCCGAGGCTCTGGCTTTATTTGCTGAAAGGCCTTTTGATGTTATTGTTTCAGATATTAGAATGCCGGGCATGGACGGATCAGAGTTATTGCAGCGAATAAAACAGGACTATCATAAAACGATCCGCATCGCTTTGTCCGCTCAGGTGGGACTGGATGAAGTTGTGCACAGTATCCGTTCAGTCCACCAATATATTGCCAAGCCTTGCGACGCTAAAGAGCTTGTCGCTAAAATAGACGGTGCTCTTAAGTCCCGTGACATCTTGAATGATCACGCGATGCAGGAGCTTGTTGCTGAAATCGAAACGCTCCCCGTCCTGCCTCATGTATTTAAGTCGGTTGAAAATGAATTGAATTCCTCGGAACCCTCGATCCATAAGATTGCCGAACTAATATCCCTGGATGTCGGGCTTGTGGCCAAGATTATTAAACTGGTCAACTCTCCGTATTTCGGGCTACCTTCACAAGTGGAATCCATATTTCAGGCTATCACTATGCTTGGCCTTGATACAATTCGCGCTTTAATTGTCGGAACGCATTTGTTCTCCATGTATGACGCGACAGCTCTCCCTGATTTTTCTTTATCTATGCTTTGGGAGCATAGTTTCAGAGTATCTAATCTCGCGAGAAGCATTGCGGAATATGAAGGCTTGGACAGACTGCAAATTGTGCAGGCCCGTATGACAGGACTACTGCATGATGTTGGAAAACTTGTTCTGGCGAATTCATTCCCGAAGCGGTATCGAAACGTACTGGAAATAGTCACCAGTGAGAATATTCCGGTATACAAAGGTGAATTGGAAGTATTTGGAACCACCCATGCACAGATAGGTGCTTATCTGATGGGGTTATGGGGGATGTCTGGTGATGTTGTTTATGGTATAGGGTATCATCATTCATATGATAAGTTTGATATGAGTGTGCCTATGCTGGTATCTGTTGCGAATATGATTGATCATCAATGCATAATAATTAATAAAGAGTACAACAGAATTGTAGTTGAAAAGAATATAATGCATGGAATTGGTGAAGAAAAGCTTGAGGAGTGGATTGCGCATATTGCAGGAAATTGGGAAGGGATTGTGAAATTCAATATTCTGGATAAAGAAATGATCAGTCTTTTAAGGTTATAGGGTATAGCAATGAGACATCGAGTGCTGCTGGTTGACGATGAACCTAATATTCTGTCTTCATTAAAACGGCAGTTGCGTGCATATTACGATGTCTATACTGCGGATGATCCGGAAAAGGCACTTGTTGATCTCAAAAATGAAAAGCCTTTTTCTGTTGTTATTTCAGATTATAGAATGCCCCAGATGAATGGGATCTCGTTTCTCAAAGAAGTGAAAGCTTACAGTCCGGAAACGACCCGTATGATACTTACCGGGTTTGCTGATTTGGATAGCGCTATAATGGCTGTGAACGATGGGCATGTTTTCAGATTTCTTACCAAACCATGCGAGAAAGCGGTTCTGCTTGAAAATATCAATGAAGCTGCAAACCAGTATGAATTAATAACAAGTAAAAGAATTTTACTGGAACAGACTCTGAAAGGAAGTGTCGAACTGCTGACCGAGATCACATCTTTAGTAAACCCTCTAGCTAGTGAACGGATCAGCAGAGTTCGCAGGTACGTTAAATATTTGGCTAAAAAAAAGGATGTCAAGGCTCTGTGGCGGCTTGATATTGCCGCAATGCTTTCTCAGTTGGGACTTCTTATACTCCCGCCTGGAACTATGGAGGCATATATAGCAGGACATGAGCTTACGGCAGAACAGGTTCAACTCTTTGAAATGCACCCTGTCGTAGCTAAAGATCTAGTTGTAAAACTGCCCAGAATGAAGACAATAGCTGAAATGATTGCCTATCAATTAAAAGGGTTTGACGGGTCTGGAACTCCAAGGGATGGAATTGAAGGTGAAGTGATTCCGCTTGGAGGGCGTATTTTGCGAATCGCGCTTGATTACGACCTTTATCTGCATCAGTATGGAAACCAGCGTGCTGCATTTGGAAAACTTGAGGAACAGTCCCAAATGTATGATCCTGAACTATTGTACTATTTGGAAGGAATGCTGGGAGTTGAAGCGCGTTATGAAGTTAAATCACTAACTATACAAGAGTTGTTACCCGGAATGATTCTGTATGAGGATGTTCTATCTGATAAGGGTGCAATGCTTCTGCGAAAAAGTCTTGAACTGGATAAAGATAAGATCGATCGTATTCATATGTTTGCTCACAAGGTTGGTGTCGCTGATCCCATCACGGTCCTTGTTGCAGAGTGATTTTGCAGCTGATCCAACCATGATAAATTCATTCGAAATTCTTCCGACAGGTCCGGAAAATCTATAAGAGCCTTTCTTTTTGCGTTTAAGTTGATCTGGGTCCAATCAATATTTTATAACTGCTGGTGATTAATATGAATTCTTTTTTGCTCATGAATACTCATGGGTAAGGGGTATGTTACGTTTTTATATATAGATTTTAGCTTATTTATCAACAATACTATGAATGCTCTCTGGGGATTAATTTGAACATCTTATACTGTAGATTAATTTTTTAGTCGTTTTTGAATGAAAATTGATGCATGCTTATTATAAGCAAAGTATTTAGATATGGGTGTGAATGAGAGGAGATAAAAAATTTAGTTGTTTTTTATTAAATTGGTGCTTCTGTTGTTTGCCTTTATGTTTAAAAGTATAAATTGGGGTATGATTTGCTAAGCTTTATATTCAAATCTTTTTTTCGATGTAAATTTAGCAGGAAATCCCTTTGTGAATTCGTTGTCTTTGGCGCAATCATTATTGCAGGAATTCTGTTTTCCAGATGGATGATTGCTCAGGTAGAGGAACAAACGCGTGCGGAACTGCTCAACTGCGCGCGCATGGTGGCTGAAGCCGTTGACCCCAAAAAGATTGAAAAGATGACCGGCACAGAAGCCGATATTACAACCCCTGAATATCTCAGGTTGAAAGAACAATTAGCTGCAGTCCGTTCTGCAAATCCACAGTGCCGTTTCATCTACTTAATGGGGAGCAGGGAGGCAGATCCTGCCACAACAGAAGAGAATGAAGACACTATTTTTTTCTTTATCGACAGCGAACCCATCGGGTCTGAATACGAGTCTCCGGCTGGACAGGTGTACGAGGAAGTATCTGATGGCTTTCGGCGTATTTTCAATACAAAGTCTGCTGCAGTGGAAGGGCCTGTTACTGATCGTTGGGGAGCATGGATTTCTGCTCTCATTCCTTTAGTTGATCCGCATACGAATAAACTTATTGCCGTTCTCGGAATGGATGTTGAGGCCCGCGACTGGGAATGGAGAGTGAGTGTCCGTGCCATTCTGCCTGTGATTCTTACTGTGTTTGCGTTGATTTCTGTTCTGGCTGCCAGTTCGGCTTTGCTGACCCGCCGAGCTAGAAACGGAGGTTCTGCTGCCCGTTGGATGAAGTCTATTGAAGTAGGGATGACACTTTCTATTGGACTCATTCTGACTTTGTTTGCCGTCTGGCTGGCCGAGATCCAGTATAATCAAAACCGAAGATATTCATTCAGGCATCTAGCGGAAAGCAGATCAGCAGCATTAGCGGAAAAGTTTTGCGATATACAAAATATTGAGCTTGAGGGGCTGGCTCGATTTTACGAAGGAAGCAACAGTGTTACAGGCTATGAATTTCAAAATTATACAAAATACCTGACCCGAAATCCGTTCGTGCAGGCTTGGCAATGGGTTCCGGCGGTAAAAGCAGCCGATAAAAAAATATTTGAACTGTCAGCGGGGATTGAAAGTTTTAAAATTTGGCAGATGGACTCTTCCGGTCAGCCCGAGCCTGCTGAAGGGCGCAGTGTGTACTATCCCGGACTGCGCTTTGCCCCTATTGAAGGTAATAACAAATCTATTGGATTTGATATGGGTTCCGAGAAAGTTCGTCGCGTCGCACTTGAAGAGGCTTTGCGAACTCGTTTGACGACTGCTAGCGATCCGGTGACACTGGTGCAGAAGAGTGGCACGCAAAAGGGAATCTTGGTTTTCAGAGCGGTATTCAATGACTTGGAGCGTTTATCCCTTCATGGATTCGTTGTGGCTGTGATACGTTTAAATGATTTTTTGGCTTCTGTAGGATCTGACTCTCCTGTCGCTGAGGAATTGTTTCTAGTCGAAAGCGAAAAACCTTTTGAAAAAATAGCTTCAGCATGGCCTGACGGACAGGCTCTCAAATGGGGGCTGACTGCAAATCGTCCAGTTCTGGCTTTTGGCAAAACTTTCATCATAACTACTCACGCTAAGCCTCAGTTTTTCCAGATGCAATCGGTCCGGGCCGGTCTTGTGACCGGATTAATAGGATTGTTTATAACTTCTGCGGTAGCCTTTGTATTGGCCGTGTTGCTGCGCCGCCGTCAAGCTCTTGAGGAGAAGGTTCAGGAGCACACAAAAGCCCTACAGGTGGCGAATGAACGTTTGACTCTTGCGACAGATGCTGCAGGAATAGGGGTGTGGGAACTGGATATTTCCAGCGGACTTTTCATTGTGGATGACTGGATACTTCGTCTCTATGGTATTGAACGTGGAGAATTTATCCCTTCTCTGGAAACTTTCAGCGAGCATCTTTACCCTGATGACCGTGAGCGGATATTGGACGAAGTCGACTCTTCCGCCCGCGGAGAATCGCCATTAAATGTAGATTTTCGTATAGTACGTTCAGATGGTTTATTAAGACATATGAAAGCATACGGAAGACTGGTTCGTGACGAAGAGGGCAGACCTTCTCGTCTGACAGGGGTGTCTTATGACATTTCCCAGATGAAATTTGTTGAGGAGGCTCTGGTAAGCAGTGAGAAGTGGCACCGGTTTCTCTTTGATCAGTCTCCGGACGCGTATCTTATTATGGAAGATGGCATATATACAGACTGTAATGACGCGGCTCTTGAATTATTGCAGGCTACTCATGATCAGGTTGTCGGACGGGGACCGGAATTTTTTTCACCGGAAATTCAACCTGATGGTTCTTACTCGGCTGTTTCTGTCGGTGAATTGATTTCCAGACTTTCCAGTTCGGATCTTGTCAGGTTTGAGTGGGTTCACCGCAGTCTGAATGGTCATGATTTTTGGGTTGATGTATTCCTGTCGGCTGTACGTGATGAGGATAGGGACCTTGTCCTGGTTGTCTGGCGGGATATAACGGACCGCAAGCATGCTGAGGAAGAGCTCAGGCAGGCTTTGCTGGAGCAGAGTGCTATCTTGGATAACGCTAGTGTGGGAATCACTCTGGTAAAAGACAGAGTCCAGTTGAAGGCCAATAAGAAGATGGCGGAAATATTCGGTTATTCTATTGAGGAAATGGAGAACCATAGCACTTTGAGGTTTTTCCAAACACGCGAAGAGTTCGATCAACTGGGGCGTGATGCTTACTCCGTAATTTCGCAAGGAGGCAGCTACACCAGCGAACAGCGTCTGCTGCGCAAGAACGGAGAGCTTTCGTGGATGCGTCTTTTCGGCACGGCTATAGATTCCACTGACCCGTGGGCCGGTAGTATCTGGGTTTTTGAAGATATCAACGAAGCCAAGGCCAGAGAGCAGGAACTTCAAAGAGCCAAGGCCGACGCGGAGGAGGCAAACCGCATGAAATCGGAATTTCTGGCCAACATGAGTCATGAAATTCGCACCCCTATGAATGGCGTAATCGGTATGGCCGGACTGCTAATGGAGACTGATCTCACTTTGGAACAATTGCAATTTGCTGATTCGATCCGTTCCAGCGGTGAAATACTGCTTCAACTTATCAATGACATTCTCGATTTTTCTAAAATAGAAGCAGGAAAGCTGGAAGTGGAAGAGATCGATTTTGATCTGCTTAGTCTGCTGGATGATTTTACAGACAGTGTGGCAATCAGAGCCCATGAAAAGAAATTGGAAATACTTTGTCAGGTTACTCCGGAAATGCCGAATCTGTTCCGTGGAGATCCTGGCCGATTAAGACAGGTACTTGGCAACCTTACCGGTAATGCTATCAAGTTTACCGAACAAGGTGAAATTCTGATCGACGTTTCTCTACTGGAAGACAGCGGGGACGAATGTCTTGTGCGGTTTGCTGTAAGTGATTCCGGGATCGGTATTCCCGAAGATAAGCTGGACATGCTTTTTAGCAAATTCAGCCAGGTGGATGCATCCACCACTCGCAGGTACGGTGGAACCGGATTAGGTCTGGCAATTTCAAAGCAGCTTAGCGAATTAATGGGCGGGGATATAGGTGTTACAAGTCAGGTTGGGCAAGGATCCGAATTCTGGTTCACGGTTAAGTTGAAAAAGCAGAAGGATACTGTTTCTGAGCCGCAGCTCTCTTCAGCTGAATTGCGGGACATACGCGTCCTGATTGTTGATGATAATGCCACCAATCGTGAAATACTTGTTACCCGTCTAAGGTCATGGGGCATGCAGCCTGATGGAGTCAAAAACGCTCATGATGCGATTGTAATGCTACACGAGGCTTTTGATGCGGGCCATCCTTACCAGCTGGTTATTATTGATATGCAGATGCCCGATATGGAGGGTAAATCTCTTGGGCAGTCCATTAAAGACGATCCTGATCTGTCAATGACGCGGATGATAATGCTTACTTCACTTGGCAGGCGTGGTGATTCCAAGATTTTTGAAGAAGTTGGCTTTGATGCGTATGCGAATAAGCCAATCCGTCATCAGGATTTTCTACTCATCCTCATCAGCGTTATGACCGGCAAAAAAAGCAGCGGAAATGCGATAGTGACACGTCATTCTGTGCGTGATCTGGCACACTTCAATACTGATGCACGTGTTCTGGTTGTGGAAGATAACATAATCAATCAGCAGGTTGCCGTCGGCTCTCTGAAAAAACTGGGAGTTCAGTCGGATGCCGCGGCTGATGGGGCAGAAGCGGTTAAGCTCCTACAGGGTTTCTCTTACGATCTTGTTTTAATGGATATCCAGATGCCGGAAATGGATGGTTATGAAGCAACACGCTGTATTCGTGATTCGGAAACTGATGTTCTTAACAGTGAAATTCCGATCATTGCCATGACAGCTCACGCAATGAGGGGGGACAGGGAGAAATGCCTTGCTGCCGGAATGGATGACTACATTTCCAAGCCCATTGATATAGATTCACTGGTTATTGTGTTGCAGCGGTGGCTTCCCAAGGCTTCAATTTCTTTTCAGCCCGTAGAGCCTGTCGAGCATGGCCGCATGGCGGGGGAACAGGATGTTTTTCAGATTCTGGAAATAGAAGTTGATGATGTTCTCAAGTCAACAGGTATGGATATAAGAACCTACACTATGCTGCTTCTTGATTTGCGGGATGAAGTACAGGCCGTTCTTGATGTCTTGCCGGAAATGGTAGGAAACAAAGCCATGCAGGAAATTGGAGCTTTGGCGCATAGTCTTGTCGGAGTGGCAGGTAATCTGCGCATTCAGCTGGTCCGGAAAGCGGCGGATGAATTGGAGCAGGCTGTCCAGAAGGGTAAAGTTTCTGACCACCGGTTCAAAATAATTGAAGAATCTTTAAAAAAATATATTGATACGGTTAAAGCACTTGAAGATCCGAGGCAAATGTTCAAGCCTGTTGCTTACAGTGCAGAGGCTGTCGATAGGGTTCTTGCTGAAATTGAGTCCCTTGTCTCCAGCAGTGATGTAGTGGGTGAAGAACTTATTATTGAGATGGAACGTTTGCTTACAGGGAATGTTGACCAGCTGGTTGTGCATGGGCTCAGAGATTATCTGCATAATTTCGATTATCGTAGTGCGGAAAGATCTATCAGGGAAATTCGTGATTTTTTGGATTTAAAATATTCTTAGAATAAAGTAGTTAGTTAATATGAAAGATAAAGACTCTGTCCTCATCGTGGATGACACACCCGTCAATATTAAGGTGCTTGTACAGGCCCTGAAGAGTTCGTATCGAATGCGGGTTGCGAATGGAGGAAAAGATGCTTTATCTATTGCCGCTTCCGATGATCCGCCGGATATTATTCTTCTTGATGTTATGATGCCGGAAATGGATGGTTATGAAGTCTGTCGGCGTTTGAAGCAGAATCCGCAGACCATGAGTATCCCGGTGATTTTTGTGACAGCCATGAGTGATAGTGACAATGAGACTTTTGGTTTGAATCTAGGGGCTGTCGATTATATTTCCAAGCCTTTCAGCCTCCCTGTGGTAAAGGCCAGAGTCCGCACTCATTTACAGCTGAAGCAGCGTACTGATATGCTGGAAAATATGTCTATGATTGACGGTCTGACGGGCATTGCGAACCGCCGGAGTTTCGACCAGACTCTGGAGCAGGAATGGGGCAGAGGGCGGCGTAACGGCAGCGTCCTTAGCCTGATCATGATAGATATAGACAACTTCAAGGCATATAATGACAATTACGGTCATGGGGCAGGAGATGAGTGCCTGAGGCTGGTAGCAAAAGCCATCCAGTCCAGCCTGAGCCGCTCTGGTGACTTTGTTGGAAGGTACGGCGGTGAGGAGTTTGTCGTATTGCTGCCAGAATGCGAGAATGATGGTGCATTGGCTGTAGCGGAGAATATCCGGTGCAAAGTTGAAGAGCTGAACATACTGCATGAGTTTTCAGGAACAGCAGATCATATCACCATCAGCCTTGGCGTTAAGTCCATGCTGTGTGAAGGCGAGAACGGTGCTGAATTGCTCCATAAAGCTGACCAGGCTCTGTACTGCGCTAAAGAGAACGGGCGCAACAGGTTGGTCGCAGGGTGATTAGCTGGTAACATCTCATACGTAAGTCCACTTATGAAAAATGGCTTGCATAGTGGTGACTGCAAAGACACCGTCGTTATTAAGGTCGGAACGGTCACAAACATCACTAATGATTGATTTGAGCCTCTATCCTAATAACAATTGATTTCCCAAAAGGAAGCCCGTGTCGAAAGGCACGGGCTTTTTTATTCTCAACAGGTTGCAATCAATGTGGAACCGTGATCGTTTTTGAGACTAGAGATAGTAGCGTTCGCCAGCCTCATTCTGTTACGCTTTTACCGGCTGAATGAGCTCAGGTTGGTTGTCTTTAATTCAGCCCAAGTCTTAAATCGATGGAATGATATACTCAGGCCCATTGTAGCAACATAGGGTATGGGGATTGCTCCGCCATCCGATCCTCTGCTCCAAAGAACGTATCACTCGTTCAGCTGACAGAAAAAATTCGCTTCAAAATCAAAGCGCTATTTATCCTTAAATACGGTACAATAATTTCCATCTTCATTTCGACATTTGGAACAATGCACGCATTTTGCCCGTTTTGTATCACCATCCTTCCACCTTTTAAACAAATCAGGCTCGGCAAGCAGAGGACGAGACAAACCGAAAAATTCAATCCCTGTGTTATTAAGAATGGATTCGATATGATCCGGTTGTGACAGGCCGCCTACGGTAATAACCGGGATATCCACATCGCGGCTGATGATGTCGCCATATTCGGTAAAGTAGCCCTGTTTTTTTAGTTCATAACCATCATAAAATTTACCGGCCATGGATTTTGCCTTGCCGTGAATGTTGCCGGAAATCTCCAGTCCTTGCACGCCCATTTTTTCCAGCTTGGTACAAATTATTCTGGTTTCATCAAAGGTCAGTCCGCCCTCAAAGAACTCACTGGCGGTGAGCTTGACCAGAATAGGATAGTCTGCACCTACTTCTTTGCGCATGGCTTCGTATATTTCAACCATGAAACGCATACGGTTTTCCAGTGATCCGCCGTATTCATCGGTGCGGTTATTATAATACGGACTCAAAAACTGGTTGATCAGGTAGGTATGAGCTGCGTGGATTTCAACTCCATCAAACCCGGATTCCTTGGCCCTTTTCCCGGCAGCGGCAAAAGCTTTGATGATATACTTGATTTCATCCTTGTTCATGGGCTTACCGCAGGTACCAGTGCTTCGCTCGGGAATATTACTCGGCGCGAAGATCGTCCGTTCGCCCACGTTATAAGTAGTTTTGGTGCCGCCATAGGCAATCTGAAGGATAATTTTGGAGTCGTGTTTGTGCACTATGTCAGTCAGCCTGCGATAGTCGGCTACGAAAAAATCATCGTAAATTCCCATCATGCCCGGGTTCGGTTGCTCTTCTTCCACCACATTGGCGTACCCGGTGATGATCAGCCCCACTTCGTTTTCAGCCAGAGTTTTGTATATCTCGTAAAGGCGGGGAGTCATCCGTCCGTTCTCTGTGGTCATGTTTTCCCAGGTGGCACTGCGGACCAGCCTGTTTTTAAGATTCAGCGGACCTAGTTTACACTTTTCAAAAAGAGTTTTCATTTTTATTCCTAATATGAAATTGTTAAAATCAAAACTTTACAGTAAAATGTTACACTTTGATTATTGTTTTCGGAACAGCAGTTGCATTAATTATGCCTGAACCTTGACTCAAATTCTTTGCTCTCATAGAAAAGAAGAAACCTCCAATTAAGAGCTGACATGGAAACTCCCGACCCGAATCAATTAAATATAGCCGATGTGTTAAAACGCATTGATGAAGTGCGTGATAAGAATCTTCAGTCCATCCTCAGAACCACACTGGAAGCTGCTCAACAGAAACTCCAGGAAAGTATCAATGAACGATATCGCCTGCGTTTAAATCTGGAAAATTCATTTAACAGCATCCCGGATGCGATTGTAACTGTGGACGAGGATATACGCATCCTTTCCGCTAATGCAGCTTTCCTTTCCCTCTACGGAGGATTTCTAGCCGACTATAAAGGGCGGACACTGGAGGAATGCTTCGGGAGTAAAGCAAAGCCATATAATAGTGTAATCCAGCAGACATTGGAGCTCGGACGGCTTACTTCACATTTCCGGGTCAATACAAAAACGCCAGACGGCAAGGAGTGTAAGCTGGAGCTTAATGCAGCGCCTTTGCGTACCGGGGAACACAGTTTCGGCGGTGTCGTGCTGGTTATTAAAGATATGACCCGTCTTGCGGTTCTGGAACAACAACTGGAAGACCGCAGGTTACTCAACAATATGGTCGGTCAAAGCGATTCCATGAAGCGGGTGGCTACGTTGGTGCATAGTCTTTCGGACATTGGCACGACCGTGCTGATTACCGGTGAATCCGGTACGGGTAAGGAATTGATTGCCGATGCATTGCATTACACTGGAGGCAGGGCGGAGAAAAGGATTGTGAAGGTGAACTGCGCGGCTTTGTCTGAATCCCTGCTGGAAAGTGAATTGTTCGGTCATGTCCGCGGAGCCTTTACCGGAGCCTCACGTGAGTCTGAAGGGCGTGTTGCCGCGGCTGAAGGTGGAACCCTCTTTCTTGATGAAATTGGAGATTTACCTCTGTCCATTCAGCTTAAATTATTGCGTTTTTTAGAATATAAGGAATACGAACGCGTTGGCAGCTCCAAGCCGCGCAAAGCTGATGTGCGAGTGGTAACCGCCACAAACGCCGATCTGGTGCAAAAAGTTAAGGACGGTTCCTTTCGCAAGGACTTGTATTACAGGCTTAATGTATTTCAGATAGAGCTCCCCCCGCTTAGAGAACGTCGTGAAGATATTCCGTTGCTGGCGGAAAGTTTTATGAATACTTTTAATAATGAGTTGGGGCGCTCCATAAAAGCCATCTCACCTGAATTCATGGACGCTCTTGTTAAGTACGATTGGCCGGGGAATGTTCGTGAGTTGCGGCATTGCATTGAGTATGCGGCTATTCTGTGTCTTGACGAGGTATTACAGTTCATTCATCTTCCACAGAATTTTAGAGATAATTTCAATTGTTTTTGTGATAATTTAGAGCTGAAGCAAGTTCGCCGGCAGGAATCTGCGGCTCCTGCTGTAACTTCTGACTCCTCTTCTACGCGGAATGTTTTTGATAAGCAGAAGGTGCTTGATGCTTTGGAGCAGGCAGAATGGAAGAAAGCCCGGGCAGCTCGAATTCTCGGTATAAGTCGCCCGACACTTTATCGCTGGATGAAAAAAGCAGGGATCATTGAATCATAAATAACAATACTGGTCTTTACACTTTGACATGTTCGAATTGTCTGTTACATGTATTGTGTAACGTAAGTGTAAAAATTAGTGTAATATTACACATTACACTTTGTGTGAAATATAGAACAAACAAAGCGTTTAAGACGATTTGTTTGTAATCTTGTTTAAATATAAAATCTTAAAAATTGATAGGTTATGTTTACTTTAAAATTGTGGCACGCGAACTGCTTACGGGACGTAGGAGCGTGAATCATGACTCTCAACAGATGTAAAATGCTGACTCCCGACCAGTACGAAGCCTTGCTTGAGAAAAGCATGGGACTATTGGTTGTAGGGTATCTTTCGGATGACCTGATCTCGAGTAGGCAGATGCAGATCCTTGCGGACTTTGCGCAATCTGCTGCAAGGCGTGTGACCTGTGCGATTTTGAATCCCGCATACGGTGCGTACTTTGAGAAGAATCTGAAGTTGGATGGAAGTCCGACCTTTTTGCTTTTCTTCTCCGGTGTGGAACAACGCCGTTTTCTCGGATCAGCTGACTTCGAAGACCTCAGGGAGCTTGCCAGCGGACCTGCGGGTGACGTTGCCTTGTAATCACGGTTGGAGGACTGTGGCAACGAAACTGTGCTGTCCACTGAGACTTAGAGTACAATTTTAAAGGAGATGAAGTGTATGCCTGATTCCAAGGGTACAAAAGGCAAAGCAGCTATGATGTCCCGTCGTAAGCTGCTCATGAATGGAGGCGCTATGGCGGCGGGAGCTGTCCTTTTCGGTGCTACCGGCAGTCTTGCCAGTGAAAAAGCCCCTTCGGTCCGTTCTGAACTTCCGACCACCAAGTGGGATGGAGAGTTCGACGTTCTGGTCATCGGCAGCGGTTTTGCCGCTTTGTCCGCAGCCATTGAAGCGCGCCGCAAGGGCCTCGATGTTATGGTCGTTGAAAAAATGCGCGTGTTGGGCGGAAACTCATGTATTAACGGTGGTCTTTTTGCTGTGGCAGGCAGTGAACTGCAGAAAAAAGAAGGCGTTAAAGACAGCATCGATAGTATGGTTAAAGACATGCTCAAGGCAGGTCGCGGCATCAACCATGTTGAAATAACCAGAACAATCGCTGAAGGCTCCATTGATGCCTACAATTTTGTTATCCAGTGCGGAGCAGTGTTCAAGCCCAAACTTTCATGGCTCGGCGGGCACTCCGTAGCCCGTACCTACTTGAGCCATAATGCTTCCGGTTCCGGCATTGTCCGTCCGCTGGTGGATACCGCCCGCGCTGAAGGCGTTGTCCTGCACACCGGTTGCAAAATGCTTGACTTCATCGTCAACGATGACGAACGCATTGTCGGCATCCGTGCTCGCGACGGTTACCGTTTCCCGGATGAAGAAAGTGGACAGATCCGCATGTTCCGCGCTCGCAGAGGAGTCGTCCTCGCCACTGGCGGATTCAGTCAGGATGCTAAATTCCGTGCTGCTCAGGACCCCCGTCTGGCCGGTGAGATCGATAGTACCAACCAACTCGGTGCCACAGGTGAAGCCATGCGTGCAGCCTTCCGCGCCGGGGCCGTTCCCGTACAGATGTCTCTCATCCAGCTCGGACCGTGGGCTTCCCCGGACGAAAAGGGATTCGGTGTTGCTTCCATGTTCAACATTCAGTCCGGATTCCGTTACGGCGTGATGGTTGAGCGTTCCACTGGAATCCGTTTTGTAAACGAACTTGCAGACCGTAAGACCCGTGCCGATGCTATGCTTAAGAAGCTTGATGCAAACGGCAACCCTGATTATCCGATTATCATTGTCGACAGCAAAGGCGCAGAAGCGTGTCCAACTCTGGACCGCTGCCTGAAATACAAGGTTGTACACGGTTTTGATACCATCGAGCAGTTAGCTAATTTTTATAATATCCCGGCTGCCAAGCTCTCCGAAACTATCAGCAACTATAACAAATACGTTGCGGACAATCACGATCCCGAATTCGGCAAACCGCTGAGCACCGCAACTCCCATTGTCAAAGCGCCTTTTTACGCCGTGCGCGGCTGGCCCAAAGTGCATCATTGCATGGGCGGCGTCGAAATCGACGTAAAAGGTCATGTCCTTCATTCCCAGAACTTCAAGCCTATTAACGGACTCTATGCCGCAGGTGAAGTCACCGGCGGTCCCCACGGGGCAAGCCGTCTCGGCAGTTGTGCAATCACCGACTGCCTGGTCATGGGACGTATCGCCGGCAACAGCGTTGCCGGGAATGAGCCGAGTTAGGAATTTGATGCGATTCGTGTTTTAGATGAACGCATTTCGCCTCAGGCGGCCAAAGGAGCCATGCCCCTTTGGAATCCCTATTAGTTAAAAAGGACATGAAAATGAAGAATAATAAAAAATTCGCCCTCGGAGCGATTCTGCTTCTGTTTGCAATGGGAATTTTCCTTGCGCCCAACGCACTGCGCGCACAGGATAAGGCTGAAAAAGAAAAAAGTGTTGCCGAAATTGATATGGAGCAGCACAAGACCAAACAGTTCACCATTGACATTATTGACGATGTCGTATTCGGCAAACTTCCGGTCAAAAGCTATCACAAAAAGGTTCACCAGAACGGTGCCAACTGCGAACTTTGCCACGGTGTGAAAGCACCTACCGCACCGCCGGATACCCGTAATTGTTCCAACTGCCACGGCACTCCGGAAGATGTTGCCAAACGCACTGAAAAACTTGAACCAAATCCGCATAATTCCCCGCACTGGGCCACGGAACTCCCCTGTGACACCTGTCATAGAGAGCACGGTAAATCTGAGTTTTACTGCAAAAACTGCCACCACTTTGATTACCAGGTTCCCTAAGAATTAATCAGGAGGAATTCCGTATGTTTATTAAACAGGCTTCTGTCTGCCTGGTCTTGACTCTTGCCTTGTTTATGGCCGGAGTAGTCCATGCAGCGGGCGATACAGTCGCCCATTCAGAGCAATTATACTCAAAGGCCGCCCAGTTGCGACAAGGTGCGTTGAAGCAGAATCAGAAATGCTTCTCCTGCCATGGCGATGCTGGGATTACCGCAAAATGGGTAACTGACCGGGGTCGCACTCTTCAGCTGCATGTTGATGAGGTGGATTACCGCAACTCAGTGCATAGCGGGCAGAGCTGCCAAAGTTGTCACGAAGGTGCAACTGAAGACGCTTTTGCAAGTGCACCCCATAAATTCAAAACCCAAAAGCCCAAGGACTGCCAGTCCTGCCACGGCAATTACTTCAAGGATATCTACGAGCAGGTTGATCACAGCTACCATACCAAAGCCATAGTTAAGAAAGGTAAGGAATTCAGCTGCGCTTCCTGTCACGATGCCCATACTTTCCATCTTCCGGAAAGGACTGAAGAAATAGCTTCAGTTGTTGCCGAAACAAACGAACGTTGCTTTAAGTGCCATTCCGATCTGCGTGGATACCAGAAACTGACAGATAAAAAACTGCTCGACCAGAAGATGGGCCATTGGTTTCTGCCCAATAAGGAAAAGCATTTTGAATCCGTCAGCTGCGTAGCCTGTCACGGTGGAAAAGAGGGGACTGAAGTACACG
Source organism: Maridesulfovibrio sp. (assembly GCF_963667685.1). Taxonomy (NCBI): domain Bacteria; kingdom Pseudomonadati; phylum Thermodesulfobacteriota; class Desulfovibrionia; order Desulfovibrionales; family Desulfovibrionaceae; genus Maridesulfovibrio; species Maridesulfovibrio sp. Next base: position 34,835 of record NZ_OY763932.1, on the reverse strand, counting down.
TAATCATGGAAGTCAAAGACATCAAAGTTAACTGCGAGAGCTGCCATTCCAAGTCATCCGCCATGACTACCAAGCTTAATAAATACCGCAGTGAACAACGTGCCTTTGCAATGGTTGACAAAGGGCTCTTTAACGACACTGAATTGAAGGCCAAAAATGCTGAGGCCATCAAAGCGTCCATGGGCGAATCTGACTCCGTACTCGGTTTCATGAATGCTCGTCTGCTCGACAATAAGTACGTACTTGGTGTGACCCAGACCCCATGGCTGAATGCTAAGTTTGTCCAGATTCTGATGGCAATGCTGCTTTTGATCGCAGTTCATGCGGTACTGCGTATGCTGGGTTCGAAAGCTACCCATGTTCATGGTGAAACTGTTACTATGTTCCCGTTTACTGTCAGACTCTGGCACTGGATCAACGCAATCCTGTTCGCCATTCTGCTTGTGAGTGGATTCGCCATGCACTTCGGGATCGGTATGGACTTTGAGGCTGCGCAATCCGCCCACGCATACTTTGCACTGGGACTTGTAGCTCTCTGGATTCTGTATTTACTCTATCTGATCCTGAGCGGACAGCTTATGCAGTATCTGCCGCGTGCGGATTTCATTTCCGCAAGCTTCGCGCAGGCTAAATACTACATGCTGGGTATTTACAAAGGACAAGAGAATCCGGCCGGACATGATCCTGCAAAGCGTCTGAATCCTTTACAGCAGACTGCTTATTTGTCCGTACTATTCTTGCTGTTCCCCGTACTGGTTGCATCCGGACTGGCTTTGTTTATCCCCGAAGTTATTCCCCCTGAACTGATGGGTATGAACGGCAAACATCTTGTTTCTCTGGTTCATACCGGAGCAGCATTCCTGATGGTCCTCTTCATCGTAATCCATCTTTATCTCTGCACCACCGGAGAGAGCATATTCGCCCTTGTCCGTAGCATGGTCACAGGTAAAATGAAGAAATAACGTTAGCCATAATATACACCTACTGGATAGGTTCCCTCTTACCTATCACCTCGTGAAAGCCGGGGCCGGGCCGCTTGGTTCAGCCCCGGCTTAAAGCTCAGTTCAACCTGGAGAGAGCATCTTGTCTGATATCTGCTGAATAGGTCACAGATAACTGGTAAGATGATTGAATAGCGTACGCCATAATATACCTACCGGCAGGGGCCTCACCCCCTGTCACCTCGTAAAAGGAAGGGGCTGGGTCGAACAGACTCAGTCCCTTCTTTTGTGATAAAAGCTCAAGGATAGATATATAAAATTGCACGTATACTGATTTCGTGATTGTGAATTGCTGGTAAAGCACGGCAAAGAAGGCCCGCTATATGTTCACAGTGAGAGAGCGTATACTCCACATGGCCGAGATTATGCGAAGATAAAGAAAGCAGGTACTCTATTTCAGTTCTTTTTGGGGTATAATTTGTATTAAGGGGTTACATCAGATTTGATGCAACCCATTTTTTTGTTAGGTAAATTAATGTCTTGTATAGGATTATGTCTTTTAAATAATGTAGGTGGCTAGCTTAACTATTTTATTGGCGAGAAGTTTGCTGCGAGCATGATTTTGTTTTCCTGTTTTTCCAGCATTTGCATTGCGTCGGGTAGAAATTTGGTTTGCCAGTCGTTGTCCTCATAAAGTTTTTTACGCCTGACAGTTCTTTGATCCAAACTTTCATATCGCCACAGATGGACAACCTGGTTTAACTCACCGATATCAGTATACCAATAACCGACTAATTCCGCATATTTTTCAATAATGGGTAGGCCTACTTCCTCAAATAGTTTCATGTAAGTTGGAAGCATGCCGGGGTGTATTGTGTACGTTCTCATTTCAAAATACATTTGTTTTTATTCTCCCGTAGGTTAGATTAAGGATCAGCATTAGTTTATACTTTCTAAGCAACTATTACAAACTATCAAATTGAGTCTTCAAAATTCATCTGCAATTCTCTTCAATTTCTCCGTCAGTGTTCGGATTTACTAATCAGGGCAATAAAGATTTATATGATGCTCTGTTTTGCCGACTTCATATTAATCTGATTAATTGTTGATTATCCTATCAAAATTTTTAATTTTTAATCAAATATTTAATAGTATATTCAAGTGTGCTCAAATCTCCTGGACTGCCTCCTTTCTCTTTAAATCTGAATTGATCATGCTTTCGGAAGATCGATTGACACGTATAACATAAATGTATTAGTGCATTTGTGGTGTTACTTTTTTATTATTTGTGTTTGATGTTTGTTAACTAATTTTAACAAAGGAGGCCAAGCATGTCAGGATGTGCGCCTAAATCCCCGCCTGCCGGGGCAGCAGCGGTCCAACCTGCTGCGAATGAAAATGCCAAACGAATGGAGGGTGTTGAGTACACTATTTACGCTCCGCCTGTTGGTGTTAACGCAGATACTGTCAAGTTCGTTCGGGTTGATGAATCAAAATGTGAAGGCTGTGGTGCGTGTGAAGAGCATTGTGCCAGTGGTGCTATCCAGGCGATCAATGATGACGGAATCCACCAGATTATTGATCCTGTTGCCTGTATGAACTGCGGTCAGTGCCTTACCAACTGTCCGTACGGTGCTATTTATGAGGGAGTTTCCTTCATAGATGAGATTGCAGCGAAACTTAAGGACCCGGATACCATTGTCGTATCCATGCCTGCTCCCGCTGTTCGTTATGCGCTTGGCGAATGCTTCGGTGCTGCTACCGGGACTTATGTCGGCGGAAAAATGCATGCAGCATTGCGCAAGTTGGGATTCGACTACATCTGGGATAACGAGTTCACTGCTGACGTAACCATCATGGAAGAGGGTACCGAGCTTCTGAACAGGGTGAAAAGTCAGGGAACAAAGGATGCAATGCCCTTGCCGCAGTTTACTTCCTGCTGCCCGGGCTGGGTTAAGTTTGCTGAAACTTTTTACCCCGATCTGATTCCCAACTTGTCCACATGTAAATCACCTATCGGTATGCTTGGTCCTCTGGCTAAGACATATGGCGCAGAGGAAACCAAAACAGACGGTAAGAAGATTTACACAGTTTCCATCATGCCCTGTATCGCCAAGAAATACGAAGGCGTGCGCAGTGAGCTTGATGATGCCGGATACGACCGTGACATTGACGCTACCATTAATACCCGTGAGCTGGCCTACATGATCAAAGCAGCAGGTATTGACTTCAACAATCTGCCTGACGAAGATCCTGATCCGGTTCTTGGTGAATCCACTGGCGCGGCTACCATTTTCGGTAACAGCGGTGGTGTAATGGAAGCCGCTCTCCGGCTGGCATATGAAGTTCTTTCCGGTACCAAGATTCCAAGTCCGGATATCAAAGTTGTCCGCACCCATGAGGGCATTAACACAGCTGATGTACATGTCCCCAACTTTGGAACTGTGAAAGTTGCTGTCGCAAGTGGACTCAGCAATGCAGCCAAGCTTTGCGATGAAGTGCGTGCAGGTAAATCTCCGTACCATTTTATTGAGATTATGACCTGTCCCGGCGGTTGTGTTAACGGTGGCGGCCAGCCTCTTGATCCTGAAATCAGGGCTTCCCTGTTCAGGTCCACCGTGGCTCAGATCAACAAGCGCTTCAGAGCCCGTAAAGTTAAGGCATAAGGAGGAACTGATATGAAATTAAGCAGACGCAGTTTCATCAAGGCCGCAGGTGTTATGGCCGGTTATGCCGTTCTGGGCGTTAATGTTGCCAAAGAAGCAGTTGCCAGTACCATGGACTTTGTAGCCCGCCGCCAGAACTCTGTTTATGCGGCTGATGCGGATAAAGATATCTACAAGTACAGGAAATCTCAGGATAACCCTATGATTGTAAAACTTTACGATCCCAAAAATGGCTTCCTGCATGACGGTCCCTGTGGACATGAATCCCATCATCTTCTGCATACTCATTACTATGATCGCAGCGGTAAGCTTAACGCCTTGAAAGAAAAAGGCATTAAGTTGAATTTGTAGAAAATTATATGCATGCGTCAGCCTGAGGTGAGGATTTCATCTGGCCCAAGGGTTAACGCAAGTTTCGGGGGCTGTTTTCAAAACAGCCAGTGTCTTTCTTACCGGCAAATTACCGAGGAAAAGGGTACGACCTGACTTCCTGCATGGGGTTCTCCGGCAAGCTCCGGAAGCTGTCAGTTGCTTCTTTACTTCGACCATTGCGGAGCCTTTTTAATGGATAAGCGTTTGGGAATTATAGGAATAACCATCAAAGATAGATACAAATCCGCACCAAAGGTCAACCAGACCTTAAGTGAACATGGAGAAATTATTGTAGGGCGCATGGGTCTTCCTTTCCGCGAAAAGGGCGTGAATGTCATCGGGATAATTATCGAGGCAACCACGGACGAGGTCGGAGCATTAACCGGGCAACTGGGCATGCTTCAAGGCGTAAAAGTAAAATCACTTCTCGTGTAGGAAAGGATACAATCATGAATAAAAACGCAACTCTTGGAACCGGTCTTGAATCATTTATCGATGAAGAGCTTATATGGTCGGAAATGGAAAAAGCCACCGACCCCGAACCTTCCCTTGTTAAAGACATCATAGCAAAATCCAAAGAGAGAAAGGGTCTTACTCCTTTTGAAGCGGCGGTTTTGCTGAAGAACAAGGATAAGGAGTTGGATAATGAAATTTTTGAAGCCGCTATTGAAGTAAAAAAAGGAATTTACGGCAACAGGCTGGTTCTTTTCGCTCCTCTTTATGTCAGCAATGAGTGTGCAAACCAGTGTGCATACTGTGGATTCAACGCTACTAACGAAGACCTCAAACGCCGCACTCTCACTGCGGAAGAGATCCATAAAGAGGTCGAGGTTCTTGAGGATCTGGGACATAAGAGACTTCTTCTTGTTTATGGTGAGCACCCCAAATATGATGCCGCTTGGATTGCACAGACAGTTAGAGAAGTTTACTCCGTTACTTCACGCAAAAGTGGTGAAATTCGCAGAGTAAACATCAACTGTGCCCCATTGGATGTTGAAGGATTCAGGAAATTGCATGATGTGGGCATTGGTACTTACCAGTGTTTTCATGAAACTTACCATCAGGAAACTTACAAGAAATATCACCTTGCAGGACGCAAGACAGATTATAACTGGCGCCTTTATGCAATGCACCGCGCTATGGAAGCCGGGATTGATGATGTGGGCATGGGCGCGCTTTTCGGCCTGTTTGACCCGATCTTCGAGGTCATGGGGCTTCTTTATCATGCAAAGCAGCTTGAAATTGACTGTGGGGTAGGTCCGCATACCATTTCATTCCCCCGCATTGAGCCTGCTCAGAACTCTGATCTTGCCTTGAATCCCCCGTTTCTCTCTTCACCGCATGATTTCAAGAAAATTGTAGCTGTATTGCGGTTGGCAGTGCCTTATACCGGGCTTATCCTTTCTACCAGAGAAAATCCTGAGACCCGCAAGGAATTGCTGGAAGTAGGGGTATCCCAGATTTCAGGCGGCTCACGCACATATCCCGGAGCATACAGCGATCCTGAATACGACCGTCCCGAGGTTCAGCAGTTCTGCATAGGTGACAGCCGTTCTCTTGACGAAACCATCCGCTCCATTGTCGGTGATCATGGCTATGTACCCTCGTGGTGTACCGCCTGTTACCGTCTGGGACGTACCGGTGAGCATTTTATGGAATTGGCAAAGACCGGGTTTATCCAGAAATTCTGCTTGCCCAACGGATTGCTGACCTTTAAAGAATATCTCGAAGACTATGCTTCAGAGGAAACTAAGAAAGTCGGTGAAGAGTTGATCAAAAATGAGATCGAAAATTATGCTGATCCTGAGCGTCGCAAGCTTCTGATTGACCGTCTTGCTCGCATGGAAAAGGGCGAACGGGACCTTTATCTGTAATTGATTTCCGGAGGAAATATGTCTGAAGCCGGAAAAAACACTTTCCGAATAGAGAAGGATGCATTGGGGGAGATGGAGATTCCGGATCATGCGTATTATGGAATCCACACCCGTCGTGCCATGCTCAATTTTCCGCTTTCCGGTTTACGGATTCATGAGCGGTTTATCTATGCTTTCGGGCAGGTGAAAGAGGCGTGTGCTGCTGTAAATCTGAAATTAGGCTTTCTGGATGAAAGTATTGGAAGGGCAGTTCTTACGGCATGCAGAGATGTTTCCTCCGGAAAATTTAACAGTGATATAGTCGTTGATCCCTATCAGGGCGGTGCCGGGACTTCAACTAATATGAATTTCAATGAAGTTATCGCCAACAGAGCCATTGAAATTTTGGGTGGCAAGCCCGGTGATTACGGGAAGGTCCATCCTGTTGATCATGTAAATATGCACCAGTCCACCAATGATGTTTATCCCACGGCTTTAAAGGTTGCGGCCCTTTCTCTGCTTGTGGATCTTGAAAGGGAGATCACAAATCTTCAAGAAGAGTTGCAACGAAAAGAAGCGGAATTTTCTCAAGTAGTCAAAGTGGGCCGAACACAATTAATGGACGCTGTACCCATGACACTGGGCATGTCTTTCGGAGCTTTCGCCGATGCCGTTGCCCGTGACCGCTGGCGTATTTTTAAGTGCCGGGAGAGGATCAAGAAGGTCAATCTGGGTGGAACCGCTGTGGGAACTGGGCTTGGTGCCCCGCGTGATTATATTCTTCAGGTTGCGGGGGAGCTGAAAAAAATATGCGGTCTGCCGGTTTCAAGGGCTGAAAACCTGATTGATTCAACCCAGAATTCAGACTCATTTGTGGAAATTTCCGGCATGCTTAAGTCTTATGCAACAAATCTGATGAAAATTTCTAACGATATGCGATTGCTTGCTAGCGGACCTGCTACCGGGCTTGCAGAAATCAAATTACCTGCCCGTCAGTGCGGTTCTTCCATAATGGCCGGTAAAATTAATCCGGTAATACCGGAGTCCGTAGCGCAGGTGGCTTTGCAGGTCATGGGCAATGACCAGACTATAACCATTGCCGCGTCCATGGCTCAATTGGAGCTTAACCATTTTATGCCGCTTCTTGCGCACAATTTGTTGAATTCTCTGGGTTTGCTGGTTAATGCAACCCGAAGTTTTACAAAAAATTGCGTAGAGGGGATTCTTGCTGATAAGGAACGCTGCCTGAAGCATGTAGAGTCTAGTCACGCCTTGGGAACAGTTCTGGTTCCGTTTCTGGGCTATGATGCAGTTGAAAAGATCGTAGCAGCCTGCCGGGAGTCAGGTCGTTCTTTGCGTGATGAAATTATTTTTCAAGGCATTGCCGGGGCTGATGAGGTAGACGATCTTTTGTCACCTAAACGGTTGTGCAAGCAGGGTTTTACCACGGACGAAGTGGATGGGATGGGTAAGAAATGAAGCTTGTATGCGGTGTAGGGGAACTGGGTTTTCCTGCAATGTTTGCCGAAGCGGAAAGAAGAATTGTCCTTCATGCGGCTGTTTACGGGCCTTTTGCAAAGTCGAAGCCCCATATTCAGGGGTTGGAAAAGGCGTTGTCCCGTCCCGGATTCAGTTCTCTTGACATTATTGCCATGGTGCCTGCTGGCGAGAATGGATGGGATGAGCCTTTTCTCAGTGCTCTTCGTTTCGGTGCATCCATTCAGTCTGCTGCGGATGAACTTAAGAGTTCAATTTCTTTTTTGAACGGTCTGGCTGAACGTTTTACCGGAAAAGTGAATGTTTATGCAGCCCATGACTTGCCTTGCCTACCGTTGGTTATTGTCGATAATAGAATTTGTTTTGGGCAGTACGCCCATGCTTGTTTTCATGCTCCTGATGGATTCTGGGGATGTGTGGAAGCTGATGTTGAAGCTCTTTTTGGCTGGGCGGAATCGGGGTATGTACCGCAGAATGCAAGTGCTGACGAAATTGCCGCGTTCAGGCTGGTCAGCGAATGTTCCAGTGCCATGAAGAGTGGGGATCTGTTGTAGGAGTTAGTGATGGATGTGCTCGGACGTGATGAAATAATTCACTATTTGAACGGCGGCAATGACGTCGAATTGTTTGCGGCGGCTGATCGTTTGCGGGAACAATCCTTTGGGCGGGAAGTATACCTGCGTGCCATTGTTGAGTTTTCAAATTTTTGTAATAAGAAGTGCAATTACTGTGGGTTGCGTGCTCCGAATTCAAATGTGAATCGCTACCGGCTGGACACTGATACAATTGTTGAATCCGCGATTTCGGCTGCTGAAGCCGGGGTACGTACCATTGTCCTGCAATCCGGTGATGATTTCAGTTATTCCTCTGCCCAGGTAGAACAGATAATTTCAGGAATCAAGGAATCGCACGATGTTGCGGTTACTCTTTCGCTGGGCGATCGCAGTGCCGCTGAGTATGAGCACTGGTTCAGTTGCGGGGCAGACCGCTGCCTGTTGAAGTTGGAAACAACCGATCCAGTCATTTATAGAAGAATAAGGAGTGGAGCTGATTTCCATGAGCGTTTGGAATTGCTGCTGTCACTACAGGATATCGGTTATGAAGTGGGGTCCGGTATCATCGTTGGGTTGCCGGACTATACCGTGGAGCATCTGGCAGACGACTTGCTTTTTCTGAGTAAGCTTGAGCTGGATATGATCGCGGCAGGACCTTTTATTCCGCATCCTGATACCCCTTTTTATTTTGCCGAAGCCGGGAACATTGATTTGTCTTACAGGTTTACGGCTTTGGCCCGTCTGCTTAATCCTTTTTCCAATATTCCCGCGACGTCAGCCCTTGATTCGTTTGATTCGGAGGGAAGAAAAAAGGGGCTGCTGCGCGGGTGTAATGTCATTATGCCGTCAGTGACTCCTGTTTCCAAACGGAAGGATTACAATATTTATCCCGGAAAGAATGCCGTTTCAGTTGATGTTACTGATACTATTTCTCGCGCTGAAAAGTTGGTTTACGCATTGGGTTTTACCCTCTCAGCATCTAAAGGTTCTTCAAGGAGAATGAATAATGTCGAATAAGGCTCCACGCGGTGTCCGACTGGTGATAACTCTTATCGGCAAACGCAATGCCGGAAAATCTTCATTAATTAACGCAATTTGCGGGCAGGATGTTTCTATTGTGTCTGATAGCCCCGGAACCACCACTGATCCGGTGGCAAAGCATTATGAGCTGCTTCCCCTTGGGCCGGTAACTTTTTATGATACTGCCGGACTTGATGATACAGGAGAAGTCGGTGAATTACGCATAAAAGCAACCAATAAGGTTCTGATGCGCACAGATCTTGCCCTTGTTGTTGTGGGCGAAGGCGGGCTGACTGATTATGAGGTGGAGTTGATAAACAAGGTCTCAGAATTGGAGATTCCCTATCTGGTAGTTTTTAATAAAAATGATCTTTGTGAGCCGCTTGAGGATGATATGGATTATTGCCGTCAGCGAGGTATTCCATACTATAAGACATCTGTGCTGGAATCCTGTTCCATTGATGAACTCAAGGAAGCTATTATTACGCTGGCCCCGGAAGAGATGAAGCGTGAACCTGTTCTTGCCGGTGACCTGTTTAGTGAAGGGGATTGGGTTGTCTGTGTAGTTCCCATCGATCTTGCAGCACCCAAAGGGCGGTTGATTCTTCCGCAGGTGCAGGTTCTGCGTGAGATCCTCGATTGCGATGCAGTGGGAGTGACAGTCAAAGAGCGCGAGATTGAGGAAACATTGTCATCAATGAAGCGTGATCCGGCGTTGGTGATAACAGATTCACAGGTTGTCATGAGCGTGGCCGGCGATGTGCCTGACGAGATTCCATTAACCACTTTTTCTACCCTGTACGCTCGTTACAAGGGCGATCTACCCAGCCTTGTACAAGGAGCAATGGCTATTGATTCGTTGCAGGATGGAGATACCATTCTCATGGGAGAAGCTTGTTCTCATCATCCTGTTGCCGATGATATTGGAAAGGTAAAAATTCCGCGTTGGATTCGTCAGTATACTGGTAAGGAGTTAAACTTTGTCATGTACTCCGGCCATGATTTTCCTGAAGATCTGGAGCGTTTCAAGCTGATTATTCATTGCGGAGCCTGTATGCTAAACCGCAGTGAGATGCTTCGCCGCATCAAGGAGTGCCAGCGCAGCGGCGTGCCGGTGACAAATTACGGCGTGGCTATATCAAAAGTGCAGGGCGTTCTTGATCGCGTAATCAGTCCATTTAATTTGTAATATGCTGCAAACGAATTGAAGCCGGTGCTTATCTCGACATTTGAGATGAGCGCCGGCTTTTCTTATGGATTTTTGCATCCCCACGGACCTGACAGCAGGAGCAGCCGCTATCAGGTCCGCGTTCGAATCAGATTTGATTATGTCCGAGTCTGCGGGGATTAAAAAAACAGATAGCCCGAGGATGGAGGTATATCTTCCTGAATTAAAACAGGACTCGAAAGACGCGCTAAACAGGTGTGGTTTTTCGAACAAGGGCTGTTTTTCTAATTTTGTATATAATACTGTGTTACGAGTCAATAAAAAATATTACTATTGAAATATTAAATTGAAAAATGTTTAATCGTAAATTTTGAAATCAAGTCTGTCTGTGAGCTTTCGGCTAGAGTGCTGAGTTAAGAATCCTTGGATGCCAATTAGACTGTATTAATATGAAGAGTCTGCTGTCTCCTGTCAGCCCGATTACAGTCATATAAATATGGGGATGCAGTGGATGTCCCCGGCTTTACTCTTATGTTTACCCTGCATTCATGTCCTATAAATTTAAGACAAGGCTATTTCGTTGGGCAGCTACAACCTATTGAACTCTTGTTATTTCTGTGCTTAAGTGTTGTCGTGATATTATTTATCGATAGATTCGTGGATGTATTTTAACCGGATTTAAGGAGTTTTAAATGGACATTGTGCACGACATAGATATTCCCTGCATGGCGGAAGGTATCGGTTTGGGTAAACTGACAATAAAACATCCTGCAGGGAGCATCGGAGAACCCGTGTTTGTTGCTGATTCTTCTGACACCGCTTATGGTCCAAGTGAAGTCAGCGCAATCATGCCCATTGAAGGGCATTCCTATTCCGAAGAACAGCTGGAGTACGTGCGTTATCACGGTTTGCAGATTATGGGTGAGCGCGCGTGGTACATGGATGGCTGGGCACCTAGCAAACATGTTTGCAAAGGTCATTAGAGGATTTCTGGTGTCAGCGGTATAATGCTGAATGATACTCAGACAAAGGTCCGGCTTGGTATTCAAGCCGGACCTTTTGTTTTTGGGGTTCAATAAATAAACAGACTACTTTAGTCTGTATCAGTCTTTTGGATCAAAGGCAGTTTGATAGTGAATCTGCTCCAGTGACCGGGTTTGGAGTCAATAGTCATGGTCCCGCCGTGCTGCTCAGTTATTATAAAATACGAAACAGAAAGTCCCAGCCCGGTTCCTTTACCAACTGGTTTGGTCGTATAGAATGGTTCAAATATGCGGGAAGAGATGTCTTCATCCATTCCCGGGCCATTATCTTCAATCTGTATTGTGACGTAATGCTTTTCTTCAAAGACCCGCAGTATGAAGCTCGGCGTCGGGCATGGCTGGAGTTTGTCTTTCATTGCTTCGGCACCGTTTTTCAGAAGGTTGAAAAAAACCTGCTGAATCTCTCCCCGTTCGCAATATACCTTGGGTAAATTGTTTTCATAATCCCTAATTATTTTTATCTTTTTGAAGTCAAATTCCCTTTTGAAGTCATAGTCATTCGCGGCAATATCTATTGTTTCATCTAATAATTGCGTAATATCGTACAGTTCAAGGCTCATTTCACTCTTTCGGCTGAAACTGAGCATATTACGAACGATAGTGGAAGCCCTAAGCGTTGATGATTTAATTGAATGAATCATTTTAGGAATATCGCGCGATTCAAGGTATCCGCGTATATCCTTGAGGGATAGTCCGTATTGCTCTGCCGCAGCCTTGTTGGCAGGCAGGTCGCCAAAAAGGCGTTTATTTATGTTGTAGACATTGCCGGAAATACCCGCCAAAGGATTGTTGATTTCATGGGCCATCCCGGCAGCCAGACCGCCAAGAGACATCATCTTTTCAGATTGAACCATTATCTGTTCCATATTGACTTTGTCGGTAACGTCATCCAGCCGGATAACTGCTCCTTTGATGCCGCTATGCTCAAGCGGATAGATGGTAATATCTTCGTAGTATGTCCGGCCGGCACGCCGGTGTGTGAGTCTTCCTTTACTGCCGCCTTTACTGGAGCCCGCAATGGTTGCATGTATATCTGCCATTTTCGGGGCCAGTTTAGGGTAGACTTTTCCAAGTGGAAGGTCGATTGCGTTTTCTCGTGTTAATCCGGTTTCAATTTCAGCCTGTGAGTTCCATTGAATAACCTTTGTAGAGCTGTCTACTGCAATTAATACGGAGGGCATGGAATTAATAATGTTGCTCAACAGGCTGCGCAGTTTCTGCATTTCCCGCTCTGATTCCAACCGTTCGCTGATATCGATGGCCGAAACGACTATCCCCTGCATTTTCCCTTCTTCAAGGACCGGCATAGAGTAAAAGTCGACCGGAATAAAGAACCCGTCCTTTCGTATGAATGTAATATTTCCGCGGTTAGCTGTCCCTGTGTTAATGCTGGAATGAAGCGGGCATTCTTCAAAGGGATATGGTTCTCCGTTTTCCCTGCTGAAATGGCACAGGTCGTGATGGTTATGGCCGATAAGCTCTTCTTTATTGTAGCCGAGCATTTTGCATGCTGCTGCATTTATGAATATTATATTACCATCAGGGTCCAGACCGAAGATCGCTTCAGCAGCAGAGGAAAGGACCATTTCATTCATATTGTGTAGTTTGGTAATCTGGTTGAGTTTCTGGGCAAGGTCTCTGTTCAAGGCATGGATTTGCTTTTCACGAGCCTGAATACTCTCAGCCATATATTCAAAAGCGGTGGCAATTTCTGTGAACTCTTTGATGTCCTTACGTGTTTCCGAATGGCTGTAGTCTCCTCGTGAAAATTTTGCAGCAAGATTGAGAAGTTCATTGAAATGTGAAGTTATTGTCTTGAAGCGAAGCATCAGAATAAACATGGCCATGAAAAGTATGACCAAGGCAATAGTGGTAAACGCAATAGTGTAGGTGATGAGGTTCCGGTATACATCAATGGAATTCTGATAGATAAGAACCACCCAGCGCGATGGGCCTATAGATGTCGCGTAAACAGTGCTGTAGCGGCTATCGTTGTTTAGTGACCTCTTTTGTACTTCCGTGTCTGGTAAATTTTTGAATAAGTTGAAGTGAGGGTCTTCATTTCGTTGCTGTACCCTACGTTCATCAGAGTGCGCAATGTATGTACCTGTCTGGTCTGTAATGGCCAGAACACTTTTATTCCCGAGGTTTATTTCCTTCAGCAGACTATTCAGATTTGGAAAAGTAACATCGGCAATGAGCACCCCTTTGCTGAACGGAATGGAAATTTGGAAAACAGGTGTACGGTGCGCTTCTGAGATTATGGAAGGTGACCAGTATGGTTCCATGTTCAGCCCGGCGTTCTTGAAAGAAGGGTAGTTGGACATGTCCAACCCTAAATCATCTTTGGAATATGGAGCCTGAGCATAGACTATTCCCTGTTTATCGAGCAACCGGACTTGATGGATAGACTGACTGGCTATGGTTATTGCTTGCAGGTAATTATTAATCTGGGCCAATGCTTTTGGGGATTCTTCTATTTTTGTCAGGCATTTTTGCAGAGTAAGTTGGATGCCGCGCATTTTTTCTTCAACTATGCTTACCATTAACTTTGCAGAAGAATTGTTTCTGGCATCAATAGCGTCTCTAAAGTGAGTAACGGTATAAATATAAACAAGAGTTGCAAACAGGATAAAAGGAATTGTTGACGAGATAATAAAGTGTCCCGACAGTATATTCCATAATGATCTATTGGTTTTCATCTGAATTAGTTGTCACTGACAAAATTGCCGTCTTTGATGATGACGAGGTTGTATTGTTCTTTGGCGTCACCGAATCTGTTAAAGATAATTTCTCTGCCAAATTCATTAAAGTTCCGCTTTTCCAGTATGGTACGTTTTATTTGATTCGAGTTGTATGATTTTGCATGTTCAAGCCCGTAAACTGCAATTTTGAATATTGCAGCGTATCGGGTGTAGATAAATGACGGTTCTTTGTTATAACGGTCAATATACTTTTTTTTCAGGGCTGCAATTTTGGGGTCAACATTACCATAATCATGCAGGGCGATAAGCCGCATTCCTTCAACAGCTCTTCCTCCGTGGGTGATAATGTCGTTTGACTGTGACCAGCTGACTCCGAAAAATCGTGCATCATTCAATCCGGACCTGCGCAAGGCCTGCGCAAGCATGGCTGCATCAAAACCGTTGGTAATGAATAGGATTGAGTCAGGATTTTTTACGGCAACTTTCCGGGCAATATCATTGAAATTAGTGTTTTGGCTACTGGAGTATTTTATTTCAATCGGAATTTCTTTTCCGAATTGTTTCACAAGAGTCCTGAACCTCTGGGCAATGGAATTTACATATTTAGGATTTTCCATGTCTCCTATTACGGCAGTCCTGCCCAGTCCAAGGGAAAAGGCCCGTTCCGCAATAGTCTCCGCCTGTCGCGAGCTTCCTGTTGCAGTCCGCAGCAGGTTGTCGTCTTTGTTGGCAAGAAAGTCCGTGCTCATTGTCGGACTCATAACCAATACATGACGTCCGGCAATAGCCTCGGTTGTAGGTTCAGCCATGGCGCTGGTGATAGGCCCTAAAATCAGGCGGACATCTTTTTTGATCAGGTTGGTTATAGCCGCTTTGGCTCCGGCAGGAGAGCTCATGTCATCCCTGATCACCAGGGTCAGTCTTTTTCCATTTATACCACCGTTTTTGTTCTGCTCTTCGACCATCAATTGCAGAGTGTTTCTTGCAGTAACGCCGAGTTCGGAGTTCCGTCCGGTTATACTGCCCACAAAACCAATATTTATTGAATTGTTGTCAGTACAGGATGTGACTGCCATCAGAAAAAATAATAGCAGAATGAATTTGGAAGTAATCTGTTGCCCCCGTCTTGTGGACATGCTTTTCCTTTAAATTGTTGTGGTGTTATAAATGTTATCCTGTATGCCTATCAAGAGGATAAAATATAATCAATAATTTGCTGCTTGGTTATTAATCCGGTGTTTTGCGGGGGAGGTCTTTGCCTTTGCGCAGGGATGTATAGACTGGATTAACCTAATAATTTACTATAATATATTAAGTTCATAATTAAAGTTTTTTAGTCGGTCCTGTAAATCTAATTTTTATTAAGGGATTATGCCAACCATGGTTACATATAAATCTATCTGTCCTTATGATTGTCCCACCACTTGCGGATTGCTGGTTGAAAGTGACGGAACCCGCATTCTGAAGGTTAAGGGTGACCCCGCTGACCCAGTCTGCAAAGGTTTGATCTGCCGCAAAATGCAGCGTTATGAGAAGTCCATCCATTCCCCTGACCGCATCATGAAACCATTAAGACGCACAGGAGAGAAAGGAAAAGGTCTTTTTGAGTCAGTATCTTGGAATGAAGCAGTTAAAACCATAACGGGGAAATGGAAACAGGCTATTAAAGAGCACGGACCTGATTCAATTCTCCCATTCTATTATTCCGGTGTCATGAGCCTTATCCACCGCAATTGCGGTGACGCTCTTTTTAATAAAATGGGGAGCTGCGAGCTTGTTAAGACCCTTTGCGCTTCCGCTAAGGGTGCCGGCTATGAATCCGTAATGGGCAGCACAGGATGTCTCGATCCGCGAGAGCTGGGAGACAGTGATTTTTTTATTGTCTGGGGCAGCAATATGAAGGCGACGAGACTCCAGAGTATGGCTGATATGGTCAAGGCTCGCAAAAATGGAAAAAGAGTAGTTCTCATCGAATGCTTTGCTGGTGAAATGGCTGATTATTCTGACCATGTGCTGCTGCTCAAACCGGGAACAGACGGAGCTCTCGCACTTGCTATGATGCATGTGCTGGTCAATGAAGGTCTGGAAGATTCCGAATTTTTGCATAGCGAAACAATCGGCTATGCGGATTTCAAGAAAACACTTCATCGGTATACCCCACAGTGGGCGGAGTCCGTATGCGGTGTTCCGGTGCAGGAAATTATTGATCTGGCCCGTGAATATGCAGCGGCATCGGCGCCGGCAATTATTCTTGGAAGCGGAAATTCCAGGTACGGAAATGGTGGTATGACCGTAAGACTGATAACTATTCTTTCCGCTTTCACCGGAGCATGGAAGAAAAGCGGAGGAGGGCTTTGCGGCTGTAATCCCGGTGGCGGTCCTTATGTGGATCATAGGCGTATTACCCGCCCTGACCTGCGGCAAAGGGGCGGACGTAAAGTTAATATAAATCAGCTGGCCATGGCCCTTAGTGGCGGAGAAGGGCAAATCCCGATCCGCTGTCTGCATATTTACGGCAGCAACCCTGTCGGTTCAGTGTCCAATCAGCTCGGCATCCAGCAAGGCCTTGGTAATCCGGAACTTTTTACAGTTGTCCACGAGCGGTTCATGACAGATACCGCCCGCTATGCTGATATCATACTTCCTGCGACATTTTCAGTGGAGCAGTCTGACTGCTATAGCGCGTATGGATATTGTTCGTTCGGTGTGGCACGCAAAATTATCCCTGCTCCGGGAGAATGCAAAACCAACTGGGAGATATTTTGTCTTCTGGCTAAATCAATGGGGTATGAAGATGCTCATTTTCAGCGGTCAGAAGACGACTTGCTGGATGAATTGCTTGGCAATCCAATGCAGGGCTTGCAGAACTTAAGCGATGAGCAACATGAAACTTTGCAGAAAGGGGGGAACATCTCTGCTCCGTTTGCAGATCATACTGACTGGAAAACACCTTCAGGTAAGATTCAGATCGCGGATGAACGACAGGACCGTATTCTTCCTGAATACCTTGAGAGTCACGGTGGAAACCAGCCTTTGCAGCTCATTGCCGTACCCAGTTCAGATACGCTGAACTCCATTTTTCTGGAACGTGAAGAGCTTGTCGCCCAGCGGGGTCTGATGATGCTGGAGATGCACCCAGATGATGCTGCGGACAGGAATATAAAAGATGGCGATAAAATTGTTGCATTTAACGATCTTGGAGAGGTTGGGTTTACGGCCCGTGTAACTCCGCGGATTGCAAAAAGTGTCGTTGCTGCTGTAGGAATATTTAAATCATCGCAGTCCATCAATAGAAATCTTGTTAATGCCTTGCATCATGAGCGTCTTTCAGACATTGGAGAAGCAACTACATTAAATGATAATACTGTTGATGTGCGACTTGCCATGTAGTTTATCTGCCCGTTTAATTTTATATTGATGTTTACCGTGAGGGTTATTTTTAGTATTTTAAAAAATGCTGAATTCCCGGTTAAAGGAGGAGCAGATGCGTAAATTTGTTTTTACAGCAGGAATTATTCTTATTTTTTTTGCTGTATTATACGCTTTTCTTCCTTTGGGAACGGATAAAAAAGTTTATAAGGTCGGGGTGTTGCAGTTTACCAGCAATAACCTCACTACCTTGGAAGGATTTAAGGACGGATTGAGTGAGCTTGGATATCGTGAAGGCGAGGATATAATTTATGATTTTGATGGTCCGGCATCGGCTAAGGAAGATCTTGTCCCATACATGCAGAAATTACTCGATGGGCAGCCTGATTTAATATTTGTATCCCCAACTCCTGCCGCGACTGTGGCAAAACAAATGACTGCTGGGACCAATATACCGGTCATTTTTGCTCCAGTGAATGATCCTGTCGCCTCAGGGATATTAAAAAATATGAGGACTCCGGAGGAAAATATCACTGGGGTGCGTCTTTCCTCAAGTGATGGCCGCAGGTTGCAGTATCTGAAAGATGTTGTTCCTTCGGTGAAAAGGGTTTTTGTCCCCTATAGCCCGGATGATAAAAGTGCACAGACAAGTCTTAAAATGCTTGAAGAAGCCGCTCCGAAAGTGGGGGTGCAGCTGGTTAAAAAACCTTTTTTCCGGGACACTGACGTGCTGGACGATAGAAGTTATGTCCCCGTCGATGTTGATGCTGTCCTGCTTCCAAGGGAAGGTCTGGTTATGTCAAGAATTAAGGATTTTGTTACCCTTTGCATTGACCGCAAACTTCCTCTTTCGACAGTCCGTTTCAAGCAGGTGGCGCAGGGAGCTTTAACCGGCTACGGCTTTAATGGCTATGACATCGGGAAGCAGAGCGCACGGCAAGCGCATATGATTTTTTCAGGTTCTTCGATTTCGATGCTTCCTGTGGAAGTTTCTGAGGATTATCTGTTCATCAATCTTAAGACAGCTAAGGATATAAATGTAAAAATCAGTGATGCTATTCTGCGGCAGGCCCATAACATTGTCAGGTAACAGTTAGGTTTATAATGCGATCTCTCTATTTAATATTGCTTCGCTCATATATTGTTCTTGCTTTGGTTCCGCTGGTGTTGCTGGGTTCCATGCTGATCGTATTGATTGGAAACGGTCAAATAGAAGCCTCTTTCAGGCATGAGCAAAGCAAGGCCAGAGACGTAGCTTATGAACTCAAACACCAGTTCTCAGTATTGGAGGGAAATCTCTACAATCTAAACCAGTATAGAAATTTCATTACCTTATCAGATAGTGAAACGCAGAATGTTGCCAAAGAGCTGGTCGCAAAGCAGTCTGAAATTTGTTCAATCATGATGCTTGATTCAACTGGTAAAATAAAAGCCAATGTGTCTTCAAGCACTCTTTATGGTAAATCTGACCATCTGCACCCTTCGTACGAATCTCTGTTCAAGAAAGTAATTTCTTCCGGAGATGTATCCTACGGACGTGTTCACACCGGAAGCAATTCCGGGGGAATGCTTTTACAGGTTGGAGTACCTTTGGTGGACAGGGAGACAGGCTCTGTTGGTGTTGTCGTTTTGGCTGAATTCCGTCTTGGTATGGCGTGGAGGAATGTTGTTAAGCGGGCTGCTCAACAGGAGGAAAGCATTTACCTTGTAGGTGATTCCGGTAAGATATTAGCACATCCCAACCCTTCATTAGTCCTTGCACAAAAGAAATTTTCTGAAACCGATGATGGCGAAATACGGAAAAACTTTACCGGTGAATATGTTATCAGCGCCTCTTCTGAATTGGGTATGGGAGATCTTAAATTTACCATTATCGCTGAAAAATTAGCGCTTGCGGCTTTAGAGCCTGCTATGCGTTCTGCCGGGTTGGCGTTGGTGGCAACATTAATCACGGTAGGATTGGTCTTAATTGCTACCCTCAGGACAACACGGCGCATTACTCGCCCGGTAAAGCTTTTAACTGAAGCTGTGTTGAACATTAAAGATTATGGTTTTTATCCCGGTATTTCCATACATGATTTTGCTGAAATTGAGGCGTTATCACAGGCCTTTGACTCCATGACCCGTAATTTGCAACGCATGCTTGAAGAACTCAGGCATGAAGTTCAAATCAGGCAAGAGTCTGAACTAGCTCTCTCAATGAGTGAAGAACGATTTCGGGCTATGTTTGAATTTAACTCGGTTGTAATGCTTTTGATAGATCCCGATAATGGTAGAATTCTTGAAGCCAATAATGCGGCCAGTCGTTATTATGGTTGGCCAGTTGAAGAAATGACATCAATGTCGCTTAGTGACATTACTCTTGAAAGACCTGAAGAACTGCATGAGCGAATGAAAGAAGTGATGCATCATAGAGCCAACCGGTTTGAGTTGAAGCATGTCTTGTCTGATGGTTCTGTTCGTGAAGTTGATGAGTGTACCGGACCTATCCCGATGGGTGGTAAAGATGTAATATTTTCTAGTGTCATTGATATTACGCAGCGAAAAATTGTTGAGCAGGAGCTGCATGACAGTGAAGAACGGTTCAGGGCCTTGCATAATTCATCCTTCGGCGGGATAGCCATTCATGATGATGGACGTATCCTCGATTGTAATCAGGGGCTTTCTGATATTTCAGGGTATGACCTAAATGAGTTGCAGGGTATGGATATACTAAAGCTTATTGCTGATGTATCACGGGATGAGGTTGAACGTGATATTCTTGGGGGAGTTGAAAGAGATCATAGGGTGAATTGTATTCGCAAAGAAGGGACTGAGTATCCGGCACGGCTGGAATCACGAAATATTCCATATAAGGGTAGGGTTGTTCAGGTTACTGAATTGAGGGATATTACCAGTGAGAAACTGGCTGAGGAATTTATCATTCAGAATGAAAAAATGATGTCCCTAGGTGGGCTGGCTGCTGGCATGGCTCATGAGATTAATAACCCGCTGGCCGCAATTGTAGGTTCGTGCCAGAATTTGCAGACCAGATTGTTCCGAGATACCCCTATAAACAGGAAAACTGCGGAGGAGTCTGGAACTTCATTTGAGAGTATTGCCCGTTATCTTGAGATTCGTGATTGCGAAAGAATAATAAATTCCATCTATGAATCTGGTAAAAGAGCTGCTGATATTATAAAGGATATGCTCAGCTTTAGCCGGCGAAACGAGAAGTCGCTGGTTTATAATAAGGTTCAGGAATTGATGGATACGACGATCAAGCTTGTCAGCAATGATTACGATTTGAAGAAAAATTATGATTTCAAGAAGATCGAAATTGTACGTGATTATGATGAGTCTTCAGGTAATGTCATCTGCTATGGTAACCAGATTCAGCAGGTTTTTTTCAATTTGCTGAAAAATGCTGCCCACGCCATGGCCGAGAAGGATTTTACTAATGCAGAGCCAAGAATCGTGGTCAGAAACTACACTTTGAATGGACAAAATATTACTGAAGTTGAAGATAATGGTCCCGGTTTGTCGGAAGAAGCTAGACAGAAGGTTTTTGAGCCTTTTTTTTCAACCAAAAGTCCGGGGAAAGGGACAGGATTGGGACTGTCGGTATCGTATTTTATTATTGTTAAGCAGCATGAAGGGTCGATGGAAGTCTTTTCCGAGCCGGGTGAGTGGACCCGTTTTGTGATCAGTCTGCCTGTTAAAGGTCCACAGTATTCAGGCGGTGTAGGCACTGTTTGATTTTTTTGAATTTAATTGGTGCCCGCATGTTGACAGAGTGCCCATGTTTTTATAAATACTTCTTCACCCAACGCAAGTGGGGCTGTAGCTCAGTTGGGAGAGCGCTTGAATGGCATTCAAGAGGCCGTGGGTTCAATTCCCTCCAGCTCCACCAGATATTTCAAGGGTTTACGAGTAATGTCGTAAACCCTTTTTTTGTTCGTTGTCGTCAGAGGTACCAGTTTGGTACCAGTTTTTATGCTTTCACTTGGTACCACTTCAAAATGCCTTCATATTATGTCATCCTCTGTGAAAAAAATGAAAGGTGGCGTATGTTTTCAATTTTATTCAATAAGGACAAAGATAGTTCTACCTTAAAAGGGGGTCCCCGTAAGGATAAGAGCCTTTATTCAAAGGTCGCTTTATTTTGTAAGAAGGCTTTTTGCAAAAGTGAATATGACAAAAAGGCTGAAAAAGAAGATAGTGCCGAAATATACGCTTTTTGTAGTGTCGGCGGTTTTATCTGCGAAAGAATAGAGGCTGCTAGTAAAAGAAAGACACAAGGCTTTTCAGAAAAGTTTTGCAGTCTTGTTGAATCTATTAACGTAAATGCGTTAAACGGCTTAATGATCAATAAAGAGTTTTTTCGATCATTAGCAGAGATTAATTCTATATTTTGTTTAGGTGGTATCAATCAAGAATATTATCATCCCATCTTTGAGATCGATAAAGCTCATTCATCTAGTGCTTATGTATTTCCTCCTTCCACTTCACTTCCTGAATATGTTTTTTCTGGAGACCTTTTAAGACGGTTTTTAGGAAATCCCGCTTCAGTCCATATGCAAAAAATAATCATATTTCAAAGAGTGTTTTTAGAAATTTTCATGGCATCATCCATTCTTGTACAAGAATATAGAGAGGCAGGAACTATTAGTAATCCTTTATTTGAAAGACTTGTACAAAATGGAAAAGAGTTAGAATTCTTGTTGAATAAAACTCATTCTGATCGGGAAATTTTGAATTCTGAAATGGAACGGGAAAAGTCATTAATAGGAATTTCATATGAGGATGTACAAAGGGTTATGATTCCTTACAGTCCGTATCTTGAAGCTCTGTCTGAGTTTGAGATTGTGCCAGAAAATCTAGATGACATGGTTCTGCAACAAGCAGAAGAGTTTCTTGATTCTAAAAGAGATATTGAATCGACTGAGAAATGTTTAGAAGATGAAGTTGTTGAGTTGCCAAATGTTGAGTTGTTAGGCGAAAGCGAAAGTGTGATTGAAGATGTTAATGCTGATGTAATCCAGTTTCTTTCAAAACTTGAAGAAGATCACCACCGTAGAGATATTTATTTTTCAATTATTGCTTATGAGTATGTAAAGGGAGGTAAAAAATTAAAATTTAAACCTTTTTGGGAATGGCTTCTAATACATTTGGCGGATCAACCTTATCACACTCGTAATATTGATGGTTATGAAGTTAAGATCTTTTTGAGGGGAGAAGTTATCGAGCATTTAGGTCTGTTGAAGGATGCAAAGAAGAATAGTCAAGTTCAAGAAGATACATTTAAAAGGGTGTACTTTAAAGAAATAAACTCTATCTGTCCGAAAATAAAGAAGTTTTGTATAAAAAGTAATATTGAGAATATTCCTATTATTCTCTAATTTTGCCGTTATCTTTGGAGGAAATCATAACTCTGGAGATGACATCATGTCTTTTAAGAAATTAAAAACAACGACTAAGGAACCAAAACGTCAAGATACGTTTTTTAAAAATCTTTTAGCTGAACTTCCGCCTATCATTCCTCGTAAGGAGCTGCCTAAGTATCTTGGTAACTTGATAAGTGTAGGCTATATGGCAAACCTTGATTCTGCCGGGCAAGGACCAGAATCACGCAGAATTGGCGGGCACGTTGTTTATGAACGTGATAGTTTTGTACAGTGGCTTGAATCCCGCACAGGGAATGATTAAGCCATGCTGGATTACCTTCATATAAACGCATCTAGTATAAGCAGTGCCGCTTTGCTGTACGCTCGTTCTGGGATTCCCGTCTTTCCATGTACTGATAAACGCCCCTGTGTTTCTGGCGGATTTAATGCTGCGAGCACAGACTTAGATCAAATCAATGCTTGGTGGCAGAGATTTCCTGATGCAAATATTGGAAGTCCTACAGGCGCAAATAGTTTTGTCTTAGATATTGATCCTCCGCATGGAGAGGAATCTCTAGCCTTCCTTGAAAGCAATAATTCTCTATTACCTGAAACTTTGACCCAGCGAACCGGAAGTGGTGGAAGACATCTTTTCTTTTCTAAGCCGGTTGGAATGGATATCCGCAACTCTGCCGGTAAACTTGGATTAGGTCTCGATATCCGAGGAACTGGCGGATATGTTATTTTGCCACCTTCCATTCATAAATCAGGAAATAGCTATCAATGGATAACCGAGGTTTCACCCGTTGAAGCTCCTGCTTGGCTGATCGAGTTGATTGTTCAAAATTCCAAGTCTGGACTCTCCGCTTCAAACTCATCAACTAAAAATATCCCATATGTTCAATCTTTACTGGAAGCCAAAGAGGGAACTCGGAATGATTCACTTAACAAGGTAGCATTTCAGGTTGGAAAAGATATTGCTTCGGGCAAAACAGGGGAAGCGAGTATTGATGATGTTGCTGAAGTAGCTTTGAAAACAGGTTTAGGTTCGCAGGAGATTCAGAAAACAATTCAGAGCGGGGTTAAGGCTGGTAAAAGGGTTGTCGAAGAGAACAACCCTTATTCGAGCCTTGAAACCGCTCCGTGGCCCATCCCTGCTAAGAATGTCTTTTATGGCTTGGCGGGGGAATTTGCACAATTTGCAGTCGAACAATCTGAAGCAGATCCTATTGGTGTCCTTGCTACTTTCTTATGCCGCTTTGGCGTTGAGATCGGTCACTCTCCGCATATGTTTGCTGGGGAAAAGCAGTATGGCAGAATTAATGTTGTGCTGGTCGGCCAAAGTTCAAAGGCTCGAAAAGGCACATCCGCTTTGCCAATTCGTGAACTTTTCAGTTTCAATGAAAAGCAATGGATTCCCGCACACACTTCTCAAGGGCCGCTTTCCAGTGGGGAGGGTCTAATTCATGCCATTCGTGACCCAGAACATAAGTTTCAGGTGGATAAGAGTACTGGTGTTTGTGAATCCATTACGACAGATCCCGGTGTTGAAGACAAACGGCTGTTTATTCTGGATCAGGAATTTGCTGGAGCTCTTGCCTGTACTAAAAGGGAAGGGAATACCCTTTCAACTATCATCCGCACCTTGTTTGATGGTGGAACCATCGAGCCGCTGACAAAAACCAGCAGACTCGTGGCCACAAATCCTCACGTAGCTATCACAACACATATTACGTTGCAGGAACTGCACGCCCGTCTTGACCGAGTCGAGATATTTAATGGCTTTGCCAACCGCTTTTTATGGCTCTGCGTTCGCAGAACAAAACTCATTCCTTTTCCTGAACCGCTGAATGTTTCGATGGTGAAACAATTTCAAGATAAACTGATCTCCCTTCTAAAATTATCAAAGTCACGTTCGCAGATGGATTTCAGTCCCGAAGCAAAAAAAGAGTGGGGGGACATCTATCCATTCCTTGCAAAAGAACGGGCAGATCTTCTTGGCTCAGTGCTTAATAGATCAGAAGCGTATGTCAGGCGCATAGCGTTAATTTATGCCCTGCTTGATGGATGTGAGAGTGTTGAACTTTCTCATCTAAGGGCTGCGCTTTCGCTTTGGGATTTTTGCGAACAGTCAGCGCAGTTTATTTTTGCGGGTATGGAAACAGATTCGACATGTCAGAAAATATTAGAAGCTTTGGAGGAGTCGGGCGGAAGCTTGGACACTTCGGGGCTGTATAAGTTTTTTGGAAATCACATCTCGAAAAAGAAAATGACCGTTGCCCTGAATAACCTCCTTGCCAGCAAAAATATACGACTTGATGAGATGAAGCCTGAAGGTGGCGGAAGACCTCGAAAATTATTTTATTTGTGCGAATAAAGCGAATTTTGCGAATTTACTCAAGTCGCTATGAGAGTAAAATCGCAAAATTCGCACGCTTTATATTGAGATAGTAAATTCGCAAAGTTCGCAAAAATCGCAATAAAAAAGAAAAAAGTAGGGATAACGCATAGCAGGTTCAGGTGCTCTTATTGGAGTGTGCTTATCCTGCTAAGCCAGCCTACCCAATGTCACACTTTTGCTCCGCAAAAACATTGGGGCTGGTGAGGGAGTTGCTACCGCCTCCCTTCAAACCCTCTGGACGAAATACATTATGAATAACGCCAAAAAAACAGAAAATCTGTCCATGCGAGTGAGTCCAAAGGACAAAGAGTTAATTCTAGCAATGGCAGCTGAAAGCGGAATGAGCATGGCCGATTTTGTTCGCGTGCGCTTGGGACAGACCAGAGTGCGCCGCAGCAAAATTGAAAGAGAGAAATTACTCCATATGGCTCGTATCGGAAATAATCTGAATCAACTTGCCCGCTGGGCAAATACGCACAAGAGCAGTGCTGATTCACTTTTAGTTCTTGCTGAGCTGACCGCCATCGAGCAGGAGCTGAAATGTATATGAAAGTTTTCGCCCATGGTCAGGGAGATGGAGCCAAGGCCGTTAATTACGTGATTGATCCGAAACGAAAAGGGCGTGAGGAATCGCCGCCTGAAGTTTTGCGCGGAGACCCGGAGATAGTCCGAATGGTAATTGGCTCAACTGATCGTAAATGGAAATATACTTCAGGCGTTCTTTCATGGGCTCCAGAAGATCAGGTTTCGCCCGAAACTGAAAAGAAGATCATGGAAGATTTTGAGAAAACAGCTTTCGCAGGCATGGAACCTGATCAATATTCGGTCTTGTGGGTTCGTCATAGCCACGCTGGGCATCATGAAATGCATTTCATAATCCCACGTACGGAATTGACTCAAGATAAGGCTATGAATGCATGTCCGCCGGGTTGGCAAAAACAATATGATGTCTGGCGGGATTTATGGAACGAGCGAATGGAGTGGGCAAGGCCGGATGATCCGAAGCGGGCGAGGGTTGCTCAGCCGGGGAAGGAAATCCAGTTTGACAGCAAAAATAAACGTGCAGAGCTGAAGCAGCAAATTACAGATTATTTGGCTCAGGGAATTTCTAAGGGCGTTTATCAAAACAGGGATGACCTAATTGAAGGGTTGGAAAACGTAGGTTTTTCCATTCCACGTAAGGGCAAAAATTATATCACACTGGAGTCGCCGCAAGACGGGCAACGAATCAGGATGAAAGGAGGAATCTATGCAGCATCTTGGAGAGCTGACAAGCAAGTTGAAAGAGCAGGTGAGATCACAGTCGCAGGAAATGGAGCAAGCCGTACAGGGCGTATTTCACGACTTGAGCGAGAGCTTGAGGAAGTACGCAGCAGCCGAGCTGAATACAATCAAAAACGATATGGACGAACAACTGAAAAAGTTGAGAAAGAGGGAGTCCGCAATTTCGGCTTATCACTGGAAGCAAAATTTGCTGGCAAATTTCCTATCCGCTTTGCTGCTAGTCATAGTTTCGGTCTCCATAACAGGATTCTACGGTTGGAGAATCAAGGAGAATCGCGAGGAGTTAACAATCATCAACACACAAATAGCAAGCCAGAAGAAGAATATAAGCAAATTTACAGCATGGAAGATCAACGCCTACCAGACCGAGAATCAAAAATATCTGGTTTTCCCCAAGGGAATGAAGTTGGAAATAACACGCACAGAGAGCGGAAGTCCTGCGCTTTTACTAAAGAGGTAGATTATGAACGAGTTAAGTCAGAACTTATCGGAGGCCCTAGCCAGAATAGAGAAGGAGCAAAGCCGCAGATTAAGCGAGCAGGACAAGAAGATTGCCGAGCTGACAAGGGAGGTTCAAGGTTGCCGGGACTTGCAGAGCGACTTGGAAAGAGTCTTAAGCGAGTTGGAGCGGTTGTCGGGGCGTTTGCGCGGTTAGTGGGGAGAAAACGGGCGAAAAATAAGGAGATGAGGCGTTAATGTGTGATGATACAGGACTTATTTACAATTTACAGGGTTCCTAATCCTTGTGCCGCAGGTTCGATTTCTGCTGTGGTCACCATGTTTAATAATGTTATAGGGTTAACTAGTTTTTTGGTTAACCCTTTTCTGCGTTTTTATGGGTATATTTGGGGTTGCTGCCAACCGGGGATTCCAACCTGTTTGGGATAATAATCATGTGGTTGTTGTTATAATGCATTTATTATAGGTAACTTGCTTTTCATATAACATTAATGATTATGAAGAAAATTATAGTTATTTTAGTCTGTTCGTTACTGATTGCTGCAACTGCATATGCCGAAGATATTAGATTAAAATGTGATACGCATCGGATAATTATAAGTGGAAATAGTAATCTTGTTCAGTTAGTGGGGACAAGTGTCTCTCGTAATGGAACATACTCTCAAGATGGTAGAGTATATCATATAGTTTTTCCTGCTTCAGAAATTAGTTGGGAGGTTTCTTTGAATATTTTTAAGGAATCAGGTGAATATACTTGGGAACATGGCACTAAGCCTTTTGGGAAAGAGAATAAACAAAATGCTTTTTTTACTGGGAAGTGTTCTAAATATAAATCTCTTTTGAATTAGGGTGTGTTGTTAGGAGCATTTGGTATAATACTCTTTCATTTGAAATTTATTTCTCTTTGGTAATTGGTATCTCAATGAATGGATAGGCTGGAATATGTTGGGGCTTGTACGAAAAAAGTAGATAAATACGATCCAGAAGGTTTGTTACTGCTGGTTTCATGTTTTGAGTCCATTTTTTAACTGTTTTATATTCTAGCAAAAATTCATCGGTGCTCATTATAAGAATATATTTTGTGTATGGTCCACCCAGAAGTTTCCTGCTATCTTTCTTGGCTATGATTTTTAGTAGTTGTTTTTTGAACAAAGATTCATTCCAATCTCCATAACATTTGAAGTCATTTTTTCCTGCCCTACCTTGTTTTATTCGAGCGTTCATACCTACGGCATGCTCGTTTACTAGTTCAGTTATTTCTATTGCTATATTGCCTTCTGCGACACAGTCTGGTGGGTCAGCTTCTGAAATTTTGGGATTCATATATGGGAGAACTGCTTGCAGTTCAATATGTGATTTAATCAAATCATTAGCGACGCCAAGCTCATAGATGGCTTTTCCTTTTGAACTGGCATTAATTGGAGGTGCAAAAAATGATGCGTACCCTCGATCATTTTTGAGCATATCCATTAGCCTGTCTGGATTTAGTAAGTCGTCTTCTTTCATATTCGTACAGTGGTTTTCGTTCAGTTCTTAGCTAGCGGCTTAAAATGATTGCGGAGGTAGTTCGAATCCTATTGGATTTTGTTCAATTATGTCTGTAGCGTGTTTTATGCCGTAACTGATTATTATCCCCGAATTTTCTTTTACATAATATGGAAGAGTTTTGTCTTCGTCATGAATTGGCTTAGACTCAAATCTATAGCCTGAAATAACTCCTAATATTTTGAAGTCCTTTTCCGTTGGATAGGGTTCTTTGAACACTACAGGACCTCCTGAGAAACCGGGATTATTATGCCCGTCTAGATAGTAGATTTGGATTTCATCAGTGAGCGACATGCTAGATAAAGTTGCTTTTTTTACAAAAGGTAAAGGAAAGTTATTGTTCATTTCCCCGACATGTTCGTACAGACCATACGGAAAACCTAGAAAATACACATCCTGTCCATATACTGATCCCTTAGCGGTTGCTGGTAGTGGATACAGGGGAGAAATTTGTATGTCTGTTGTTAAAACAGCTATATCTATTGGATTGTCCGCAAAACCAACTAGTTGAACTTCTATAGTTTTCCATTGTTTATTATGAAATATTTCAATAGTTGTTTTTTCTTCTATTTCAGCCACTATGTGTTTAGCTGTTACTATGTACTGTTTGTTTTTATGTTCTACTGTGAAACATGTCCCGGTAGAATTGTTTACTTGAATTTGAAATACTCTTTGGATAGCGTTGTTAGGTATCATTTATATCTATTTTTGTATGAAGTTAATGAAATATATACCGCAAATAATTTGTTTCTGTCTTGCAGATTTAAATGTTCTACGACAGACATTTTAATTATCTAAAAGAGCCTCAAAATTATTCATATACGGAAGAAACCACGCCTCATATTCATAAAAAATCCATTGTTTTTAAATCGCATAGTATGGTTGTATGATGCTCTGGTTAAAGGCTATCGTCAAATATTTTATTTGTAATATTATATGTACACATGAGCACACCGTCTTCGATCAACTGAAGAACCAGCAGCAACCACCCATTCCACTAACCACATTATCCCCTGATCCACAGAATCATCAGAAAAAATAACGATAATCCCCCCCAGTGATCAAATCAGACCAAACAAGATAACCTTCAATTTTTATGATTATTTAACAATATGAAATTGAAGGAGATTTACTGGAGGTAATTAATTGCGATCTACTGTTTCGGATGATCTATTTCTATACTGCGGAAGCAGGTGATAGAAGACGGAAATCTAATCGATGTGACAGGGTAGGCGAAGGGAATCGGATTCAATGTTCCAGTGGCTGTATCTCTGAACCTGTACGAACGAGACATCAAACCACCGAAAGGACTTGAATGCGAAGGACTGAGCTGTGCTGGATGACTTCATGCCTGTTCATGTTGTGCCTGTTGGCGATGCAAGGACAAACTTGATCAGAGCAGCCTTAGCTTTAAGGTGCTGTTTCCTATTCTCAAATGCGGGAAGGACTCTTTTAAGATTCCATTCAATTGTGCCTCGTACCGGGGCACAACATATTCCGTTAATTATCTCTTGTATTGCAGGTAAATTGCCTTGCATTTGTTACACATTCTAAAAGAGGACTCCATGCCCTTCTACGCTGGCAATAGGGGGCAAACTACATGAAACTTCATTGATTTAAAGTTTAGGCTGTAGTCATTTTTTGTGGGATACATTTTTTTAATAAAACGATCATTTGTTGGCCGTTTCAATGAGAAATAGTGTCATTGCTCCAGCAATATTTACAACAAGTCTTGCATGCCTTGGCTGTGGGCGAACATGCAACACGCCGGGGCCGTGAGCGTCGCCAAGGGAATTTCTAAGTGATCCTAAGCCATTTACAACGGCTGAGCATCCACCTAGAACTTGCTTGAACAAGTCTTCATCGTGTTGTTCTGGGGCTAGGTTCAATTCGTCTGCTACAGTCCTGTACAATTTATGAAGCTTAATGTTTTTTGATTCGTATTGAATACCGCGTAGGTCAAGAATATGCTTGCAGACAGATTCTAGCAGTGTACGTCCCAAAGTAATTGCGCCCTCAGGATCATTTTCTATGCGTTCCAGAGCCTTTGCCCAAGCTCTATTAACACCATTACTATCGAGCTTTTCAAGTCCTGATGTAATAACTGGTTCGGCGCAAACTCCATTGTCACATTCACAAAAAGAAATAAGACGTTCAAATTCTGTCCATATGAAATCTCGTCGCTCAGAGTAGCTCCCGTATTCATTTTTAATGAACTGCCAAAACTGATTCACTGAACGCTTACTTGCAAACCACTTAGGTAAGATGTCTGCAAATCTATTGTCTGTTACAAAATAATTACGTAACTGTGTATAGTCGTATTCGTCGATATTTCCGCCCGTTGCGCGATCAATTAAAATATTGACCAATGCATTAGCATGTTCATAATCTGTTTTTAATTCAGCAAGCATATTTTTTGTTCCCTTTTACTTTAGGCTGTAGCAAACTTTGTTCAGCGACTCCAACACATCCTTTTCCGCAGGCAACTCCCCATAAACAATAGCCCCAAGGCCATCCCGATACGCAGAACTTAGCGACTTCCATATGTTTTCTGTGTCAGCAAAAATAGGGCATTCGGCAATATCCATGTCTATCCACTTGCCATCTCCAACTGGGGCTCCTTGATCATATTTCCGCACCACTTCCAGTAACTCATGAAAATCAGGAGAGCCTACGAATGTTTGAATTTCTTCTCTCTGCATAAGTTGGTGGATATCGTAGATATGCCTGATTTTCTGGCGCAGAGATTCGATCGGAGTTTCACTGCATGAAGCTTTGACTATTGCCATTATTTTTTCAGTGAAGGTCCGCTCAAGGCAGAGAACCTGAAACGAGAAAGGCTGAAGGTCAAATTGCTTGATAATTTCATCTTGCCCACGGCTTTTCAGAAAGTCGTAAATATAAGTAGAAATCGGCATTGGCTGAACGGGTGATGGATGGGCGAAGGCGTTCACTTCTAGCAAAATTTTATTTGAAACTGATCCAAATGTTCCATCGAATGACTTTGGGTAGGAATAGTAGATCTTACGGATCATAGAACCTTTACTGCTGCCTTCCAGTTCTTCTTTTAAATCTACACTCGCTACTGTGGTGATTCTTTTGAGTAGCTTTTTTGTCTGGTTAGCTGGCTGGTCCTTGTCTGTAATGACGGCAAGGTCAACATCTTCTGAAAAGCGTTCGATACATCCGTATGCTTTGGAAAGTGAAGTCCCGCCTTTGAATACAGTCACCGCTGCGAGATCTGTCTGGGCAATGCGATAAAGAGCCAATGTTAGCCAGTAATCTTTTTCAATGAAGATGTTTTGCAGGCGGAGGTGTTCTGCTGTGGCCTGTATCGCGTCTTCAAAAAACTCTTTGGATTCGTGAAGCTTCACACTATACCCCATGCCTTTTTATTTTTCAGAATAGTTTCAGATATTGGCAATTTGTATTTCGTATATGGATTCAAAGTCGCACGCAATGACTCGATCAGAAAGGGTTTAGCTAACCCTTCAGGAATGGTTTCGCAAAGACTTCCACAAAGGGCTCGAACCATGGGAGGGTATGCTTTCGCAAACTCAACCAGTCTTTTCAATTCTCCTTCTGTAAGGTCTTTCATCTTTCTCCCGACCGCAGCAACAATTTCGTCCGGTGTGCAATCCTGAGCTTTCTTGATGAACCTTAGAGCTTCGAGCAGCTCTATCAGTGGGATGTCTTCTTTCTCTATTGATGAAACATAACTGCGCACGAACTGGACTTGAAGTTTGCCTACAGTTTGTTTTTTTCTAGGAGTGATACTCGCAATGGTTAGAGTACTCGGAACCTGCGTGGCTATCTGAAGCTTGAGATATACTGACTGTCCGGTGAGAATTCCGGTAACCCTATCGTCTTTGCGTGTTTGAAAGGAAATAAGTTCTTCGTCAGAAGGGCTGACCTTCCCAAAAATGGTTTCCTTTGGGCGGTAGAAAGCTCCTTTTGCTTGCCGGATTAAAACCTGCTTTTTGACCAGACGTTCCAAAGCCTTCGCTAGAGCTTGTGGCTTGCTTTTCTGCAAGTCTCTAAAGTCCTGATAAGTGATGATCTTCCCCGGTGGGATTGATTCTATATAGTTATTTATCTGCGCTGAAACTTGCATGATTTAATCCGCTCCTGAAATTAAGATATTCTCCTTTTGTTATTTGTCAAGTTTTTAGTGGTTAAAACATGACAAGATGATGCTATTTATCCTTAGTCCTCAGGGTAAATGATAATTAAAAATATTCTTTAAAAAAACATTTTTTCATTTAGATAAGCATAATACCTAACCCCGAAAAAGGGTTTACATTCTATTGAATGCAGCCTCTTAACGAACTCATGAAAAACAGTAAAAATTATTTTGGGTTCATCACTTTTTTTAGTTTTATTTCTTCAACACCACAATAAAGCACAGGCACTACAAATACGGTAAGTATGGCAATAGTCATGCCTCCGAATGATGGAATTGCCATAGGAACCATAATATCTGATCCGCGACCTGTTGAGGTTAGGATAGGGAGTAGTGCAAGGATAGTAGTTGCCGAGGTCATCAGAGCCGGGCGGATTCTTCTTTGTGCTCCTTTAATGATAGCCTGCTTGATTTGGGGAATGCTGGTAGCTTTACGTTCATTTTTAGTTTCATCCAGATAGGTTGCCATGATAACTCCATCGTCCGAGGCTATGCCGAATAGAGCTAAAAAACCGACCCAAATGGCAACACTTAAGTTGATGGGAGCTACCTGAAATAATTCGCGCATGGGTGTGTTAAATACGGTAAAATGCATAAACCACGGTTGACCGTACATCCATACCATAAGAAATCCGCCGGACCATGCAACGAAAATGCCTGAAAAGACCATTAGAGTTGTTGCTAGGGATTTGAACTGTAAATATAAAATAAGTACTATGAACATCAGTGCCAGTGGCAGGATTATAGCAAGTTTCTTTTGTGCTCTGATCTGATTTTCATAACTACCTGCAAATTCGTATGAAACTCCGGCAGGAATAGTCAGCTCGCCTGATTTAATTTTAGAATTAAGAAAAGTCTGAGTCTGCTCAACTACATCCACTTCGGCAAACCCTGGTTTTTTGTCGAACAGTACGTAGCCGACCAGAAATGTATCTTCACTTTTGATGACCTGCGGTCCGCGAATATATTTTATCTCTGCCAGTTGGCTGAGCGGGATTTGTTCTCCGGCCGGAGTGCTTACAAGAATATTGCCGAGATCATCTATGTTATCGCGCAGCTCTCTCATGTAGCGAACCCTGACAGGATAACGTTCACGACCTTCGACAGTCGTTGTCACTACCTTACCGCCGACAGCCACTTCAATAACATCCTGTACCTGTGAAAGCATAATTCCATATCTTGCAATGGCTTCACGATCGATAACAATTTCAAGGTATGGTTTACCCACGATGCGGTCGGCAATAACGGCTTCCGGCTGTATTGACCCTACCTGCTTGAGCAGTCTTTCCAGATCAAGAGCTACTTTTTCCAGTGTTTCCAGATTTGGGCCTTTAACTTTGATGCCCATGGGAGCTCGCATGCCGGATTGCAGCATTACAATTCTTGCGGCTATTGGTTGCAGTTTCGGCGCGGAAGTTACTCCGGGGATTTTAGCTGCTTTGACTATTTCATCCCATATATCATCCGGAGAAGTTATACCTTTCCAGCTCTTGCGTTTTGGATTCAGCTCTGGACTAAGGGCAGATCGCCAAATTCTGAAAGGTTTACCATTTTCATCAGGAATAAGTTCTCCATTGTCGTCTCTAGCATAGTATCCTTGCACTAAATAGGGATATCCGTCCTTTGCCGGAACAAGGTCACCTTTGACATTGCGAAAGTAGTCTTTTTGATCGGGGTCATATTTAAAACGGAGTCTCTCTCCTGATTTACTAACAACATATTCGGATTTATAATTAATGACAGTTTCGATCATGGAAATAGGCGCTGGATCGAGAGGCGTTTCTGCTCTTCCGAGTTTGCCAACGGCCGATTCCACTTCTGGAATAGATTGAATCATCATATCCTGTTTACGCAGAACATCATGAGCTTCGCCTATGGATGCATGCGGCATAGTGGTGGGCATGAACAAAAATGCGCCTTCATCAAGGTCCGGCATAAATTCCTTACCTAAGCCGGGGAAAGTGTGAGCCAGTTTGATGTACGGAGCAGAGGTTCTGATTGTGTCAGGTAGGAATGATGTAAGATTGCCGAAGCCAAGCCAGATAGACATTCCCAACGCAATGATAAAAGTTGGCAGAGATAAAAAGAGTAATTTATGATTAAGGCACCATCCAAGCATTCTGGCGTAGTTGTAACGGAATAATTCGAAAAAGAGCATTAAACTTCCGATAATTAAGGCTACAAAAGCATAATTATTGCTCATGCCTTTTTCCGGTCCGAGCGGCAGCCACGAACTTGTAAGAACGGAGGCGACCAAACCTACAATTACCCATGTTTCTGCATACCCTATAAATTTATGAGTCTTCGCAGGAACAAATGGCAATATAAAGTGCTTTATACCCAGATAAATAAAGAAAATTCCAACCCACCATTTCAGTATTATGGAAAGAGTAATTCCAGAAAGGATGT